>NZ_JBSFFY010000039.1:0-68304 GCF_053596315.1 Streptomyces sp. NPDC001732
GGGGGTGGGGGGGGGGGGGGCGGGGGGGGGGTTCCCCCCCCCCCCCCCCGGGGGGGCCGGTGGCACTTGGTTCTGTTATGGGGGGCCCCGGCCGGACAGCTGTCCGGCCGGGCCCCTCTCCTCGTCGTGGGTTACTGCTCCGTCTTGCGGAGACGGAACGTCAGGGCCAGGCCCTCGTCCGTGAACGGCTCGCCGTACGTCGGGTCCGCCTCGCCCTGCGCGTAGTCCAGGGCCAGGACCTCGTCCGCGATCAGGGCGGCGTGCTCGGCCAGCGCCTCCACCGTGGCGGGGGAGGACGACGTCCAGCGGACGGCGATGCGGTCCGCCACGTCCAGGCCGCTGTTCTTGCGGGCCTCCTGGATGAGGCGGATCGCGTCACGGGCCAGGCCCGCGCGCCGCAGCTCCGGCGTGATCTCCAGGTCCAGGGCGACCGTCGCGCCCGAGTCGGACGCGACCGACCAGCCCTCGCGCGGCGTCTCGGTGATGATCACCTCGTCCGGGGAGAGGGCGACCGTCTCGCCGTCCACCTCGACGGACGCGGTGCCCTCGCGCAGGGCCAGCGAGAGGGCCGCCGCGTCGGCGTTCGCGACCGCCTTGGCCACCGCCTGGACGCCCTTGCCGAACCGCTTGCCGAGCGCCCGGAAGTTGGCCTTCGCCGTCGTGTCGACCAGCGAGCCGCCGACCTCGGACAGCGAGGCCAGCGAGGAGACGTTCAGCTCCTCCGTGATCTGGGCGTGCAGCTCGGGGGAGAGCGTCTCGAAGCCGGTCACCGCGACCAGGGCGCGGGACAGCGGCTGGCGGGTCTTGACGCCGGACTCGGCGCGGGTGGCCCGGCCCAGCTCGACCAGCCGGCGCACCAGCGCCATCTGCGTGGAGAGGGCCGGGTCGATCGCCGCCGGGTCCGCCTTCGGCCAGGTGGACAGGTGCACCGACTCGGGGGCGTCCGGAGTGACCGGGACGACGAGGTCCTGCCAGACCCGCTCGGTGATGAACGGGGTGAGCGGGGCCATCAGCCGGGTCACCGTCTCGACGACCTCGTGCAGGGTGCGCAGCGCCGCCTTGTCGCCCTGCCAGAAACGGCGGCGCGAGCGGCGCACGTACCAGTTGGACAGGTCGTCGACGAAGGCGGACAGGAGCTTGCCGGCGCGCTGGGTGTCGTAGCCCTCCAGGGCCTGCGTGACCTGGTCCACCAGCGCGTTCAGCTCGCTCAGCAGCCAGCGGTCCAGGACCGTGCGGTCCGCCGGGGCCGGGTCGGCCGCGGAGGGGGCCCAGTCCGACGTACGGGCGTACAGGGCCTGGAAGGCGACCGTGTTCCAGTACGTCAGGAGGGTCTTGCGGACCACCTCCTGGATCGTGTTGTGGCCGACGCGCCGGGCCGCCCACGGGGAGCCGCCGGCCGCCATGAACCAGCGCACCGCGTCCGCGCCGTGCTGGTCCATGAGCGGGATCGGCTGGAGGATGTTCCCCAGGTGCTTGGACATCTTCCGGCCGTCCTCGGCGAGGATGTGGCCCAGGCAGACCACGTTCTCGTACGACGACTTGTCGAAGACCAGGGTGCCGACCGCCATCAGCGTGTAGAACCAGCCGCGGGTCTGGTCGATGGCCTCCGAGATGAACTGCGCCGGGTAGCGGCTCTCGAAGATCTCCTTGTTCTTGTACGGGTAGCCCCACTGCGCGAACGGCATCGAGCCCGAGTCGTACCAGGCGTCGATGACCTCAGGGACGCGGCGGGCCTCCAGTCGGCAGTTCTCCTGCGAGCAGGTGAACGTGACCTCGTCGATGAACGGGCGGTGCGGGTCCAGCCCGGAGAGGTCGGTGCCGGTGAGCTCGCCGAGCTCGGCACGGGAGCCGACGCAGGTGAGGTGACCGTCCTCGCAGCGCCAGATCGGCAGCGGGGTGCCCCAGTAGCGGTTGCGGGACAGTGCCCAGTCGACGTTGTTGTTCAGCCAGTCGCCGAAGCGGCCGTGCTTGACGGAGTCCGGGAACCAGTTGGTCTTCTCGTTCTCCTGGAGCAGCCGGTCCTTGACGGCGGTCGTGCGGATGTACCAGGACGGCTGCGCGTAGTAGAGCAGCGCGGTGTGGCAGCGCCAGCAGTGCGGGTAACTGTGCTCGTACGGGACGTGCCGGAAGAGCTTGCCGCGGGCGGCCAGGTCCTCGGTGAGCGCCTCGTCGGCCTTCTTGAAGAAGACGCCGCCGACCAGGGGCAGGTCCTCCTCGAAGGTGCCGTCGGGGCGGACCGGGTTCACGACCGGGAGGCCGTACGCCTTGCAGACCAGGAGGTCGTCGGCGCCGAAGGCGGGGGACTGGTGGACCAGACCCGTACCGTCCTCGGTCGTCACGTACTCGGCGTTGACGACGTAGTGCGCCTCGGCCGGGAAGTCGACGAGGGCGAAGGGGCGCTCGTAGGTCCAGCGCTCCATCTCGCGGCCGGTGAAGGTCTCACCGGTGGTCTCCCAGCCCTCGCCCAGTGCCTTCTCGACGAGCGGCTGCGCGACGACCAGCTTCTCCTCGCCGTTCGTCGCGACGACGTACGTGACGTCGGGGTGGGCGGCGACGGCGGTGTTGGAGACCAGGGTCCAGGGGGTGGTCGTCCAGACCAGGAGCGAGGCGCTGCCGGCGAGCGGGCCGGAGGTGAGGGGGAAGCGGACGAAGACCGACGGGTCGACGACCGTCTCGTACCCCTGCGCCAGCTCGTGGTCGGACAGGCCGGTGCCGCAGCGGGGGCACCAGGGGGCGACGCGGTGGTCCTGGACCAGCAGGCCCTTGTTGAAGATCTCCTTCAGCGACCACCACACCGACTCGACGTACTCGGGGTCCATCGTGCGGTACGCGTCGTCGAGGTCGACCCAGTAGCCCATGCGGGTCGTGAGCTCGGTGAACGCGTCGGTGTGCCGGGTCACGGACTCGCGGCACCTGGCGTTGAACTCGGCGATGCCGTACGCCTCGATGTCCTTCTTGCCGTTGAAGCCCAGCTCCTTCTCGACCGCGAGCTCGACCGGCAGCCCGTGGCAGTCCCAGCCCGCCTTGCGGCCGACGTGGTAGCCCTGCATGGTGCGGAAGCGGGGGAAGACGTCCTTGAAGACGCGGGCCTCGATGTGGTGGGCGCCGGGCATGCCGTTGGCGGTGGGCGGGCCCTCGTAGAAGACCCACTCGGGGCGGCCCTCGGACTGTTCGAGGCTCTTGGCGAAGACCTTGCTCTCGCGCCAGAAATCGAGCACGGCGTGCTCCAGCGCGGGCAGGTCGACCTGGGCGGGTACCTGGCGGTACTGCGGCGATGTCATGGGCGAACTTCCTCCGGCGGACGTTTTCCACTTCCGTCGGAGGGACGAGAGCCTCGTCGACTCCCGCGGTACCACCCTCCTTGGCCCCGGGCGTGCGTCCGTGGCCCCCTCATTGGGATCGCGATGCCGGTTCTACTCGCCCTGCGCCCGTGGGCGGAACCCACTGTCCAAAGCTTTCTTCCGACGGCTCCGGGTGATCTTCACGACGCGCTCGCCCCCGGGCTTCCACCGTCCCCGGGTCGCTCCTGGCTGCGTACGACGCTACTCGTCCCATCCACGCCTCTCGCTGTGGCAAGTGTAAGGGCCCGCACGGGGAGCGGCCGACCGGTTTTGCCGCGGGAGGGGGCGTGACCCGAATGGCCAGACGGGCGCGCACCGGGCCGGGGCGGGGCCGGGAGGCGGATTACCCGGCGGTGAGCTGGGCACAACGGATGCAGGCAGGTCGGAAACCCGGCGTGGGGAGGAGCGATTCGGCGGCGTGCCCCGTTGCCGCGGGGCTGGGGTCGATTTATCGTCCCAGCACGATTCGCGTGCAAGATCACAATATGTGAAGGGGCCGTGGCCATGGTGGCGAAGAAGACCGCCGCGAAGAAGACGGCGCCGACGAGATCCACGGGCGCGACGGCCGGGAGGACCGGCGCGGAGGCGGGGCCGGAGACCGTCCTGGAAGCCGGGCCGGAGGAAGCGGCGGTGAAGGAGACCGTGGTGAAGAAGACCGCGGTGAAGAAGACCGCCGCGAGGAAAACGGCGACGAAGAAGGCCGTGGTGAAGAAGACCGTGGTGAAGGAGAGCACGACCAGGAAAGGGCCGGCGTCCGCCGAGCACACGGACGCCGGGCACGGGCCGCCGGCAGGCGAGGCGCCCGCGAAGAAGGCCGCCCACGCGGCCACGGTGGCGGCCGAGTCCGCCGAGCAGACGGGAGCCCACACGGTGGTAGCCAAGAAGAGCGCGGCCCGGACCCGCACGGCCGACGGGGACATGGCCCCCCTGCCCCCGGCCCGGGGAACCGCCACGACCATCCCCGGCGAGCTGGCGGTCCGGCCGGGCGAGGACCCCTGGACGCCGGACGAGGTCGCCGAGGCACGGGCCGAGCTGAGCAGCGAGGTCATGCGGCTGCGCAGCGAGATGGAGGCCGCCAGCGCCGCACTCGCCGGGCTGATGCGCGACTCCGGCGACGGAGCCGGTGACGACGACGCGGACACCGGCACCAAGAACATCACCCGCGAGCACGAGATGTCGCTCGCCGCCAACGCGCAGGAGATGCTGGAGCAGACCGAGCGGGCCCTGGCCCGGCTCGACGCAGGGACGTACGGGCTGTGCGAGGTCTGCGGCAACCCGATCGGCAAGGCACGGATGCAGGCGTTCCCCCGAGCCACGCTCTGTGTCGAGGACAAACAGAAGCAGGAGCGCCGAGGCTGAACCGCGGCGGCGTGTCGTACCCTCGTCCTCAGTCAGGAACCTAGGTTGAGGGACTCACGTGGCAGAGGCGGAGCGCATCATCGGTACGCCGGACATCCCCGAGACTGAGGGGACCGAAGGAGACGGGGCCGAGGACCGGGCGGCGAGCCCGGCCGGGGAGGCGGCCCCTGCTCGGGGCAGGCGGAAGATCATGGTGCTCTTCGGAGTGGCCGTGTTCGCCTACCTCCTCGACCTGATCAGCAAGATGATCGTGGTCGCGAAGCTGGAGCACCACGAGCCCATCGAGGTCATCGGCGACTGGCTGCAGCTCAGCGCGATCCGCAACCCCGGTGCCGCGTTCGGCTTCGGCGAGGCGTTCACCATCATCTTCACCTTCATCGCGGCGACCGTGATCGTCGTGATCGCCCGCCTCGCGCGCAAGCTCTACAGCCTGCCGTGGGCCATCGCGCTCGGGCTGCTGCTCGGCGGCGCGCTCGGCAACCTCACCGACCGCATCTTCCGCGCCCCCGGAGTCTTCGAGGGCGCGGTGGTGGACTTCATCGCCCCCGCGCACTTCGCCGTCTTCAACCTGGCCGACTCCGCGATCGTCTGCGGCGGCATCCTGATCGTGATCCTCTCCTTCAAGGGCCTGGACCCCGACGGCACCGTGCACAAGGACTAGCGGGCGCAAGGCATACTCGATCAGGTGAGTACGCATCCCGAGGTCCGCACCCTGCCCGTACCCGACGGCCTGGAGGGCGAGCGCGTCGACGCCGCCATTTCCCGGATGTTCGGCTTCTCCCGCACCAAGGCCGCGGAGCTGGCCGCCGCCGGGAAGGTGCAGGTGGACGGCTCGGTGGTCGGGAAGTCCGAGCGGGTCAGGGGCGGTGCCTGGCTGGAGGTGGAGATGCCGCAGGCGCCCGCTCCGGTGCAGATCGTGGCCGAGCCCGTAGAGGGCATGGAGATCGTGCACGACGACGACGACATCGTCGTGATCGTGAAGCCGGTCGGCGTCGCAGCCCACCCGAGCCCCGGCTGGACCGGCACGACCGTCATCGGCGGTCTCGCCGCGGCCGGGTACCGGATCTCGACCTCCGGCGCCGCCGAGCGCCAGGGCATCGTCCACCGCCTCGACGTCGGCACCTCGGGCCTGATGGTGGTCGCCAAGTCCGAGCGGGCCTACACCCTGCTGAAGGGGCAGTTCCGCGACCGGGTCGTCGAGAAGAAGTACCACGCGCTGGTCCAGGGCCACCCGGACCCGATGAGCGGCACCATCGACGCCCCCATCGGCCGCCACCCCAACCACGACTACAAGTGGGCCGTCACGGCCGAGGGCAAGCCCTCCGTGACGCACTACGACCTCATCGAGGCCTACCGCGCCGCCAGCCTCCTGGACATCAAGCTGGAGACGGGCCGCACGCACCAGATCCGGGTGCACATGTCCGCCCACCGCCACCCCTGCGTCGGTGACCTCACCTACGGCGCCGACCCGACGATGGCCAAACGCCTCGGCCTGACCCGGCAGTGGCTGCACGCCGTCCGGCTCGGCTTCGAGCACCCGGCCGACGGCCGCTGGGTGGAGTTCGCCAGCCGCTACCCGGACGACCTCCAGCAGGCCCTGGACAAGATCGCGGCGGAGAGTCAGTGAGCGACCCGGTCGCCCCGTACACCACGCGCACCGCCGTCGGCGAGCAGGATCTCGCGGCCTGTTTCCAGGTCCGCAAGGAGGTCTTCGTCGTCGAGCAGGAGGTGCCCGAGGAGATCGAGTACGACGTCCACGACGCGGACGCCGTGCACGTCGTCGCCTTCGCGGCGGACGGCACGGCGCTCGGGACCGGGCGGCTGCTGCACGGACCGGCCGCCGCCACCAGGACCGGCGGGGACCCGGCCGTCGGCTCGCTCGGCAGGCTCGCGGTGACCAGGGCGGCGCGCGGCCTCGGCGTCGGCGCCGCGCTGGTCCGGGCCATCGAGGACGCGGCCCGCGAGCTGGGCCTGGCCGCCGTCGACCTGCACGCCCAGACCCACGCCCTCGGCTTCTACGAGCGGCTCGGATACGTGGCGTACGGCCCCGAGTTCCCCGACGCCGGGATGCCCCACCGGGCGATGCGGCGCACCCTGTAGCCGCGCCGGGCCGAGCCGGCCCGAGCGGAGTCGCGCCGGCCCGAGCCGCCTCCCTGCCCGTGCCGTCCGGGCCCACGTTCCCGCCCGCGTCCTGGCACGGGGCGGATCCGGTGTCGCGCCGACACCTCCTTCCGTACGACCGGACCGTCTCGCGCCGACAAGAGCCGGTCACGGATACATCGGAGGAATGCGGGCCGCGTGGTGGGGAGAAGGGGGGTGATGTCCGTATTGTGTGCCCGGCATGGCAGGCTTTGAGCCGGCTACGCCGGTCGGGTGGACCGGCCCACCGCGCTACGGAAGGCTCCCCGTGGACCAAATGGCACTGCTCCTCCTGCTGCTGCTCGGGGCGGTGGTCACGGTTCCCCTCGGGGAGCGCCTGGGGTTGCCCGCGCCGGTGCTGATGACGCTCGCCGGAGTCGGCATGGCGTTCGTCAGCTTCGTGCCGAACGTGGACATCCCGCCCGAGATCATCCTTCCGGCGCTGCTGCCGCCACTGCTCTACGCCTCCGTGCAGCGCACCTCCTGGCGGCAGTTCGCCGCCAACAAACGACCGATCTTTCTGCTGGCCGTGGCGCTGGTCTTCGTCACCACGGCCGCCGTCGCCGCGGTCGCCAACGCGATAGTCCCTGGGCTGCCCATCGCCGCCGCCGTGGCGCTCGGCGCGCTGGTCGCCCCGCCCGACCCGGTCGCCGCGACGGCCGTCGCGGGGTCGGTCGGGCTGCCGCGCAGGCTCGTCTCCATCCTGGAGGGCGAGGGGCTGTTCAACGACGTGACCGCGATCGTGCTGTACCACGTGGCGATCGCCGCCGCGGTGAGCGGCACCTTCTCGTTGCCGGAGGCGTTCGGGCTGCTGATCCTCTCCGCGGTCGTCGCCGTGGCGGTGGGTCTCGTGCTGGGCTGGCTCACCATCAAGCTCATGGGTCTGCTCGGGGACGCCACGCTCCAGGTCGGCCTCACCCTGCTGGTGCCGTTCGTGAGCTATGTGCTCGCGGAGGAACTGAAGGGGTCGGGCGTCCTCGCCGTCCTCACCACCGCGCTCTTCCTCGCCGAGCACACCGCCGACGCCGACGACGTGCTCGGGCGGCTCACCGGCCGCAGCTTCTGGGAGATCGTCGACACCCTCGTCACGGGCGTCGCCTTCGGCCTGATCGGTCTCGAACTGCACAACGTCTTCGGGACGGCGGACGGGCGGGAGCTCCAGATGCTGGGCTGGGGCCTGGTCGTCGTCGTGGTCGTCGTCGGCGTACGGCTGCTGTACCTGCTGCCCGCCACCTGGCTCGCCAAGCGGCTGCACACCCGGCGCGACGTCAGCGAGGAGATCCCCACCAGCTGGCGGGAGACCGTCGTGATGTGGTGGTCCGGGATGCGCGGGGTCGCCTCGGTGGCGCTGGCGCTCGCCATCCCGCTGCAGACGGACGACGGGAAGCCGTTCCCCGGACGCGACGAGATCGTCTTCATCGCCTTCGCCGTGATCATGGCCACGCTCGTCGTGCAGGGGCTCACGCTGCCGTGGCTGGTGCGCAAGCTCCACGTCAAGGCGGACACCGCGACCGAGGAGGCGCTGGAGAAGGACCTCGCGATCCGTGCCGCCAAGGCCGCGAAGCAGCGGCTGAAGGAGATCCGGGAGGACGAGGACTTCCCGGAGGAGGTCGCCGAGCGGCTGCAGCGGATGGCGTACGACATGGGGGCGCGGATCAGTCCCGACATGGTCGACGACGAACGCCGCGAGGCGTACGCGCAGCGCGCCGAGCGCTTCAAGGCGGTCAGTCGGGTCCAGCGCGAGATGATGTCGGCCGCCCGCCACGCGGTGCTCTCGGCCCGCAACGAGGCGGGGACGGACCCGGAGATCGTCGACCGGGTGCTGCGGCAGCTGGACGTGCGCAGCCTGCGGTGAGCCGGGAGGCGGCCGGGCGTTCCCGGGAGGAGCACCGGGCCGGGCGCGCGGCGGGGTTTCCCCGCCTGGCCGGGCTCCGCGGTCCCGGCCGTGGCTGGCACCATGGCCCCATGAACATCATGCTCTTCCACTCGACGTACGGTCTGCGCCCGGCGGTGCACGCGGCCGCCGACCGGCTCCGCGCCGCCGGACACGAGGTGCAGGTGCCCGATCTCTTCGAGGGCCGCACCTTCGACACCGTCGAGGAGGGCCTGGCCTTCAAGGCGGAAGTGGGCAAGGACGAGCTGCTCAGGCGGGCCGTGCTCGCCGCCGCGCCCTACTCCGAACGCGGCCTGGTGTACGCGGGTTTCTCGTTCGGGGCCGCCACCGCGCAGACCCTGGCGCTCGGTGACTCGAAGGCCCGCGGGCTGCTGATGTTCCACGGCACCTCGGACATCGCCGAGAACGCCTCGGTGGACGAACTCCCGGTGCAGTTGCACGTCGCCGACCCGGACGCGTTCGAGACGCACGACTGGCTGAACACCTGGTACCTCCAGATGCAGCGGACCGGGGCCGACGTCGAGATCTACCGCTACCCGGGCGCGGGGCACCTCTTCACGGACCACGAACTGCCCGACTTCGACCGGGAGTCGGCCGAGCTGGCCTGGAAGGTCTCGCTCGGCTTCCTCGCCACGCTGTGACGCGCGACGGGCCCCGCGTCGTTGCGGGGCCCGTCAGAGGTGCGGAGTGGATCAGCCCCGGTAGGCGGTCCAGTTGTCGCTCATGCGCTGCACCTGGCCCGCCGTGAACTGGGTCATGCACGAGTCGTAGGTGTAGTCCATGAAGTTGTGGATCGGGTCGACACCGGTCTTGCTGGCGCAGGAGTCGCGTCCGGTCGGGCACGCGTACGCGGGGCTCTTCTCGGCCGGGGTGTCGGCCACGTAGTCACCGTTTCCATTGCAGCCGCCCTGGAAGGTGTGGTACAGCCCCAGCCAGTGGCCGACCTCGTGGGTGGCGGTGTCGCCCTCGTTGTAGTTGGTGGCGGAGCCGCCGGGCAGCGAGCTGTCGAGGATGACGACGCCGTCGTCCGAGGGGTTGGACTTGTACGAGCTGGGGAAGGTGGCCCAGCCCAGCAGGCCGCCGCCGAGGTTGGCGGTGTAGATGTTGAGGGCGTTCGCGCCGCCCTTGCGCAGCGAGGACTTCATGGCCTTCTCGGCGGTGGAGCCGGGGGAGACGCCGTCGTACCAGGCGCTGTTGTCCGTGTAGTCCGTGCCGGCCAGCGTGTACTGGAAGCCGGTGGCGGTGTTGCCCGTGCCCTGCCCGCCGTAGGCGGCGTTCAGGACCTTCATCTGGTTGTCGATGTCGGCCGCGCTGAGCTTGCCGGTCGTCCCGGAGTGCACGACGTGGAAGTACACCGGGATCGTCGCGCCCGCGGCGAGCGAGGGGCCGTTGACCCGTCGGTCCGCGAGTCTCTGCTTCAACTGCGCGTCCATGGCCTTGGCCTGGGCCGCGGTCAGCTCGTTGGGGTCGTCGGCGTGGGCGGTGCCCGAGGGGCGGGCCTCCCGGGCCGTGGCGGCGATGCCCGTGTCGTCCGCGCACTTCTGGGCGGAGGCCGCGGAGGTCTTGGCGACGGCGGAGGCGGTGGCGCCGGAAGGAGCGGAGAGCGGTGCCAGGGCCAGGGTTCCGGCCAGAACGGCGGTGCCGATCGCACGGTTGCGCATACGCGGCGATATACGGGCAAGAGCGCGCACTGAGACTCCTCGCGAATGTGTGGGAGAGGCATTTCCTCCCCCGCCGCCGGGAGATTACGTGCGCATGCCATGCGCAGAAGAGGAATGATCAAGCCCAATCGAGCGCTCGCCAAAGGGTGGAAAGCGGGAGGAATCTTTCTCCCCGTTTCGGAGTTTGAGACGGCGGCGCAACCGTAGGCGTGACATCGGCGGGTGGTGTGTCCCCATTCGGGCCGTGGGACACGCCACCCGCCGTAGCGATGTCATGCGCCGTCGGCATATGAACCGATGGCTGAAAATGATCCCTCAGTGCACCGGGCGGTCCACCCGCTCGACCTTCTGCGTCCCGCTGAGCGTCCGGTACGAGCGCGTCCAGGCGGACGTCGCGTCGCGCTTCGTCCGGTCGGAGACGGCGTAGTAGTCCATCTGCGAGTGCTCGGCGGTCACGTCGAGGACGCCGTAGCCGTGCGAGTCCATGTCCACCCACTTCACGTGGCGGTTGGCGGCCTTGACCGCGGCGGCCGCGATCACCGAGACCGTGTGCGGCGCCACGTGCAGGATGTCGTCGATGTTGTCCGAGGTCACCGACGTCACCACGAACTCGGTGGCGGCCGAGGCGGAGAGCGGGTACGTCGCCGCCTTCACCGGGACGTCGTTGGCCCACGCCATGTGGATGTCACCGGTCAGGAAGACCGTGTTGGTGATCGACCGGTCCCGCAGGTGCGCGATCAGCTCCTTGCGGTCGTCCGTGTAACCGTCCCACTGGTCGACGTTGACGGCGAGCCCCTCCTTGGGCAGCCCCAGCAGTTCGGCCAGCGGCTCCAGCAGGTGCGCGGGCACGGAACCGAACGCGACCGGCGAGATCATCACCGAGGTGCCGACCAGCTTCCAGGTGGCCTCCGAGCCGGCCAGCCCCGCCTTCAGCCAGTCCAGCTGCGCCCGGCCGGTGATGGTGCGCTCCGGGTCGTCGACCGCGCCGTCGCCGGTCTTCGCCTGCTGGGAGCGGAAGCTGCGCAGGTCGAGGAGGTGGAGGTCGGCCAGGTTGCCGAAGCGCAGCCGCCGGTAGACGGTGCCCTCGGTGGAGGCGCGGACCGGCATCCACTCGAAGTACGCCTGCTTGGCGCCCGCGACCCGGTCCGCCCAGGCGCCCTCCGTGCCCGGCGTGTGGTTCTCGGCCCCGCCCGACCAGGTGTCGTTGGCGAACTCGTGGTCGTCCCAGATCGCGATCACCGGGTGGGTGGCGTGCAGGGTCTGGAGGTCGGTGTCCGTCTTGTACGCGCCGTGCCGGGTGCGGTAGTCGGCGAGGGTGAGGATCTCGTGCCTCGGCTCGTGCGGCCGCACGACGTACTTCGCGTCCGGGTAGCTGCCCGACGCGTACTCGTAGATGTAGTCGCCGAGGTGGAGCACGGCGTCGAGGTCGGCGCGGGCGGCGAGGTGGCGGTACGGGGAGAAGTACCCGGCCTCCCAGTTGGCGCACGACACCACCCCGAACCGCACACCGGGCGTGGCCGCACCGGCCGCCGGAGCCGTCCGGGTCCGGCCGACCGGCGAGGCGGTTCCCGCGCCGTCCCCCGCCGTGAAGCGGAACCAGTACGTGGTGGCGGGGGCCAGGCCCCGCACATCGGCCTTGACGGTGTGGTCGGACGCGGCCCGCGCGACGGTGGTGCCCCGCGCGACGACGCGGGCGAACCCCTTGTCCTCGGCGACCTCCCAGCCCACCGCGGTGTCGGCGCCGAGGCCCGAACCCGGTACGGCGTCCGGGGTCGGGGTGACACGGGTCCACAGGAGGATGCCGTCGGGGAGCGGGTCGCCGGAGGCGACGCCGTGAAGGAAGGCGGGCCCGGCCGCGGCCTGCGCGGTCGTGGCGGCCCCCAGCACGGGAACCGCGACGGCGGTGGCGGCAGCGGCCCTGACGACCGTGCGGCGGCTGGGGGAGGGGAGCGGCGAGAAACTCTGATGACTGGTCACGGACAAAAATCCTACTGACGGGTAAAGCCAACGGGCAGGCGAACCAAGGAAGTTCGCCTGCCCGTCGAGGACCTGCCGCCGGGACGTCGCCGTCCGGTCAGCCCTTCAGCGCGGCCGTGATCGCGGTGTTGAACTCCTCCACCGTCATCGGGGCGTTCTGGCCGTCCGAGCCGGTGAGCGTCTTGCCGCCCATCTTCACGGTCGGCGTGCCCCTCACCCCGCTGTCGTCGAACGTCGCCGACATCTTCATCGCCCAGTTGTCGAACGTGCCGTCCTCGACGTTCTTCCGGAACTCGGCGTTGCCCTTCAGCGAGTCCACCGAGTCGGCGACCTCGATCAGGTAGGAGTCCTTCTTGAACTTGTCGTCGGTCTCCTCCGGGTGGTACTTCGCGGAGTAGAGCGCGGCCTTGTAGTCGAGGAAGGCGTCCGGGCTGACGTCGAGCGCCGCGCCGAGCGCGCTCAGCGCGTTCTTCGAGCCCTCGCCGCCGGCGCCGTTGTCGATGAACGTGGCACCGATGTACTTGATCTTGTACTTGCCGGCGTCGACGTCCTTGTGCACCTGCTCGCCGATGGTCTGCTCGAAGGTGGCGCAGACCGGGCAGCGGGAGTCCTCGTACAGCTCCAGGGTCTTCTTGGCGCTCGACTTGCCGATGACGACGGTGGTGCCGTTCTCGCCCGAGGTGTTCTTGGGCGCGGTCACGCTCTTCGCGTCCTTGGCCGCCTCCCAGTGGGACGGCTTGTTCAGCTGCATGACGCCCCAGCCGACACCGCCCGCGATCGCGAGGACGGCGACGATCGAGACGCCGACGACGACCTGCCGGCGGGTCTTGTCCCGCTTGGCCTGGCGCTCGCGCTCGGCGCGCAGACGCTCACGGGCCGCCGCCTTGTTGGCCTGGCTGTTGCGCTTGCTCATGTTCTTCTCTCCATGGGTGTGGTGGTACGTGGGTGGGGACTCGGGTGCTCAGGCGATGACGGCCGAGCGCGGCGGTCCCCTCCGTCCCACGGAGTGCACGAGCAGCCGGGCGTGGACGAGCGGGCGCGGGCCGTGTCCGGCGGGCCGCACCCGGCGGCGCACGGAGCGGCGGGCCGTACCGGCCACGGCGACCGCGATCAGCAGCGGCCGGAACGCCAGGGCGGCGGCCGCGCCCAGCAGGGCGACCAGCGCCGCCTCGCCGCGCCGGAGCCAGGCCGCGGCGAACAGGCCGACCGTCACATGGGCGGCCAGCAGCAGCCACGGCACCGCCGGGCCCGGGGAGGCCAGCAGCGAGGCCGCCGTGTGCCCGGCATCGGTCACCGAGGCGAACGGGGCACCGATGTCACCGGCCCCCGCCGCGCCGGTACCGACCTCGCCGCCCCCGCACAGCACATCGACACCGACCGAGCGCAGCGGCCCGGCGATCGGACCGCCCGCCGCCCCGTAACAGAGGTGCTGACCGGTGGTGAAGACGGTGTCGGCGGCCAGCTCCAGCGGGACCAGCAGCCCGGCGATCGCCCCGAAACCGCGCTCCCGGCCGGCCAGCGCGTACGCCACGGCGAAGACCGCGCCGGCCAGCAGGGCGACCACGGTCAGCGGCAGCGGGACCCGGGAGAGCAGCACATGGGACGCAGCGGAGAGCGTCACGACGAGCGCTGTGAAGAGCGCCGCGCGCACGACTCTGAGCTGCGTCCCGGATATGTCCATCGTCGAGGAGTGTCGCATGCGAATCTGTGGATGACCCCGAAGGGGCCGGGAATGAGGGGGCCGAGGGGGCTACAGCCCCGGGATGCGGCCGTTGCGGAAGAGGTCCACGAAGATCTGGTGGTCGGCGCGGGCGCGGGCGCCGTAGTCGTGGGCGAAGTCCACCAGCAGACCGGCGAAGCCCTCCTCGTCCGCCGCGATCGCCGCGTCGATCGCACGCTCGGTGGAGAACGGCACCAGCGAGTGGCCGCTCTCGTCGTCCGCCGCGGCGTGCATCGTCGCCGTCGCCCGCCCGAGGTCGGCGACGACCGCCGCGATCTCCTCCGGCTCGTCGATGCCGGACCAGTCGAGATCGACCGCGTACGGGGACACCTCGGCGACCAGCTGGCCCGCCCCGTCCAGCTCCGTCCAGCCGAGCCACGGGTCGGCGTGCGCCTGCAGGGCGCGCTGGGAGATCACGGTGCGGTGGCCCTCGTGGCGGAAGTACCCGCGCACCGCCGCGTCGGTGATGTGCCGGGAGACCGCGGGCGTCTGCGCCTGCTTGAGGTAGATCACCACGTCGTTCTCCAGGGCGTCGCTGTTGCCCTCCAGCAGGATGTTGTACGAGGGCAGCCCGGCCGAGCCGATGCCGATGCCGCGCCGGCCGACGACGTCCTTCACCCGGTACGAGTCGGGGCGGGCCAGGCTCGACTCCGGCAGCGTCTCCAGATAGCCGTCGAAGGCGGCCAGCACCTTGTAGCGCGTCGCCGCGTCGAGGTCGATCGAGCCGCCGCCCGGGGAGAACCTGCGCTCGAAGTCCCGGATCTCCGTCATCGAGTCCAGCAGCCCGAACCGGGTCAGCGACCGGGCGTCGCGCAGCGCGTCCAGCAGCGGGCCCCCGGCCGTGTCGAGCGTGAACGGGGGCACCTCGTCGTTCTTCGCGCCCGTCGCCAGGACGTGGATCCGCTCGCGGTAGGCCGCGGCGTAGATCCGGACCAGCTCGGTGATCTGGTCGTCGCCGAGCGCCTTCGCGTACCCGATCAGCGCGACGGAGGCGGCGAACCGCTTGAGGTCCCAGGTGAACGGGCCGACGTACGCCTCGTCGAAGTCGTTCACGTTGAAGACCAGCCGGCCGTTGGCGTCCATGTACGTGCCGAAGTTCTCCGCGTGCAGATCGCCGTGGATCCATACCCGGCCGGTCCGCTCGTCCAGGTACGGACCGCCGTGCCGCTCCTGCTCCAGATCGCTGTAGAACAGGCACGCCGTGCCCCGGTAGAAGGCGAACGCCGAGCCCGCCATCCTGCGGAACTTGACCCGGAAGGCAGCCGGATCGGCGGCCAGCAGCTCTCCGAACGCGATGTCGAAGACCTCAAGAATCTGCTCGCCGCGCCGTGCCGAGCCGGTCCGCGCTTCCGACATCTCCGGGTGCCTCCTGATACCTGACGTGCATGACAGCCGTGCATGACAAATGGGACGGGGTCCTCGGTCCGTCCAACGCGCGACCGCACCCGGTAGTGCCCGTCGTCCGTCGGCCCGGAGACGTAGACTTCCACGCTGTCCCCCCAGTAACTCATCGCCTGTTCTCCCGGAGGCCCGACGCCGTGACCAAGCCGCCCTTTACGCACCTCCACGTCCACACCCAGTACTCGCTGCTGGACGGTGCCGCGCGGCTCAAGGACATGTTCAATGCCTGTAATGAAATGGGCATGTCGCACATTGCGATGACGGACCACGGCAACCTGCACGGCGCCTACGACTTCTTCCACTCGGCGCAGAAGGCGGGCGTCACGCCGATCATCGGCATCGAGGCGTACGTCGCCCCGGAGTCGCGCAAGCACAAGCGGAAGATCCAGTGGGGCCAGCCGCACCAGAAGCGCGACGACGTGTCGGGTTCGGGCGGTTACACCCACAAGACGATCTGGGCGGCGAACTCGACCGGCCTGCACAACCTCTTCAAGCTGTCCTCGGACGCCTACGCCGAGGGCTGGCTGCAGAAGTGGCCGCGCATGGACAAGGAGACCATCGCCCAGTGGTCCGAGGGCCTGATCGCCTCCACCGGCTGCCCCTCGGGCGAGGTGCAGACCCGGCTGCGGCTCGGCCAGTTCGACGAGGCGGTCCAGGCGGCCTCCGACTACAAGGACATCTTCGGCGAGGGCCGGTACTTCCTGGAGCTGATGGACCACGGCATCGACATCGAGCGCCGGGTCCGCGACGGGCTGCTGGAGATCGGCAAGAAGCTCGGCATCCCGCCGCTGGTGACCAACGACTCGCACTACACCTACTCGCACGAGGCCGCCGCGCACGACGCGCTGCTCTGCATCCAGACCGGCAAGAACCTCTCCGACCCGGACCGCTTCCGCTTCGACGGCACCGGCTACTACCTCAAGTCGACCGACGAGATGTACGCCGTCGACTCCTCCGAGGCCTGGCAGGAGGGGTGCCGCAACACGCTGCTGGTCGCCGAGCAGATCGACACCTCCGGCATGTTCGAGAAGCGCGACCTGATGCCGAAGTTCGAGATCCCCGAGGGCTACACGGAGGTCACCTGGTTCCAGGAGGAGGTCCGGGTCGGCATGAACCGCCGCTTCCCGGGCGGCGTCCCCGAGGACCGGCAGAAGCAGGCCGAGTACGAGATGGACGTCATCATCCAGATGGGGTTCCCGGGCTACTTCCTCGTGGTCGCCGACTTCATCATGTGGGCGAAGAACAACGGCATCGCGGTCGGCCCCGGCCGAGGCTCCGCGGCCGGTTCGATCGTGGCCTACGCCATGGGCATCACCGACCTCGACCCGATCGAGCACGGGCTGATCTTCGAGCGGTTCCTCAACCCCGAGCGCGTCTCCATGCCCGACGTCGACATCGACTTCGACGAGCGTCGGCGCGTCGAAGTGATCAGGTACGTGACGGAGAAGTACGGCGCCGACAAGGTCGCCATGATCGGCACGTACGGAAAGATCAAGGCGAAGAACGCCATCAAGGACTCCGCCCGCGTCCTCGGCTACCCGTACGCGATGGGCGACCGGCTCACCAAGGCCATGCCCGCCGACGTCCTCGGCAAGGGCATCGACCTCGACGGCATCACCAACCCCAAGCACCCGCGCTACAGCGAGGCGGGCGAGATCCGGGGGATGTACGAGAACGAACCGGACGTGAAGAAGGTCATCGACACCGCCAAGGGCGTCGAGGGCCTGGTCCGGCAGATGGGTGTGCACGCCGCCGGCGTCATCATGTCCAGCGAACCCATCGTCGAACACGCCCCGGTCTGGGTGCGGCACACCGACGGCGTCACCATCACGCAGTGGGACTATCCGCAGTGCGAGTCGCTCGGCCTGCTGAAGATGGACTTCCTCGGCCTGCGCAACCTCACCATCATGGACGACGCCGTGAAGATGGTGGAGTCCAACAAGGGCGTCAAGCTGGACCTGCTGGCCCTCCCGCTGGACGACCCGAAGACGTACGAGATGCTCTGCCGCGGTGACACGCTCGGCGTGTTCCAGTTCGACGGCGGCCCGATGCGCTCCCTGCTGCGCCAGATGCAGCCCGACAACTTCGAGGACATCTCCGCCGTCTCGGCCCTCTACCGGCCGGGCCCGATGGGCATGAACTCGCACACGAACTACGCCGAGCGCAAGAACGGCCGCCAGGAGATCACCCCGATCCACCCGGAGCTGGAGGAGCCGCTCAAGGAGACGCTCGGCCTCACCTACGGCCTGATCGTCTACCAGGAGCAGGTGCAGAAGGCCGCCCAGATCGTCGCCGGCTACTCGCTCGGCGAGGCCGACATCCTGCGCCGCGTGATGGGCAAGAAGAAGCCCGAGGAGCTGGAGAAGAACTTCGTCCTCTTCCAGGCGGGCGCCAAGAAGAAGGGCTTCTCCGACGAGGCGATCCAGGCCCTGTGGGACGTGCTGGTCCCGTTCGCCGGATACGCGTTCAACAAGGCGCACTCCTCCGCGTACGGCCTGGTCACCTACTGGACCGCGTACCTCAAGGCGAACTACCCCGCCGAGTACATGGCGGCCCTGCTGACCTCGGTCAAGGACGACAAGGACAAGTCGGCCGTCTACCTCAACGAGTGCCGCCGCATGGGCATCAAGGTGCTGCCGCCCAATGTGAACGAGTCCCTGTCGAACTTCGCCGCCCAGGGCGACGACGTGATCCTCTTCGGCCTCACCGCCGTGCGCAACGTGGGCCAGAACGTCGTCGACTCGATCATCCGGTGCCGCAAGGCGAAGGGGAAGTACAGCAGCTTCCCCGACTTCCTGGACAAGGTCGAAGCGGTCGTCTGCAACAAGCGCACCGTCGAATCGCTGATCAAGGCCGGCGCCTTCGACGAGATGGGCCACACCCGCAAGGGCCTGGTCGCCCACCACGAACCGATGATCGACAACGTGGTGCAGGTCAAGCGCAAGGAGGCCGAGGGACAGTTCGACCTCTTCGGCGGCATGGGCGAGGAGGAGAGCGACGAGCCGGGCTTCGGGCTCGACGTGGAGTTCTCCGACATCGAGTGGGAGAAGTCCTACCTGCTGGCCCAGGAACGCGAGATGCTCGGCCTGTACGTCTCCGACCACCCGCTGTTCGGGCTGGAGCACGTGCTGTCCGACAAGGCCGACGCCTCGATCTCCCAGCTGACCGGCGGCGAGCACGCCGACGGCGCCGTCGTCACCGTGGGCGGCATCATCTCCGGCCTCCAGCGCAAGATGACCAAGCAGGGCAACGCCTGGGCCATCGCCACCGTCGAGGACCTCGCGGGCTCCATCGAATGCATGTTCTTCCCGGCCACCTACCAGCTGGTCTCCACCCAGCTCGTCGAGGACACCGTCGTCTTCGTCAAGGGACGGCTCGACAAACGGGAGGACGTGCCCCGGCTGGTCGCCATGGAGATGCAGGTCCCCGACATCTCCTCGGCCGGCACCAACGCCCCCGTGGTCCTGACCATCCCCACCGTCAAGATCACCCCGCCCATGGTCAGCCGTCTCGGTGAGGTCCTCAGCAGCCACCGGGGCGACACCGAGGTGCGGATCAGGCTCCAGGGCCCCCGCAAGACCACGGTGCTCCGGCTGGACCGGCACCGGGTGAAGCCCGACCCGGCGCTCTTCGGGGACCTGAAGGTGCTGCTCGGCCCGTCCTGCCTGGCCGGCTGAGCCGGACCACGACGCACGACAGGGGCGCCCCCGCGAGAGAGCGGGGGCGCCCCTGTCGGCCGTCCGGCCGAAACCGGACCGGGGAAGGACCCGGTCAGTTGTGGCCGAAGCGCCGCTGGTGCTTACGAGCAACATCGGCAGGGCTGCCCTGGGCCTGCGACTGCGGCTGTATCTGCGATTCGTACGCGGTCGTCTTGCCCTGTTCCGCGCTGGGGTCCGGACCGGTCGCGCGGTTCTGCCGGCTGCTCTGCTTGCGGTTCTTGTTCTTGGCCATGGTGCGTTCCTCCTGTGGGGAATCTCGGGGCCAGGACCGCGTTCAGATTCACATGGCGGGACAAAGCATGCATGTTGGATCATTACCGTGCGTAGCGATGGCCCGTCCCGCACGGTTTTCCGGATCCGCCACGCCGATGATCGAGTTCCGGCCGTCAACCCCCGCGCGGTCGGGCAGACTCGAAGGAAACCCTGGGCAGGGACCGCACCCGAACTTCTGGAAGAGGGTGGAACGCGTGGACCGTTGCGTCGTCCTGGTGGACGCCGGCTACCTGCTGGGCGCAGCCGCGAGCCTGCTGGCCGGAGAGCCCGCCCGCTCCCGCATCACCGTCGACCACGCGGCCCTCATCCGGGGCCTGCGGGAACGCGCCGAGGAGGACACGCGACAGCCGCTGCTGCGGATCTACTGGTTCGACGGCGCCCCCGACCGCGTACCGCAGCCCGAGCACCGCAGACTGCGCGTGATGCCCCGGGTGACGGTCCGGCTGGGCGCTCTCACCCGCAGTGACGGGCGCTGGGCGCAGAAGGGCGTCGACGCCGCGATGCACGCCGAGCTCACCGAACTGGCCAGGAACCGCGCCTGCTCCGACGTGGTGCTGGTCACCGGGGACGGCGATCTGCTGCCCGGTCTGATGTCCGCCAAGGAACACGGCGTCGCCGTCCATCTGTGGGCCGTCCAGGCCGCCGACGGCGATTACAACCAGTCCGAGGACCTGGTGGCCGAGGCCGACGAACGAAGGGTGCTCGACCGGGCCTGGATCACCGGGGCCGTACGGGCCAAGGAGACCGGAGGCGTCTGCGCCCCGCCGCCCGCGCCCCGCCCGGAGATCGCCGCGATCCTCTCCGCGCCGCTGCCCGAGGCGGCGCCGGCCGCATCCGCCGAGCGTGCCTCGGAGGCCCGTGCGGCGGCTGCCGACGGAGCCGCCCCGCCGGCCGGGGAGAGCCCCGCCGCCGACCGGTCCGGCAACGGCGGCCGGGGCGTCCCCACCCCCAAGGACCTGGCGGGCAGCCTGCGCGGCCCCGGCGCCCAGCCCGACCGGCACACCACCCCGCCCCCGGCCGCCGGGGCGACCCTGCGCTGGTCGTCCGACAAGGGCTGGGTGGAGCGCGGCGGACCGCTGGGCGAGCCCGCCGAAACCGCCTCCCTGCCGACCCTGGCCCAGCTCACCAGCGCCGAACAGCGCTGGGCGGACCGCGAGGAGGACATCACCACCGTCGGCGGCGACCCCTTCGAGGTGGGCCAGGTCTTCGCCCGGCGCTGGATGGAACGGCTGCCCGAGACCGTCC
This sequence comes from Streptomyces sp. NPDC001732, assembly GCF_053596315.1. Taxonomy (NCBI): domain Bacteria; kingdom Bacillati; phylum Actinomycetota; class Actinomycetes; order Kitasatosporales; family Streptomycetaceae; genus Streptomyces; species Streptomyces sp. NPDC001732. Next base: position 20,730 of record NZ_JBSFFY010000039.1, read on the forward strand.
ACCTCCAGAAGCTGTCGACCATGTACCCGCGCATCCCGCACCGCATCGACGGCGAACTGCTGCGCTACGCGGCCCGGTTCGGCCTGCTCGCCCACAAGGACGACCAGATCGACGAGCACGACCGCTATGCGATCCGGGCGGGGTTCTGGCGGGAGATCGACGTACGGGCCGCCGCGGAGCACGCTCCGGCGACGGCGGAGCGGCCGGGCCCCTCGGGCGGCTGACGGGCCGCGCGGTGAACGCCCCGGGCGGCGGTGCCGACGCCGGGGCCGTCGTGCGGCCGGGCCCTCGGCGGCGGTGTTGTCGTACCGCGGCGCCGACGGGATGCCGCCGTGTGGCGGGTGCGCCCGGCGGCGGTGGGGCCGGGGCGCGCCGCCGCGGAGTCGTACGGGTGTGCGGCGGGGTGGCGGTGCCGGTCGGCCGGGGCGGGGCACCCGGCCGCCGAACACCGCGCCGACGTCCGGCCGGCGCGGCCCCGGGCGCGATCCGGGACGCCCGACCCCGTACCCTCGTACCTCGTGAGTACGGGCACAGCACAGGCGCAGACGGCGACCGGGACCGTGTGCGCGGTGCGTGATCTGGTCAAGACCCATCCCGCGGTCCGCGGCCGCCGGGGAGCACCCGCCACACCCGAGGTACGTGCCACCGACGGCATCAGCCTGGACGTGCGGCGCGGCGAGATCTTCGGACTGCTCGGCCCCAACGGCGCGGGCAAGTCCACCCTGGTACGGCAGCTCACCGGGCTGATGCGCCCCGACTCCGGCAGCGTGGACGTGCTGGGCCACGACCTCGTGCGCCACCCGGAGCGGGCCGCCCGGCTGATCGGCTACCTCGGGCAGGAGTCCACCGCGCTCGACGAACTGACCGTGTCGCTCGCCGCCGAGACCACCGGAAGGCTGCGCGGCCTCACCGCGGCGGACGCCCGCGCCGAGCGCGACGCCGTACTCGACGAACTGGGCCTCGCCGGGCTCGCGGGGCGCGCCCTGAAGAAGCTTTCCGGCGGGCAGCGGCGGCTCGCCTGCTTCGCCGCCGCGCTGGTCGGCGAACGGCCGCTGCTCGTGCTGGACGAACCGACGACCGGCATGGACCCCGTCGCCCGGCGCGCCGTCTGGGCCGCCGTGGACCGGCGCCGGGCCGAGCGCGGGACGACGGTGCTGCTGGTCACCCACAACGTCATCGAGGCCGAGACGGTCCTCGACCGGGTCGCCGTGCTCGAACACGGCCGGGTCATCGCCTGCGACACCCCGGCCGGACTCAAGGAACGCGTCGCGGGCGAGGTACGGGTCGAGCTGGTGTGGCGGGAACGGGCGCCCCTGGACGTGCCCGAAGTGGCCGCGCTGCGCGCCTCGGCCCAGGAGTCCGGGCGGCGCTGGGTGCTGCGGCTCGGCCCCGACGAGGCACGGGCGGCGGTCGCCGCGGTGACCGGCGGGGCGGCCTTCGCCGCACTCGACGACTTCACCCTGGCGACGCCCAGCCTGGAGGACGTCTACCTCGCGCTCGGCGGGGACGCGACCAAGGGGCTGGTGAAGTCATGACCGGGGCGGGCGGGACGACCGGGTGCGCGGGCACGGCCGGGCAGGGAACGAACAGGAGCAGCACCAGGTGACGAGCATCGTTCCCGAGCATGCGGCGGCCGGAGTCGTCCCGCCGGGCGCGGACGGCCGCACTGCCGACGACGGCCGGACCGGCGAGGAGGGCCGTACCGCTGCCGGCCGGCGGACCGGCGCGGCCGACGAGGAGGGGGCGGTGCCCGCGCCGCTCGCCCCGGGGGCCCGGCTGTTCCCCTCGCTCGCGGCCGTCTACCGTGCCCAGCTGTCCAGGGCCCGGGTCGCCCGGATTCCGCTGCTCTTCGTCGCGACGTTCCAGTCCGTCGGGATCATGGTGCTGATGCGCGGGGTCGTCGACGGCGGCGCCGAGGCCCGCGCCGTCGTCGCCGGGGCCAGCGTCCTCGTCGTGGCCTTCGTCGCGCTCAACCTCCTCGCCCAGTACTTCGGGCAGCTGCGGGCCGGCGGCGGGCTCGACCACTACGCCACGCTGCCGGTGCCCCCCGCCGCCGTGGTGCTCGGCGCGGCCGGGGCGTACGCCTCCTTCACCGTGCCCGGCACCGTCGTCACGGCCGTGACGGGCAGCGTGATGTTCGGGCTGCCGCTGACCCATCTGTGGGTGCTCGTCGCCGTCGTCCCGCTGTCCGGGGCGGCGCTCTCCGGGCTGGGCGCGGCGCTGGGGCTGCTCGCGCCCCGGCAGGAGCTGGCCACGCTGCTCGGCCAGCTGGGCATGTCGGCGGCGCTGCTGCTCGGCGTGCTCCCGGCGGACCGGCTGCCCACCCCGATCGGCTGGGCCCGGGACCTGCTGCCCTCGACCTACGGAGTCGAAGCGCTCTCCCGGTCCTTCGACGCCCGCCCCGACTGGGCGGTCGTCGCGCTGGACCTCGGCGTCTGCGCCGTCGTCGGCGTCCTGGCGCTGGCCGCGGCGACCTGGGCGTACCGCAGGGCAGCGGTCCGGTGAGGCGCGGCACGGGGACGCCTGGCACGATGGGGCGGTGACCGCACCTCTGACGCCGCCTCACCAGCCCCCCTCCAACGACCCCTGGCAGACCCCGCCCAACTGGGGCGGGCCGGGGCACTCCGGCGGTTCCGGCGGCCCTGGTGGTTTCGGTGGGTCCGGTGGTTTTGGTGGTCCCGGCGGTTCCGGTGGGTCCGGTGGTTTCGACGGCCCCGGCGGGAGCCTGCGGAAGCCCGAGGAGAAGGACCTCGGGCCGGACCTGCGCCGGGCCGCGGCCGTCACCGCGCTCGTGACCGTCTCGGGCGTCCTGCTCGGGCTCCTCTGGCTGTGGCTGGCGCCCCGGGTTCCGCTGATCTCCGACGACACCGCCGTCTTCCTCAGCAACAGCGAGGGCGAGGAGGCGATCGGCGCCGACGGAACGTTTGTGCTGCTGGCGCTGGCCTTCGGTGCCGCCTCCGGGGCGCTGGTCTTCTTCTTCCGGCGCAGCGGCGGCATCGCCCTCGTCATCGGGCTCGCGCTGGGCGGGCTGCTCGGCTCGCTGCTGGCCTGGCGGCTGGGGGTGTGGCTCGGGCCGGACCAGGACGTGGTCGCGCACGCGCGGGCGGTCGGCAAGGGCGTGGTCTTCGACGCGCCGCTCCAGCTGCGGGCGAAGGGGGTCCTGCTGGCGTGGCCGTTGGGGGCGATGGCGGTGCACCTCGGGCTGACCGCGTTGTTCGCGCCGCGGGATCCGGAGCCGTGGGGGATGTACGGGGGGAACTTCGGGCCCTTGCCCTCCGGCGGGTCCGTGCCTCCCGGTGGGCCCGTGCCCGCGGGTGGGGCGCCGTCGGACGGGAAGCCGTCGGGCGGGGCGCCGGCCGGGCCGTAGGGGGCGTGCAGAGGGCGTACGGGGCAGTGGTGGGGTGGGCCGCCGCGCGGGGCTCGTCCCCTCCCCGCCCCCTCCCGAAACCGGGGCTCCGCCCCGGGCCCCGCTCCTCGATCGCCGGAGGGGCTCGAAATGTCCTGAGGGGCTTGACGCGTCCCGCCGGGCTCGAAGCGGGCAGGAGGTGCATGGGACGGCCAGTGCCGGACCCCGCTCCTCGACTGCCGGCGGGGCTCAGGCAGTCCGGCCGATCTTCGCGAACACCGCGTCCGTGAGCGACGCCAGGTCCTCGGGGGAGAGCTCCACCTCCAGGCCGCGGCGGCCCGCCGAGATGCAGATCGTCGCGTGGGACCGGGCCGACGCGTCCAGGACCGTGCGCAGTCGCTTGCGCTGGCCCAGGGGCGAGATGCCGCCGCGTACGTAGCCGGTGGTGCGTTCCGCGGCCGCCGGGTCGGCCATCGTGGCGCGTTTGCCGCCCACCGCGGAGGCCAGGGCCTTGAGGTCCAGTGAGCCGGCCACCGGGACGACGGCCACGGTGAGGGTGCCGTCGACGTCCGCGACGAGGGTCTTGAACACCCGGTCGGGGGAGACGCCCAGGGCCTGGGCCGCCTCCTCGCCGTAGGAGGCCGACGCCGGGTCGTGGTCGTAGGCGTGGACGGTGAACGCCGTGCCGGCCGCGGTCAGTGCGACCGTGGCCGGGGTGCCGCCGGACTGCTGCTGCTTCTTCGGCTTCTTCGCCACGGGGAAACGGTCCTCGGGTCGCTCGTCGCCGGCCGGACCGGCCGGATCAGTTGGGGTGGGTCGGGGCGCGGGTCAGGTCCACCGCGGGCAGCGACGGCAGATGCCGGATGACGGCGGTCTCGGAGCGCAGCAGCGTCAGCTCCTCGCGCAGCCGGGTGGCGGTGTCGGGGGCCTGGAGCAGCCGCTGCTTGGCCGGGACGTCGAGCACGGCCGCCGCCGCGACCAGGTAGGAGACGACGGAGGGGTCGTCGGGCAGTTCCGCGCCCGTCGTCAGGGAGCGTTCGCTCGCCCCGGCCAGCCGCTTCTGGTAGCTGCGGAAGGCCCGCAGCACGCCCTCGGCGAGCGCCCCCGCCTCCTCGCCGGGCTCCTCGTCCAGCTCGGCCAGCTCGGCCGTCAGGAAGGGGCCGCTCGCGTCGACGGAGAGCAGCCTGACCCGGGTGGTGCCGGTCGCGAGGACCTCGAAGCTGCCGTCCGGCCGCTCCCGGATCTTCGCCGCGTCGGCGATGCAGCCGACCCGGTGGAAGGACTGGACCGGATCGGGGCCGAAGCCGTCCGCGGGGCCGCGCTCGGCGGCGGTGTTCATCGCGTCCGGCATCCCCACGGCCGTCGGAGCGGTCTCGCGGCCGTCGCGGATCGCGACCACGGCGAAGCGCCGGGGTTCGTCCTCGTCGGTCTTCAGCAGCTCGCGCATCATCGCGCGATAACGCTCCTCGAAGACGTTCAGCGGCAGCACGAGGCCGGGGAACAGCACCACGTTCAGCGGGAACAGGGGGAGGCGAGCGGTGGTCACAACGGTCAAGCGTAATGGCCGCGCGTTCCGCCCCGGTCGGCCCGGTCCGGCAGAAGCGTCCCGCAGGCCACCCGGAGCCGTGCGTCGTCCCTCGCCTCCAGGAACCGGCCGAGCGGATCGTCGGAGACCGACGACCACGGGAACGATGCCGCATGGGGTCCGATCTGCCGGAACTGTTCCAGCGCCTCGGCCCAGCGGCCCCGGGTGACCAGCACGAACGCCAGCAGATTGCGGACCTCGGCCGGCCAGGGGTCGCCCGGCGCGAACGAGGCGGACAGCGTGATCGCCAGGTCCGCCGCCGCGTCGATCCGCTCCTCCTGCACCGAGGTGGTCCGTGCCTCGGGCCCCTCGACCAGCAGGGCGAAGGCGGCCCGCAGCGGCAGCGCCTGGACCAGCGAGCTGGGCAGCGAGTCCTCGGCGGCCCGTTCGGCGAAGTCGAAGCACTCGCGGTGCGAGCCGTACCAGGCCGCGGAGAGGTAGCGCAGCGCCGCGACGTGGCAGCCGTAGTGGTGCGAGGAGCGCTGGACCGCCTGCTCCCACAGCGCCTCGAACACGGTGTGCGTGGCATGGGTGCCGCGCGCGTGGTCGAGCGCGAGCCGCCAGGGCACCGGGTCGCGCGGATCGCTCTCGGCCGCCGCGGTGATCAGCGGCCCCACCTCGCGCAGCTGCTCGCTCCTGGCGGGCGACTCCCAGGCCCGGCGGACCGCCAGTTCGGCCTTGACGAGCAGCGCGTCCGGGTCGTGCGGGGCGGCGGCGAGCCAGTCGGTCAGCCAGCCGTCGCGGCTGCGGGCGAAGGTGACGAGCCGGCCGAGATAGCGGTCCCGGTTCTCCCACTCGGCGCCGTCCCGGGTGGTGGCGAGGAGCTTCGCGGCAGGTTCGTACTCCCCGAGGGCGGCGGCGACGAGTGCCGGGGAGAGCCGCTCGTCGGGGGCGTCGAGCAGCACCGTGTCGTCCGCGGGCAGTCCGGCGGAGCCCCGGGGGGAGCGCCGGACCATGCCTGCGGCACGGAGCAGGGCACGGAGGAATGGCATGGTGCAGACCATTGAAAAGCGCTGGTCGGGGCGGCGCCAGAGGTGCGCTGTGAAGCTTTGGTGCCGAGTGAATGGGTTGTATTCGACTGGGCCAAGAAAGAGTAAAGGAAAATGTGAAATCTGGCTTGTTCCTGACGCTGTGGCCTGTGCTGTCCGATGCTGCGGACGCGGCCCGTCCGGACGTTCGACCCCGGCCCGGAGCCCCCGCGCGGGACGCTCCGCGCAAGGGCTCCGGACGGGCCGGCCGCCCGTCGCGGACCCGCCCGTGGCCGGAATGCGGTCAGCCCCGGCGCAGCAGCCGGGTGGCGCCCGCCGCGACCGTCGTGGCCAGTATCCAGCCCAGCAGGACCAGCACGGCCGCGGCCCACTGCCAGCCGCCCTCCATCCGCCAGTAGCCGTCCTGACCCAGGTTGATCACCGGGATCAGCAGGTCCAGCGCGTACAGGGCCGCGTTCCACTGCGGATGCTCGTCCGGTTTGACCGGCGCGGGCACGTGCCGGGAGAAGGCCATCGTCCCCGCCGCCCACAGCAGCGCCATCCACAGCGCCGCCCGCCCCGGCCGGTAGCCGTACGCCACCGCCCAGTCCTGGAGGAAGCCCCAGAGCTTCGCGGCGAGCGGCAGCGTCTCGCGCCGCCGCCGCTGCTTGGCCAGCAGCACCTCACGGGCGTCCGCGTCCTCCCCGCAGGTGCGCAGCACCGTCGCGAGCCGCTCGTACGGCTCCGGCACGTACTCCGGGGTCGCCGCCGCCACCCACTCCAGGCGCCGGGAGAGCGGGAAGTGGCCGTACGGGACGAGGTTCTCGTACACGAAACCGCCCATCGCCAGACCGCCGGGCCCCGGCCAGCTGGTCGACACGTCGATCAGGGTGACGACCTTCGCGCCGTTCAGCACGACCCGGCCCTCCTCCGGCCGCTCCGCGTTGAACCGCAGCTCCGGGGTGACGATCCGGCGCAGCGACAGCTCCTCGTGCCGGCCCAGCACGAACCGCGCCTTGTGCAGATCCACCGCGTCGCCGAACCGCCCGTCGTCCAGCCGCACCCCGCCGCGGCACTCGAAGACCTGCGACCGGGTGCCGCTCGCCGGGGTCGACGCCATGGCGATGCCGAACGGGGGAGTGGTGCCCTGGATGCCGGTGTCGACACTCACCCACGCCTCGCTCATGTACAGCGTCCGCTCCACGGTCAGCTGCGGGGCGTTCAGCGCGCGCCGCCCGTCCCTGCCCCGCAGCCGGCTGCCGCGCAGGCTCAGCGAACCGCCCACCTTCGCCCCGCGCAGACTCAGCTCGCCGCGCGCCTCCACCAGCTCCGCCTGGAGGTCCTGGGCGACCGCCAGCCCGTCGCCGGCCAGGGCCCGGCCGCCCCGGTCCGGGCCGATCTCGATCTGGTTGATCAGCAGATCGGTGCCGATCTGGGCGTCGGTGAGCCGGATGCCGCGCTCGACCCGGCAGCGCGGCAGGTGCAGATCGCCCTCGGTCCGCAGCCGGGCCGCCTCCAGCCGGGGCATCGCGCAGCCGACGATCCGCAGCGTCGTGAAGTGGCACTCGGGCAGCACCACCTCGTTCTCGAAACGGCAGCCGGTCATCTCGACGTACGGCGAGACGCGTCCGCCCGCGAGATCGAGCGTCCCGGTGATCCGCACGCCCCGGAGCTTCAGCGCGGCGACCCGGCCCGGCCGCGGCGGCGGCCCGGACAGCAGCAGCCGGGCGACGACGCGCCCGTCCACACTGCGTTCGGGCCCCCACACCCGGGGCGCGAACGGATCGTCCCGCGCCGGGTCGCGGGCCCGCAGATCGTAGGTACTGCCGTTCCGGAACGCCTGCCACATCCCCAGCTCGGCCGCGCTGAGACCATCCGGAAAATCACCGTCGTGCGGCTCGGTCACGATTCCCCCTTCCGCTCTCAGGCTGTTCTTCCCGCTGAGTGACGACGTGAACGCCATCGGTCATCGGAGGAGTCCGGGACACGTATCAGTCAGTGATACGGACGACCGGACGACGGAGGCGGTCTGCGAGAATTGCGGTGTGATCTCTCGAATCGATCTGCGCGGCGACGTCCTCCCCGAGGGCGGAGCCCTGCGCGACCTGCTGCCCCGTGCCGAGTTCGACGTGGAAGCCGCTCTGGAGACGGTGCGGCCCATCTGCGAGGACGTACGCCATCGCGGCTCCGCGGCAGTGATCGAGTGGGGGGAGAAATTCGACGGCGTACGGATCGAGTCGGTCCGCGTCCCGGCCGAGGCGATCGCCGAGGCCGCCGAGCGCCTCGACCCCGGGGTGCGGGCCGCCCTGGAGGAGTCGATCCGCCGCGCCCGCCTCGTCCACCGCGAGCAGCGCCGCACCACGCACACCACCCAGGTCGTCCCCGGCGGCACCGTCACCGAGAAGTGGGTGCCGGTCGAGCGTGTCGGGCTGTACGTGCCGGGCGGCCGCTCCGTCTACCCCTCGTCCGTCGTCATGAACGTCGTGCCGGCCCAGGAGGCGGGCGTCGGGGGCGTCGCCGTGGCCTCCCCGCCGCAGAAGGACTTCGGCGGCCTGCCGCACCCGACCATCCTCGCCGCCTGCGCCCTGCTCGGCGTCGACGAGGTGTACGCGGCCGGCGGCGCCCAGGCCGTCGCGATGTTCGCGTACGGGACGGCCGAATGCCCCCCGGTGAACCTCGTCACCGGCCCCGGCAACATCTACGTCGCCGCCGCCAAGCGCCTCCTCAAGGGCCGCGTCGGCATCGACGCGGAGGCGGGCCCCACCGAGATCGCGATCCTCGCGGACTCCACCGCCGACCCGGTGCACGTCGCCGCCGACCTGATCAGCCAGGCCGAGCACGACCCGATGGCCGCCGCCGTCCTCGTCACCGACTCCGAGGAACTGGCCGCCGCCACCGAGGCCGAGCTGAAGCCGCAGATCGCCGCGACCAAGCACGTCACCGACCGGATCGAACCCGCGCTGGCCGGCCGCCAGTCCGCGATCGTCCTGGTCGACGACCTGGAGGACGGCCTCAAGGTCGTCGACGCGTACGCCGCCGAGCACCTGGAGATCCAGACCGTCGACGCCGCCGCCGTCGCCGACCGGGTCCGCAACGCCGGCGCGATCTTCGTCGGCCCCTGGTCCCCGGTCTCGCTCGGCGACTACTGCGCGGGCTCCAACCACGTGCTGCCGACGGGCGGCTGCGCCTGCCACTCGTCCGGGCTCTCCGTGCAGTCCTTCCTGCGCGGCATCCACATCGTCGACTACACGCGCGACGCGCTCGCCGAGGTCACCCACCACGTCGTGACCCTCGCCGAGGCGGAGGACCTCCCCGCCCACGGCGCCGCGCTCAAGGCCAGGTTCGGCTGGAAGGTTCCGCAGCAGTGACGCACGGCAACACCCCCCGCGGGGCCACCCGCATCGACGACCTCCCGATCCGCGACGAACTGCGCGGCAAGTCGCCGTACGGGGCACCGCAGCTCGACGTGCCCGTACGGCTGAACACCAACGAGAACCCCTACCCGCTGCCCGAGGCGCTCGTCGACCGGATCGCCGAGCGGGTCCGCGAGGCCGCCCGCGACCTCAACCGCTACCCCGACCGGGACGCCGTCGAGCTCCGCACGGAACTGGCCCGCTACCTCACCCGCACCGCCGGGCACGAGGTCTCCCCCGCCAACGTCTGGGCGGCCAACGGCTCCAACGAGGTGCTCCAGCAACTGCTGCAGGCCTTCGGCGGTCCCGGCCGCACCGCGATCGGCTTCGAGCCCTCGTACTCCATGCACGCCCTCATCGCCCGCGGCACCGGCACCGGCTGGATCTCCGGACCGCGCAACGAGGACTTCACCATCGACGTCGAGGCCGCCCGGAAGACCATCGCCGAGCACCGCCCCGACATCGTCTTCATCACCTCGCCCAACAACCCCACCGGCACCGCCGTCGACGCCGACACCGTCCTCGCGCTGTACGAGGCCGCGCAGGCGGCCAGGCCGTCGATGGTCGTCGTCGACGAGGCGTACGGCGAGTTCAGCCACCGCCCCTCGCTGCTCCCGCTGATCGAGGGCCGCCCGAACATGGTGCTCTCGCGCACCATGTCCAAGGCGTTCGGCGCCGCCGGACTGCGCCTGGGCTACCTCGCCGCCGACCCGGCGGTCGTGGACGCGGTCCAGCTGGTGCGCCTGCCGTACCACCTGTCCTCCGTCACCCAGGCCACCGCGCTCGCCGCCCTGGAGCACACCGATACGCTGCTCGCGTACGTCGACCGGCTCAAGAGCGAGCGCGACCGGATCGTCACGGAGCTGCGGGCACTGGGCTGCGAGGTCGTCGACTCGGACGCCAACTTCGTCCAGTTCGGCCGCTTCGCCGACAGCCACACCGCCTGGCGGCGGATCCTCGACCGGGGCGTCCTGGTCCGGGACAACGGCGTACCGGGATGGCTGCGGGTCTCCGCGGGCACCCCGGCAGAGAACGACGCGTTCCTCGACGCGGTACGCGAACTCAAGAAGGAGCACGACGCATGACTCGCGCGGCCCGCGTAGGAAGAGTCGAACGCACCACCAAGGAAACCTCGGTGCTCGTCGAGATCGATCTCGACGGCTCCGGCAAGGTCGACGTGTCGACAGGGGTCGGCTTCTACGACCACATGCTCGACCAGCTCGGCCGGCACGGGCTCTTCGACCTCACGGTCAAGACCGACGGCGACCTGCACATCGACTCGCACCACACCATCGAGGACACCGCCCTCGCGCTCGGCGCGGCGTTCAGGCAGGCCCTCGGCGACAAGGTCGGCATCTACCGCTTCGGCAACTGCACCGTCCCGCTGGACGAGTCGCTCGCCCAGGTCACCGTCGACCTCTCCGGCCGGCCGTACCTGGTGCACACCGAGCCGGAGAACATGGCGCCGATGATCGGCGAGTACGACACGACGATGACCCGGCACATCCTGGAGTCCTTCGTCGCCCAGGCGCAGATCGCCCTGCACGTCCACGTGCCGTACGGGCGCAACGCCCACCACATCGTGGAATGCCAGTTCAAGGCGCTCGCCCGCGCCCTGCGCTACGCCAGCGAGCACGACCCGCGCGCCGCCGGCATCATCCCCTCCACGAAGGGCGCCCTGTGACCGGCCTCAGCACCATCCTGATCGTCGTCGGCCTGTTCCTGGCCGGCGGCGTCTACTCCTTCTCGAAGCAGAAGATGCCCCGGGGCGTCATAGTCCTGCTCGGCATCGGGTCCCTGATGTGCCTGGTCGCGGGCGTCATGCGGATCCAGGGACTCTGGGACTGAGGTACGACTCGTGAGCGAACGGAACAAGAGCGACCGGATGAAGAGCGGCAAGAAGAAGGTCGTCGTCTTCGACTACGGATTCGGCAACGTCCGCTCCGCCGAGCGGGCCCTCGCCCACGTCGGCGCGGACGTCGAGATCACCCGCGACTACGAGAAGGCGATGAACGCCGACGGGCTGCTGGTGCCCGGCGTCGGAGCGTTCTCCGCCTGCATGGAGGGGCTGAAGAAGGCCCGCGGCGAATGGGTCGTCGGCCGCAGGCTCTCCGGCGGACGGCCCGTCATGGGCATCTGCGTCGGGATGCAGATCCTCTTCGAGCGCGGCATCGAGCACGGCGTGGAGACGGAGGGGCTGGACGAATGGCCCGGCACCGTCGCCCCGCTCAGGGCCCCGGTCGTCCCGCACATGGGCTGGAACACCGTGCGGGCCCCCGAGGACTCCCAGCTCTTCGCCGGTCTCGACCCCGAGACCCGGTTCTACTTCGTGCACTCCTACGCCGTGCACGACTGGAGCCTGGAAGTCACCAACCCCAAGATCCGCGCCCCCCGGGTCACCTGGGCCACCCACGGCGAGCCGTTCGTCGCCGCCGTGGAGAACGGCGCCCTGTGGGCCACCCAGTTCCACCCCGAGAAGTCCGGCGATGCCGGCGCCCAGCTGCTGACCAACTGGATCGAGACGCTGTAATGCCGAAGCTTGAACTGCTCCCCGCCGTCGATGTCCGTGACGGACAGGCCGTCCGGCTCGTCCACGGCGAGTCCGGCTCCGAGACCTCCTACGGGTCCCCGCTGGAGGCCGCCCTCGCCTGGCAGCGCGCCGGCGCCGAGTGGCTGCACCTCGTCGACCTGGACGCCGCCTTCGGCACCGGTGACAACCGCGCGCTGATCGCCGAGGTGGCCGGCGCCATGGACATCAAGGTCGAACTCTCCGGCGGCATCCGCGACGACGCCTCGCTCGCCGCCGCCCTCGCCACCGGCTGCCGCCGGGTCAACCTCGGCACCGCCGCCCTGGAGACCCCGGAATGGGTCGCCGAGGTCATCGCCGAGCACGGCGACAAGATCGCCGTCGGCCTCGACGTCCGCGGCACGACACTGCGCGGTCGCGGCTGGACCCGCGACGGCGGCGACCTCTACGAGACGCTCGCCCGCCTCGACTCCGAGGGCTGCGCCCGCTACGTCGTCACCGACATCGCCAAGGACGGCACGCTCCAGGGCCCCAACCTGGAACTCCTGAAGAACGTCTGCGCCGCCACCGACAAGCCCGTCGTCGCCTCCGGCGGCGTATCCTCACTGGACGACCTGCGGGCCATCGCCTCGCTCGTCCCGGTCGGCGTCGAGGGCGCGATCGTCGGCAAGGCGCTGTACGCGAAGGCGTTCACCCTCGAAGAAGCCCTGCGGGTGGTCTCCGGATGAGCGATTCCGTCAACCGCGTCTCCTCCGGCGCCCCGTGGGAGGAGAAGTTCGGCTACTCCCGCGCGGTGGAGCTGCCGAACGGGCTCGTCCTGGTGGCGGGCTGCACCTCGGTGGAGAACGGCCAGATCTCCGCGGGCGGCCCGTACGAGCAGACCGTCACCTCCTTCAAGATCGCCCTCGACGCGCTGAAGCAGCTCGGCCTGGGCCGCGAGGACGTCGTCCGCACCCGGATGTACCTCACGCACGTCCGGGACACGGACGAGGTCGGCCGGGCCCACAAGGAGATCTTCGGCGAGGTCCGCCCCGTCGCGACGATGGTCGTCGTCGCCGGCCTGGTGGACCCGAGCCTGGTCGTCGAGGTCGAGGTCGAGGCGTACCGGGCAGGTGCCCGATGAGCCTCGCGGTACGCGTCATCCCCTGCCTGGACGTCGACAACGGCCGGGTCGTCAAGGGCGTCAACTTCCAGAACCTGCGCGACGCGGGCGACCCCGTCGAGATGGCGAAGCTGTACGACGCCGAGGGCGCCGACGAGCTGACCTTCCTGGACATCACCGCCTCCAGCGGTGACCGGGAGACCACCTACGACGTGGTGCGCCGCACCGCCGAGCAGGTCTTCATCCCGCTCACGGTCGGCGGCGGCGTCCGCACCGCCGACGACGTCGACAGGCTGCTGCGGGCCGGTGCGGACAAGGTCGGCGTCAACACCGCCGCCATCGCCCGCCCCGACCTCGTCCGGGAGATCGCCGAGCGCTTCGGCCGCCAGGTCCTGGTGCTCTCGGTGGACGCCCGGCGCACCCCCGCCGGCACCTTCGAGGTCACCACGCACGGCGGGCGCAGGGGCACCGGAATGGACGCCGTCGAATGGGCGCACCGCGCCGCCGAGCTGGGCGCGGGCGAGATCCTGCTCAACTCGATGGACGCGGACGGCACCAAGGACGGCTACGACACCGAGATGATCACGGCGGTCCGCAAGCACGTGACCGTCCCCGTCATCGCCTCCGGCGGCGCGGGCCGGCTCGCCCACTTCGCGCCCGCCATCGCGGCGGGGGCCGACGCGGTGCTCGCCGCGTCCGTCTTCCACTTCGGCGATCTGCGGATCTCCGAGGTCAAGGACGCGCTCAGGGAGGCCGGACACCCGGTCCGCTGACCCCGCAGTACCCCCTCGATCGCCGGACGGGCCGCCGTGGCCCGTCCGGCGATCGGCTTCTCCGGCGCCGTTCCGCTTCGGTCCCGCCCCGAAAGTCCACAACTTCTCTTTCGCAATAAATATTGCGCAAATTTTCTTTCCTATCTAGAGTCGGGGGCATGGCAAGCAAGGAATCGCGCCGCGTCTCGGACCTGGAGACGCTGAAGGCGTTCGGACACCCCCTGCGGATGAAGCTGTACCGGGCCCTCTACATCTCCCGCGAGGCCACCGCCTCCCAGCTCGCCGAGCAGGTCGACGAGGCGGTCTCACTGGTCAGCTACCACCTGCGCAGGCTCGCCGACCACGGCCTGATCGAGGAGGCCGGGCAGCAGGGCAGGGACGGCCGCGAACGCTGGTGGCAGCCCGCCTCCAAGGGGCTGAACTTCCACGAGGAGGACTTCAGCGACGCCCCCGAGAAGGTGGCCACGCACGCCGCCGTCGGCCGGCTCTCCTTCGACCAGCACATCGAGCTGTACCGCCGTTACCTCGACTCGGCCCAGAGCTGGCCGCTGGAGTGGCGCAGCGCCGCCTCCAGCTCCGAGCACCTGGTCCGGCTCACCCCCGAGGAGCTCTCCGCGCTCGGCCGCGAGATGCACGAGCTGATCGACCGGTACGAGGAGCTCGGCCGCGCCCGCGACGAGGCCGGGGACACGGAAGGCCGCGAGAACGTCGCCATGCACCTGTACGCATTCCCGTTCCGCACCTGAGCCGCCGCCCCGGAAGGACGCCCCGCATGACCGTCACCGACCTCCGCACGGCCGCGGAACCCACCGGCCGCCCCGCCCACCGCGACACCGACGTCCTGCGCTGGCTCGGCGCCTACACCGCGTCCATGATCGGCGACAGCGTCTACTACATGGCGCTCGCCTGGGCCGCCGCCCGCACCGGCAGCGAGACCCAGACCGGCCTCGTCCTCGCCGCCGGCTCCATACCCCGGGCCGTGCTGATGCTCGGCGGGGGAGTGCTCGCCGACCGGATCGGACCGCGCCGCGTCGTCATCGGCAGCGACGCCGCCCGCTGCCTGGTCGTCCTCGGCCTGGCGGGCGCCCTGCTGCTCACCTCGCCCGCCCTGTGGCTGCTGATCGCCGTCGGGCTCGTCTTCGGCGTGGTCGACGCCCTCTTCCTGCCCGCCGTCGGCGCCCTGCCGCCCCGGATCACCGCCGCCGGCGAACTGGCCCGGGTCCAGGGGATGCGCGGACTGGCCACCCGTACCGCCAATGTCGTCGGCGCCCCGCTCGGCGGCGTCGCGGTGGCGTTCGGCGGACCCACGCTCGCCTTCGCCGTGGCCGGGGTGCTCTTCGCCGTGTCGCTGCCGCTGCTGCTCTCCCTGCGCATCCGCCCGCTGCCCGACCAGGAGGACGCCGAACCGTCCGGCACCGTCTCGCACGACCTGGCCGACGGGCTGCGCCACATCCGCCGTCACCCGCTGCTCGGCCCGCTGATGCTCGTCGTCGCCGTCAGCGAGCTGGGCTTCGCCGGTCCGCTCAACCTCGGCCTGGTGCTGCTCGCCCGGGAACGCGGCTGGGGCGCCTCCGGCATGGGCTGGATCGTCGCCGCGTTCGGGATCGGGGCCGGTGCGTCGGCCCTGCTGCTCGCCGTGCGCGGCCGGGTGCCGCGCGCCGGGCTGGTGATGTGCCTGACGGTCCTGGTCGGCTCGGTCGCCATCGGGGCCATGGCCCACCTCCCGTCGGTGGCCCTCGCCGTCGTCGCGGCCGTCTGCGTCGGCCTCTTCGCCGGACTCGGCGGCGCCCTGTGCGGGGCCCTGATCCAGACCGTCACCGAACCCGCCTACCTCGGCCGGGTCACCTCGGTCTCGACCCTCTTCACCCACGCGATCGCCCCGCTCGGCTACCCGGTCACGGGCGCGGCCGTCGCCGCCTGGGGGACCGGCCCGGTCTTCGTCGTCAGCGCCGCGGTGTGCGCGGCCGGGGCGCTGACCGGACTGGCCATCACCGGCCTGCGCCGCGCGGAACTCCCGGCCTGAGCCCGAGCCGGACCCATGAGCCCGGGGCCGTACGCCCTGAGCCGTGAGCCCGGACCCGTACGCCAGGCCCCTGGAACCCGCCGCGCCCGGGGCGCGGGCCCTACATCCCCAGCTCGGCCCTGCCCAGCCGTTCCACCGCCTCCTTGTCGCCCTCCAGGCCCACCGCCGCCGCGCTCTGCCGCCCGAACGCGAAGAGCAGCAGCTCGCCCGGCTCGCCGGTGACCGTCACCACCGGGACGCCCTTGTGCGCCACCACCGTCCGCCCGTCGGGGCGGCGCAGCACCAGCCCCACCGGGGATCTGCGGCCCAGCAGCCGGGCCGTCCGCTCGGTGCGCGACCACAGCAGATCGGCGAAGACCGGGTCCAGCTCGCGCCGCGACCAGTCGGGCTGGGCCCGGCGCACGTCCTCCGCGTGGATGTAGAACTCCACGGTGTTGGCGGCCTCGTCGACCTGCTTCACGGCGTACGGGGAGAACCGCGGCGGCCCCGTACGGATCAGCTGGATCAGCTCCTCGTACGGCTTCTCGGTGAACTCGGCCTGCACCCGTTCGAGCCGGTTCTTCAGCACGCCCACCAGAATCCCGGCCGCCGCGTCCGGCCGCCGCTCCCGGACCACCACGTGGGCGGCCAGGTCCCGGGCGGTCCAGCCTTGGCACAGGGTCGGGGCTTCCGGCCCCGCCGCCTCCAACAGATCGGCGAGCAGGAGCCGTTCACGCTTCGCATGGGTCGACATGGTCGCCAGCGTACGACCGCCGCGTGCGGTCCGCCCAGTGGACGTAGCGCCGAACGGCCCCCGCGGCCACGGCACAATGGGCGCATGACCAGCGAGCCCATGCCCAGCACTCCGCCGCCGTCCGGCAACCTCGACCCGGCCATCGCGGCCCGCCTCAAGCGCAGTGCCGACGGACTCGTCCCGGCCATCGCCCAGCAGTACGACACCGGCGAGGTGCTGATGCTCGGCTGGATGGACGACGAGGCCCTGCACCGCACCCTCACCACCGGCCGGTGCACCTACTGGTCCCGCAGCCGGCAGGAGTACTGGGTCAAGGGTGACACCTCGGGCCACATCCAGCAGGTCAAGTCCGTCGCCCTCGACTGCGACGCCGACACCGTCCTCGTCAAGGTCGACCAGACGGGTGCCGCCTGCCACACCGGTGCCCGCACCTGTTTCGACGCCGACGTCCTTCCACTCGCGCAGTAGGGGCAGCCGCCATGGATCTCGACACCTTCCGCAAACTCGCCGTGGACCGGCGCGTCATCCCCGTCAGCCGCAGGCTCCTGGCGGACGGCGACACCCCGGTCGGGCTCTACCGCAAGCTCGCGGCCGAGCGCAGCGGCACCTTCCTCCTGGAATCGGCGGAGAACGGCCGCACCTGGTCGCGCTACTCCTTCATCGGCGTGCGCAGCGCGGCCACCCTCACCGCGCGCGACGGACAGGCCCACTGGCTCGGCGTCCCGCCCGTCGGCGTCCCCGTCGACGGGGACCCGCTGGAGGTCCTGCGCGCCACCGTCGAGACCCTGCACACCCCGCACGACCTGGTCGTCGACGACGCCCTGCCCCCCTTCACCGGCGGCATGGTCGGCTACCTCGGCTACGACATCGTGCGCCGCCTGGAGCGGATCGGCGACAGCGCCGAGGACGACCTCCACCTCCCCGAGCTGACCATGCTGCTCACCTCGGACCTGGCCGTGCTCGACCACTGGGACGGCAGCGTCCTGCTGATCGCCAACGCGATCAACCACAACGACCTCTCGACCGGCGTCGACGAGGCGTACGCGGACGCCGTCGCCCGCCTCGACGCCATGGAACGCGACCTCTCGCGCCCCGTCGAGAACGCCCCCGCCGCCCTCCCGCCGTCCGAGCTGCCCCCGTACACCGCGCTGTGGGGCGGCAAGGCGTACCAGGACGCCGTCGAGGACGTGAAGGAACGCATCCGGGCCGGCGAGGCCTTCCAGGTCGTCCCCTCGCAGCGCTTCCAGACCCCCTGCGCCGCGAGCGCGCTGGACGTCTACCGGGTGCTGCGCGCCACCAACCCCTCGCCGTACATGTACCTCCTGCGGTTCGACGGCTTCGACATCGTGGGCTCCAGCCCGGAGGCCCTCGTCAAGGTCGAGGACGGGCGCGCCATGGTCCACCCGATCGCCGGAACCCGGCACCGCGGCGCCACCCCGCAGGAGGACCAGGCGCTCGCCGAGGAACTCCTCGCCGACCCCAAGGAACGCGCCGAGCACCTGATGCTGGTCGACCTCGGCCGCAACGACCTGGGACGGGTCTGCGAACCCGGCACCGTCGAGGTCGTCGACTTCATGTCCGTCGAGCGGTACTCGCACGTGATGCACATCGTCTCCACGGTCACCGGCCGCGTCGCCGAGGGCCGCACCGCCTTCGACGTACTCACCGCGTGCTTC
The DNA here is from genome assembly GCF_053596315.1 of Streptomyces sp. NPDC001732. Lineage (NCBI taxonomy): Bacteria > Bacillati > Actinomycetota > Actinomycetes > Kitasatosporales > Streptomycetaceae > Streptomyces > Streptomyces sp. NPDC001732. The sequence continues at coordinate 38,876 of NZ_JBSFFY010000039.1, forward strand.
CCCGCGGGCACCCTCTCCGGCGCCCCCAAGCCCCGCGCGATGCAGATCATCGAGGAGCTCGAACCCACCCGCCGCGGACTGTACGGGGGCTGCGTCGGCTACCTCGACTTCGCCGGGGACTCCGACACCGCCATCGCCATCCGCACCGCGCTGCTCCGCGACGGCACGGCGTACGTCCAGGCCGGAGCGGGTGTCGTCGCCGACTCCGACCCGGTCGCCGAGGACACCGAATGCCGCAACAAGGCGGCGGCGGTGCTGCGCGCCGTCCATACGGCCAACCGGCTCCGCGGCGCGTGAAGCGGTAGGGGATAGTGGAGCACGTGAGTGCCGTATCCGTACCCCAGCCCCGAGCCGTCACCGCGTCCGACGCCCCGGGAAGCCGCCGCAGCCTGGCTGCCGGCCTGCTCCTCGGGGCGGCCGGCGCCACCGTCGTCCTGCTGTCCTCCGGCCAGATCTGGGCCGAGGGCCGGGCGTCCGTCGGCGGCGGTTTCCTGCCCCTGACCGCCGAGGGCCGGGACGTCACCGGTCTCCCGGCGGCCCTCGCCATAGTGGGCCTGGCCGCCCTCGTCGCCGTCTTCGCGGTGCGCGGCGCCGGGCGGCTGGTCGTCGCCGGGCTCCTCGCCCTCAGCGGCCTCGGCGCCGGACTGAGCGCCTGCCTCGGTGCCTCCGACAGCGCCGCGCTCGACGAGAAGGCCGCCCAGTCCACCGGCGACGCCCAGGCCACCATCGACGCGCTCAGCCACACCGTGTGGCCCTACGTCACCGCGGCCGGCGGCCTGCTGATCCTGCTGGCCGGGCTGCTCGCCCTGCGCTACGGGAAGCTCTGGCCCACCATGTCGGGCCGGTACGAGCGGGACGGCAGCCCCCGCCCCCGCAGGGCCGCCCGCACCGCCCCGGACCCGGACCGGCCCGAGGACCTGTGGAAGGCCCTGGACCGCGGCGAGGACCCGACGCGCTAGCAACGACCCCCAGCTCACGTCCTACCCGTACGTACGGGACAATGAAGCCGAGCTTTCAGCACGGCGGCACCAACAGCGCCACCAGCTTTGCGTACAGCGATACCAACAGCGCATCACCAACAAGGAGCAACTCATGGCGGGCAGCAGCCACGGACACACCCCGGCCGCCTGGACCGGTGTCATCATCTCCTTCATCGGCTTCTGCGTCGCGGGCGTCTTCATGGTCGCGGCCAACCCCGTCGGTTTCTGGGCCGGAATGGCCGTCGTCCTCCTCGGCGGCGTCGTCGGCCTCGCGATGAAGGCCGCGGGTCTCGGCATGCCGAAGGAGTCGGAGGAGATGGCACGGGCCAGGGCCCGCGCCGCGCAGGCCCAGATCTCCTGAAGCCCCACGGCACCCCCACGAGCGCGAGGCGCAGCCCGGTCCGGGCTGCGCCTTTCCGCGTCGGCGGGGACAATCACCGGGTGGACGCAACGCACACTCCGCCCGCCGCCCCGCCCTCACCGGCCCCCGGGCCCGCCCCCGGCCGCCCGCCGGTACCCGGGCAGCCGTTCCCCCCGGTCGTCCCGCCGGCGCCCGCGCCCGTCTCGCGCGTCCGGCGCCTCGCCACGCCGGTGGGCGTCATGGCCCTGGTCGTCGGCGCCTTCGGCTACGTCGGCACCGTGGATCCCAACGAGCCCGGCCACTACCCCGTGTGCCCGCTGCTCCGCTTCACCGGGCTCTACTGTCCGGGCTGCGGGGGGCTGCGCAGCGCCCACGCCGTCGCGCACGGCGACATCGCCGCCGCCCTGGGCTCCAACGCACTCGCCGTCGCGGGCTACGCGGTCTTCGCCGCCCTGTGGCTGGTCTGGACGGTCCGCGCCTGCCGGGGCAGGCCCATGAGCCTCGCGGCCCGGCCCGTCGTGTGGTGGGGCGTCGGGGCCGTGCTGCTGGCCTTCTCGATCGTCCGGAATCTGCCGTTCGGCTCGGCCCTGGCCCCCTGAGTGCCCAGCTGGTGGGACGTTTCCCGAGCGGATTCGGGCGCTCCGCCCTCCTACGGATAGCATTGACATGGCTGATCCTGTTCCCTCATCACCGTCCCGGAAGGGGGCCGCTCGCGTGAGTGTGCTCGACGAGATCATCGACGGCGTACGCGCCGACCTCGCAGAGCGGCAGGCGCGTGTCAGCCTCGACGAGCTGAAGGAACGCGCCCAGCGGGCTCCGGCGGCCAAGGACGGAGCCGCCGCCCTGCGCGGCGAGGGCGTCAACGTCATCTGCGAGGTCAAGCGTTCCAGCCCCTCCAAGGGGGCCCTGGCCGCGATCGCCGATCCGGCCGGGCTGGCCGCGGACTACGAGGCGGGCGGCGCGTCCGTCATCTCCGTCCTCACCGAGGAGCGCCGCTTCGGCGGTTCGCTCGCCGACCTGGAGGCCGTCCGCGCCAAGGTCGACATCCCGGTCCTGCGCAAGGACTTCATCGTCACCTCGTACCAGCTCTGGGAGGCCCGCGCCTACGGCGCCGACCTCGCCCTGCTCATCGTCGCCGCCCTCGACCAGGAGGCCCTGGTCTCCCTGATCGAGCGCGCCGAGTCCATCGGCCTGACGCCGTTGGTCGAGGTGCACGACGAGGAGGAGGCGGAGCGTGCCGTGGACGCCGGGGCCAAGGTCATCGGGGTCAACGCGCGCAACCTGAAGGACCTCAAGGTCGACCGCTCCACCTTCGAGCGCGTCGCCCCCGAGCTCCCCGCCCACATCGTCAAGGTCGCCGAGTCCGGCGTCCGCGGTCCGCACGACCTGATCGCGTACGCCAACGCGGGCGCCGACGCGGTGCTCGTGGGCGAGTCCCTGGTCACCGGCCGCGACCCGCGGGCCGCCGTCGCCGACCTGGTCGCCGCCGGCGCCCACCCGGCGCTCCGGCACGGACGGGGCTGACCCGACCCGTGTCCGCCGAACGTCCCGCGTCCCGTCGCCGGCGGGGCCTGCGCCCCACCGGAATGACGGCCCGTGTCCCGCACGCCCCGCTGGCACGCGGCTGCCGCCCCCGCGGCTGCCGCGCCCCCGCGCGCCGCGTGCACGGCCGACGGGTGCGGTACGTGATCGGCGACGAGCCCGGCCAGGTCAACGGCATGCGATGGCGCACGGGGACCGCGCCGTAGCGAGCCCCGGCCGACGTACCCGCACCACTCCCGTCGTACGTACGACCGCACCGCCCGACCGATCGCCGGTCGCGGTGGCGCTCCGCTCACGGCGCATACGGTGAATCCACCCATTGCGATGTCGAGGAGCACGTCGGATGTCATCTGACTTCTTCATCCCGGACCCGGAGGGTCTGATCCCCAGCGCCGAAGGGTACTTCGGTGCGTTCGGCGGCAAGTTCATCCCGGAGGCGCTCGTCGCCGCCGTGGACGAGGTCGCCGTCGAGTACGACAAGGCGAAGGCCGACCCGGCCTTCGCCGCCGAGCTCAACGAGCTCATGATCAACTACACCGGCCGGCCCAGCGCGCTGACCGAGGTGCCGCGCTTCGCCGAGCACGCGGGCGGGGCCCGCGTCTTCCTCAAGCGCGAGGACCTCAACCACACCGGCTCGCACAAGATCAACAACGTGCTGGGCCAGGCGCTGCTCACCAGGCGCATGGGCAAGACCAGGGTCATCGCCGAGACCGGAGCCGGCCAGCACGGCGTCGCCACCGCGACCGCCTGCGCACTCTTCGGCCTCGAATGCACCATCTACATGGGCGAGATCGACACCGAGCGGCAGGCGCTGAACGTGGCGCGGATGCGGATGCTCGGCGCCGAGGTCATCGCGGTGAAGTCCGGCTCCAGGACCCTGAAGGACGCCATCAACGAGGCGTTCCGCGACTGGGTCGCCAACGTGGACCGCACGCACTACCTCTTCGGCACCGTCGCGGGACCGCACCCCTTCCCAACCATGGTCCGCGACTTCCACCGGGTCATCGGCGTCGAGGCCCGCCGCCAGATCCTGGAGCGGACCGGCCGGCTGCCGGACGCCGCCGTCGCCTGCGTCGGCGGCGGCTCCAACGCCATCGGACTGTTCCACGCCTTCATCCCCGACGCGCACGTCCGGCTGGTCGGCTGCGAACCCGCCGGACACGGCGTGGAGACCGGCGAGCACGCGGCGACCCTGACCGCGGGCGAGCCCGGCATCCTGCACGGCTCGCGCAGCTACGTCCTCCAGGACGACGAGGGCCAGATCACCGAGCCGTACTCCATCTCCGCGGGGCTCGACTACCCGGGCATCGGCCCGGAGCACTCGTACCTCAAGGACATCGGCCGGGGCGAGTACCGCGCGGTCACCGACGACGCGGCCATGCAGGCGCTGCGCCTGCTGTCCCGCACCGAGGGGATCATCCCGGCCATCGAGAGCGCCCACGCGCTGGCCGGGGCCCTGGAGGTCGGCAGGGAGCTCGGCAAGGACGGGCTGATCGTGGTCAACCTGTCCGGCCGCGGCGACAAGGACATGGACACGGCAGCCCGCTACTTCGGGCTGTACGACGCAACCGACGGGGTCGTCGAGGCCGATGGGGCCGACGGGGAGCAGGAGGTCACCAAGTGAGCGGCAACGTGGAGCTGTTGAGCGCCTCCCTCGCGAAGGCGAAGGCGGAGGACCGGGCCGCGCTCATCGCCTACCTCCCGGCGGGCTTCCCGACCGTCGACGGCGGGATCGAGGCCGTCAAGGCGGTCGTGGCGGGCGGCGCGGACATCGTCGAGGTGGGGCTGCCGCACAGCGACCCGGTGCTCGACGGCCCGGTCATCCAGACCGCGGACGACATCGCGCTGCGCGGCGGCGTGAAGATCGCCGACGTGATGCGCACGGTCCGCGAGGCGCACGAGGCGACCGGTGTCCCGATCCTCGTCATGACCTACTGGAACCCGATCGACCGCTACGGCGTCGAGCGCTTCACGGCGGAGCTCGCGGAGGCGGGCGGCGCCGGGTGCATCCTGCCCGACCTGCCGGTCCAGGAGTCCGGACTGTGGCGCGAGCACGCCGACAAGCACGGTCTCGCGACCGTCTTCGTCGTCGCGCCGAGCAGCAGGGACGAGCGCCTCGCCACCATCACGGCGGCCGGTTCCGGCTTCGTCTACGCCGCCTCGCTGATGGGTGTCACCGGCACCCGGGAATCGGTCGGCGAGCAGGCCCAGGACCTGGTCCGGCGCACCCGCGCCACCACCTCCCTCCCGGTCTGCGTCGGCCTGGGCGTCTCCAACGCCCGGCAGGCCGCCGAGGTCGCGGGCTTCGCCGACGGCGTGATCGTCGGCTCGGCCTTCGTCAAGGCGATGCTGGACGCCCCCGACGAGGAGGCGGGCCGGGCCGCCGTCCGCTCCCTGGCGGGCGAACTCGCCGAAGGCGTTCGAAAGCGCTGAACCGGGTGTAACTCGAACGGGTGGACCTGGACCGGGGAGGCACGCGCGTGCCTCCCCGGTTCGTTGCTGCGGGTGTGAGCGAGAAGAACGAACAGGGAAAAAGGGCCGCGCGAGACCGGCTCGTACAGCAGCGCGAGCGCGAGCGCGCCGGGGAGCGCCGCAGGCGCACGCTGATCGTCGCGGCCGCCGTGGTCGGTGTGCTGGGCCTGGCCGCCGTCGTCGGCGTGATCGCGGCCAACACGGACGGCAAGAGCAAAACGGCGGGCCCCGCGGTCGTGCCGTCCGGCGCGACGGGCAAGGACGGCCTGGCCATCCGGGTCGGCGCGGACGACGCCCCGTCCACGCTCACCATCTGGGAGGACTTCCGCTGCCCGGTCTGCGCCCAGTTCGAGAACGCCTTCCGCGACACCATCCACCAGCTGGAGAGCACCGGACAGATCAAGGCCGAGTACCACCTCGCCACGATCATCGACGGCAATCTCGGAGGCAGCGGCTCGCTGCGCGCGGCCAATGCGGCGGCCTGCGCGCAGGACGTCGGCAAGTTCCCCGCGTACCACGACGTGCTCTACCGCAACCAGCCGCAGGAGGCCGACGACGCCTTCGGTGACAACGACAAGCTGATCGAGCTCTCGGGCAAGGTGGCGGGGCTCGACACCCCCGCCTTCCGCAGCTGTGTGAACGACGGCAAGCACGACAGCTGGGTCCAGAAGTCCAACACGGCGTTCCAGAACGGCGGATTCCAGGGCACACCGACCGCACTGCTCAACGGGGAGTCGATCTTCCCGAAGAAGGGCGACGAGCCGATCACCGTGGCCAACCTGAAGAAGTGGGTCGCCGAGGCCAACAAGGGCAAGAAACCGGGCACGGTCACCCCGGCCCCGTCGGGTTCCTGACCGGGCCGCGAGGGCGGGGCGGAGCGGGCCGGCGGCGGGTCCGCCCGTTACCCAGACGTTGCCGGGTGGGTTGCCGTACGCCCCACCCGGCAAGGTAGCGTCGACCCTGCCATGGACCTTGCCTTCATTCCCAGCCCGTCGACCGGCGTGATCGAGCTCGGCCCGATCCCGCTCCGCGGCTACGCGTTCTGCATCATCATCGGTGTCTTCGTCGCCGTCTGGTTCGGCAACAAGCGCTGGGTCGCCCGGGGCGGCAGACCCGGCACCGTTGCCGACATCGCCGTCTGGGCCGTGCCCTTCGGTCTCGTCGGCGGCCGGCTCTACCACGTCATCACCGACTACCAGCTGTACTTCAGCGAGGGTGAGAACTGGGTCGACGCCTTCAAGATCTGGGAGGGCGGCCTCGGCATCTGGGGCGCGATCGCGCTCGGTGCCGTCGGCGCCTGGATCGGCTGCCGCCGTCGCGGCATCCCGCTGCCCGCCTGGGCCGACGCGCTCGCCCCCGGCATCGCCCTGGCCCAGGCCTGCGGCCGCTGGGGCAACTGGTTCAACCAGGAGCTGTACGGCAAGCCGACCGACCTGCCGTGGGCGCTGAAGATCAGCGAGGGCCCCAACCGGGTCGCCGGCACGTACCACCCGACGTTCCTGTACGAGTCGCTGTGGTGCATCGGCGTCGCCCTGCTGGTGATCTGGGCGGACCGTCGCTTCAAGCTCGGCCACGGCCGGGCGTTCGCCCTGTACGTCGCGGCGTACTGCGCGGGCCGGGGCTGGATCGAGTACATGCGGGTCGACGAGGCCCACCACATCCTGGGCCTGCGCCTGAACGTGTGGACCGCGCTGATCGTCTTCGTGCTGGCCGTGGTCTACATCGTCCTCTCGGCGAAGCTGCGGCCGGGCCGCGAGGAGATCGTGGAGCCGGGCGCCGCCGAGGACGCGGAGAAGGCCGGTGCCACCGGGAAGACCGGTGACGAGGGCACCGCCGTCGAGGACGCGAAGAACGGCGACGACACCGCCGACGCCGACGCCGGTGGGAAGACCGACGCCGCCGCGAGCACCGACGGTGACGGCGAGGCCGACGACCGGACCCCGGAGAAGAACGACACCGCGAAGGCCGCGAAGAACGGCTGAGCGCCTTCCGGGAGCGACGTCCTCCGCCCGGGGACCGGGCACCCGGCGCCGCCGGACCGACGGGACTTTCCGAAGTCGCGCACCGCTCGCACATGCCAAAGCAGTGGGCCCCGGACCGAACGGTCCGGGGCCCACGCGCGTCCCGGGACACGGACCCGCCCTCACCCCGCCCGCGCGGCCAGCGCCAGGGTCCTGCGCGCCGACGCGACCACCGCCGCGTCGACGAACCGGCCGTCCGGCAGGGCCAGCGCGCCCTCGTCCGTCACGGCCGCCGTCACGATCTCCTCCGCGGCCTCGACCTCCCGCGCCGTCGGGCGGAACGCCCGCTCGATGACCGGGAGCTGGCGGGGGTGGATCGCCGCCCGGCCCAGGAAACCCAGCGTCCGGCCGTGGGCGCAGGACGACCACAGCCCCTCCAGGTCCCGGACGTCCGGGAACACCGACTGGGTGGGCGGCGCCAGACCCGCCGCGCGGGCGGCGACCACGATCCGGCTGCGCGACCAGTCGAGACCGGCGTCGTCCCGTACGCCCAGATCGGCCCGCAGGTCCGCCTCGCCCAGCGCGATGGAGCGCACCTGGGGATGGGAGGCGGCGACCGTGTACGCGTGCTCGATGCCGAGCGCCGACTCCAGCAGCGGGCAGAGCGCCACCCCCGGCGCCACGGCCGCGATGTGGTGGACGGACGCCGCGTGGGTGATCTTGGGCAGCCGGAGCTCGGCCAGGCCCGGCAGCCCGGCGAGGGCGCGCACGTCCGCCTCCGTGTGGACCCGGACGTGGAGCGGCACGGACGCGGCTTCGGCCGCCTCGGACAGCAGCTCGGCGGTGGCCGAGCGCGCGTACTCCTTGCGGTCCGGGGCGACCGCGTCCTCCAGGTCCACGATCACCACGTCCGCGCCCGAGTCGCGCGCCTTGCGCACCACCTCCGGCCGGTCCCCGGGAACGTACAGCCAGGTGAGCGGTACCGTCACGGTCACAGGACACGCTCCGCCCGCAGCGCGGCGATCTCCGCCTCCGACAGGCCCAGACCGGTGAGGATCTCCTCGGTGTCCGCGCCGTGCGGCCGGCCCGCCCAGCGGATCGAGCCCGGTGTCGCGGAGAGCCGGAACAGGACGTTCTGCATCCGCAGCGGCCCCAGCTCCGGGTCGTCGATCTCGGTGACCGAGTCCAGGGCCCGGTACTGCGGGTCCTCCATCACGTCCTGGATGTCGTGGATCGGCGCGATGGCCGCCTCCGCCTTCTCGAAGGCGCAGACCGCCTCCTCACGGGTGTGCCGGGCGACCCAGTCGCCGACCGCCTCGTCGAGTTCGTCGGCGTGCTCGGCGCGGGTGGTGCCGGACGCGAACCAGGGCTCGTCGATCAGTTCCGCCCGGCCGACCAGCCGCATCACCCGTTCGGCGATCGACTGCGCGGAGGTGGAGACCGCGACCCAGTGCCCGTCCGAGGTGCGGTAGGTGTTGCGCGGCGCGTTGTTCCGGGAGCGGTTGCCGGTGCGCGGCTGCACGTAGCCGAGCTGGTCGTACCAGATGGGCTGCGGGCCGAGCACGGTCAGCATCGGCTCGATGATCGCCATGTCGACGACCTGCCCCTGCCCGGTGCGGTCGCGCCCGGCGAGAGCGGCCATCACGGCGTACGCGGTGGCCAGGGCCGCGATCGAGTCGGCGAGCCCGAACGGCGGCAGCGTGGGCGGCCCGTCCGGCTCCCCGGTGATCGCGGCGAACCCGCTCATCGCCTCGGCCAGGGTGCCGAAGCCGGGCCGGTGCGCGTACGGGCCGAACTGGCCGAAGCCGGTGACCCTGGCCAGTACCAGCCGCGGGTTGGCGGCGTGCAGTTCCGCCCAGCCCAGTCCCCAGCGTTCCAGCGTCCCGGGCCGGAAGTTCTCGATGACCACATCGGCCCCGGCGGCCAGCCGGAGCAGGACGTCCCGGCCGCCCGGGGTGGACAGGTCGAGGGTCAGATTGCGTTTGTTGCGGCCCAGCAGCTTCCACCACAGGCCGACGCCGTCCTTCGTGGGGCCGTGCCCGCGGGAGGGGTCGGGCCTGCTCGGGTGCTCGACCTTGATGACCTCGGCGCCGAAGTCGCCGAGCATGGTGGCGCAGAGCGGACCGGCGAAGAGCGTGGCGAGGTCGACGACCCGCAGTCCGGTCAGGGGTGCCTGTGCGGTCCCGTTCATGCGGCGTCGATCTCCCCGCGGTACGGCATGGACGTGGAGGCGCCCGGTCGTTGTACGCAGAGCGCGGCGGCCGACGACGCCCAGGCCAGGGCCTCGGGCACGGGTCGCCGTTCGCCGAGCGCCACGGCGAGCGTACCGACGAAGGTGTCGCCCGCCCCGGTGGTGTCGACGGCGGTGACCTCGGGGGCGGGGAAGAGGACGGGCTCGCCGCCCCGGGCCGCGTACAGGCAGCCCTTCGAGCCGAGTGTGACGACGACCGCGGGCACCCGGCCGAGCAGGTGCTGGGCCGCCGCACAGGGGTCGGTGAAGCCGGTGAGCGCCGCCGCCTCGTGCTCGTTGGGGATCAACAGGTCGACGCAGTCGAGGAGTTCGGACGGCAGCGGCTGCACGGGGGAGGGGGTGAGCAGGGTCCGTACGCCCTGGGCGTGGGCCACCCGCGCGCCCTCGATCACGGCGGACATCGGCAGTTCCAGCTGGAGCAGCAGCAGTTCGGCGCCCGCGATGGCGGCCATCTCGCCGGGACCGAGCGCGGTGACGGTGCCGTTGGCGCCGGGGATCACCACGATGGAGTTGGCGCCCGTGTCGTCGACGACGATGTGCGCGGTGCCGCTGGGGCCCTCGGCGGTGTGCAGCAGGTCGGTGTCGATGCCCGCGTGCTCCAGGTTCGACCGCGGCCGGACGCCGTACTCGTCGTCCCCGACCGCGCCGATCATGATCACGTCGCCGCCCGCGCGGGCGGCGGCGACGGCCTGGTTGGCGCCCTTGCCGCCGGGGACGGTGCGGAACTCCCGTCCGGTGACGGTCTCCCCGCGCTCCGGGGCCCGGCCGACGCGGGCCACGAGGTCCATGTTGGTACTGCCGAGCACCGCGATGCCGGTCATGGGCACAGTGCCTCCTTCTGGATGAGCCGGTGGGTCTGTCCGGCGAGTTCGTCGAAGCCGATGGAGTCGAAGCCGGGGACGGACGAGGCGAGCCGGTTCTTCAGCGGGGCGGTCCAGCGGCCGGGCAGCCGGTCCGGGGAGCCGGCCAGCAGACCGGCCAGCGAACCGGCGGTCGCGCCGTTGGAGTCGGTGTCCCAACCACCCGACACCGCACGGCAGACGGAGGCCGAGAAGTCGCCGTCGGCGTGGGTGAGGGCGGCGGCGAGCAGGGCGGCGTTGGGCAGCACATGGACCCAGTGGTGTCTGCCGTACTCGGCGTGCAGCCGGTCGGCCACCGCGTCGAAATCGCCGGTGGCGCGGGCCGCCCCGATCCCGAAGCGCACCGCGTGCGCGAACCGCGAGCGCGGCGGTACGACCCGCAGCCCGGTGGCCAGGCATTCGTGCACATCGCTTTCGCCCCCGGCCGCCTCGGCGAGCGCGGCGGCGGTGAACATCGCCCCGTACACCCCGTTGGCGGTGTGGCTGAGGACGGCGTCCCGGTGGGCCTGTTCCGCCGCGGCCGACGGGTCGCCCGGATGCGTCCAGCCGTGCACGTCGGCCCGGATCTGCGCACCGATCCACTCCCGGAACGGATTGCGGTACCTGGCCGTGTGCGGGGGCTCGATCCCGTCCAGCAGATTGCGGTACGCCACCCGCTCGGCGGTGAACGTCCGGCCGGCCGGGAGTTCGTCGAGCCAGAGCCGGGCGAGGTCGCCGGTGGTGAAGGACGGGCCGTGCCGCTGGAGCAGCAGCAGGGTCAGCAAAGGGTGGTTGAGGTCGTCGTCCTCGGGCATGCCGTCGATGTTCTCGGCCAGCGAGCAGGGCGCGGAGCGACGGTTCCAGGGGTAGGTGGCGGCCAGTGCGGGGGGCAGTCCCCGGGCGGTGAACCAGGTGGTCAGCGGCCAGTTGCCGGTGGCGCGGGCGAGCGCGCGGATGCCGTCCAGCGGCAGTTTCTCGACGGGCTTGCCCAGCAGACAGCCGACCGCCCGGCCCAGCCAGGCGGCGTGCAGCCGGTCCCGGTCCACCGGCGCCGGGCCGGTGCGCGGGGGCGGCCAGTCGGGGCAGGCGGCCCGGACCGCGGCCCACTCCGTCGGCTCGTCCCTCTCCAACGGCGACTCCAGCAGGGCGAGTTCGTCGAGCAGCCGTTCGGCGAGCGCGCGCAGTTCCGGCGCCGGCCGGGCGGACGCGCCCGCGCGTTCCGGGGCGGGGGCGCCGCCCGCCTCGTACCACCGGCGTGCGACGGCCCGCGCGTCCCGGCCGTCCTCGGCCGCCTGGCGCAGTTCGTGGCCGACGAGGTCCTCGGGCTGCACCCAGGTCACCCGTACCGTCATGCCGTGCCCGCCAGCGCGGCGAACGCCGCCTCGTGCGCGCGGCGCCGGAGCACGTCCCGCGCGAACACCTCGCGGGCGACCTGCGCCATGGTCCGCGCCGGGGCGTGCAGATCGAGGCGGCTGGCCCCGGCGACGGTGCTCGCCCAGTCGGCGGGGACCGCCCGCTCGCCGCCGAGCGCGCCCGCGACGGCGCCGCTCATCGTGGCGATCGAGTCGCAGTCCCGGCCGTAGTTGACCGAACCGAGCACCGCGTGCCGGTAGTCGCCGTCCGCGACGAGCAGCATGCCGAGCGCGATCGGGAGCTCCTCGATGGCGTGCAGCCGGGACGGGCGGCGGGCGGCGAGGGAGGGGGCGCGGTAGTCGGGCCCGACGGTGTCGAAGGGGGCGACCGCGGCGCGCAACGGGCCCAGCGCCGACTCGAAGTCGTCGTACCGGGCAGCTGTTTCGCACACCGCCTCGATGGCCGACCGGGTGCCGTCCTTGGCGAGCGACAGACAGGTCTCGACGACGGTGGCGGGCGTCGCGCCCGGGGCGCAGGCCGCGGCGACGGCCGCCGCGAAGACCCCGGCCGCCTCCCTGCCGTAACTGGACTGGTGGGCCCCGGCCACGTCCAGCGCCTCGGCGTAGGCGGCCTCCGGGTGGGCGGCGTTGACCAGGCCGACCGGGGCCATGTACATCGCCGCACCGCAGTTGACGATGTTCCCGGAGCCCGCCTCGCGCGGATCGACGTGGCCGTAGTGCAGCCGGGCGACGATCCACTTCTCGGCGAGGAAGATCCGCTGGAGCGGCAGCGCCTCGGCCTCCAGCTCGGGAATCCAGCGGAGGTTGGAGATCAGCTCCGGCACGAGGTGGTCGGCGACCGCGTACGCGTCGAGGTGGTCGCGCACGGCGCCGTACACCCGGACCAGCGCATGGGTCATCAGGGTGTCGTCGGTGACGTGCCCGTCGCCCTTGTGGTACGGGGCCACGGGGCGTGCCGTGCGCCACTGGTCGCCGTCCCACGGGCCGACGATCCCGTCGATCCGGCCGCCGTGGCGGGCCACGATCTGCTCGGGCGACCGGCCCTCGACCGGGCCGCCGAGCGCGTCCCCGACCGCGGCGCCGACGAGCGCGCCCGTGATCCGTTCATCGAGTGTGAGTGCCGTGGGTCCCGTCGCGGACCGACTGGCCGTCATGGATGTCATGTCCGAATTGTCCACCCATGGGTCTCGGTTCCGTGTCTGCCAGCAGCCCGGCGAGTTCGATGAGATCGGTGCCCGCGAGACGGGGCAGCGCGCACCCCGCCAGGGTGCGGCAGGACTCGCGCCAGCCGTCCGGGACGGTGCCGATGCCGCCGAGCGCACCGGTCAGCGCGCCCGCCAGGGCCGGTGCCGAGTCGGCCACCCGGGACAGGCACGCCGCCGCCGGAACGGCCTGGGCGATCCGGCCGCGGGCGGCGGTGGCCAGGGCGAGGGCGACCGGGACGGTCTCGGCCGCGGCGATCCCGTAGCTGTACACGTGGTCGACGATCTGGTGTTCCAGCACCGGTACGAGGGCGAACGCGCCCGCCTCCTCGCCGATGAAGTCGCGGGCGATCCGGACCGCGTGGGCGGCGTTGCGGGCGATCTCCGTGCCGTCGGGGAGCTGGGCGAGTGCGGCGTTCACCGCGGTGTCCACGTCCGCGCCGCCCAGTGCCTCGGCGATCGCGGCGGCCATGGCGCGGGCGCCGTGCACCCCGTCGCCGTCCTGGGTGTAGCGGGCGTCGAACTCGGCGAGATCGGCCGCGGCGGCGGGGTCGGCCGGGTGGGCGACGGCGAGCACGGCGGCCCGTACGCAGGCCGCGTCGTCGAAGTAGTGCGGGTTGTCGTGGCCGGTGGCGGGCGGGCGCAGCCCGGCGGCCAGGTTGCCGAGGCCGGCCCGGACCGAGATCCGGGCGCGCAGGGGGAGCACCGCGGACTCGACCTCGGGGGCGCGGGCGGCGGCAGCGGCGACCTCGGCGGCCAGCGCGTTCCAGGCGACGTCGACGGCGGCCCGCATCCGGCGGCCGGGGGACAGGCCGTGCAGCGGGCCGACCGCGGAGGTGAGGACGGTGCCGGCGGCGAACGCCGCCCACTCGGCGTCGTCGGACGGGCCCAGCCGCAGGGGTTCGGGCGGCTGGTTGAGCGCGATGGGGACGGGCAGCGTGGTCGTGGCGTTCTGCTCGGCGAAGGTGTCGAGCTCCCGGGTCAGGCGCCGGGTCCACTCGGGCATCCGGGCCGCCCGGTGCCGTGCGGCGGGCCAGCCGGCGGCGTCCCCGGAGGCGAGTCCGAGCAGCAGCCCCTCGATCCGGGCCCGCCGCCCGGGGCCGGACCGCTCGCGGAACGGGGAGGCGGGGGAGCGCGGGGCGGGGTGCGGGGGTGGCGGTGCGCTCGCGGGGCCGGGGCCGTTCGGGGCCGTGTCGGTACATGGCCGGGCCGGACCGGTGCGCTTCCGGGTCGGGGCCGGGTCCCTGGCGGTACGTACCGACATGACCTCGGGCCCGTCCGTATCGCGGTTCCCGCGCGCCCCGACCGCCTCGTCCGCCACATCGGTCCTGTGGGCCGCCTCCGGAGCGTCCGCCGTATCCGTCCCGTCCGTCGCATCCGTGTCATCCGTGGCGTCCGTGTCGTCCGGGGTGAGCAACTCCGCGATCTCCAGGACGTGGTGGCCCCGCATCGTCGGCAGACAGCTGCCCCGGACCGGGCCGATCGCCTCCCCCCAGTGCCGCGGGATCGCGGACATCCCGTGCAGGGCGCCGGCCAGGGCCCCGGCCACCGCGGCCGTGGTGTCCGCGTCGCGACCCATGTTGACCGCGGTCAGCACCGCCGTACGGAAGTCCCCGCGCGCCGCGGCGAACGCACCGAAGGCCAGCCCCACCGCCTCGGGCGCCAAGTCCGTCCAGGGGTAGCCGCCGACGACCACGGCGGAGCGCACCGCGCGCTCCATGGTCAGCCGGTCGGGGTAGGTGCGCTGCGCGGCCGTCACCGCGCGCCGCAGCGAACGCGCCGTCCAGGAGTCCATCGGGACGACGGACAGCGCGGCGGCGATCACCGAGGCGGCCCCGGCCCCCGCCATCGCCGCGGCCACCCCGGCCGCCACCGCCTGGCCGCCGTAGATCCCCTCCCCGTCGTGGCTGACCCGGCCGTCCACCGCGACCAGCCGCGCCGCCTCGTCCGGCCGGCCCGCCGCGAAGACGCCGAACGGGGCCGCCCGCATCGCCAGGCCGTCGCTCCAGGCGTGCCGGTGCTGGGCGGAGATCGGGGCGGCGAGCCCCCGGCGCAAATTCTCCAGCGTCCCCCGCTCGCTGAACCCGGCCCCGCGGAACGGGCCCTCGTCCAGATCGGCGATCCACAGGTGCCAGGCCCGCTCCACGTGCGTGACGGTCAGCGCGGAGCCGTGCCGGGCGAGCAGCAGCCCGGAGAAGATCGCGTACTCCGTGTCGTCCGTGCCCGCGGGGTCGTCGCTCACGAAGCCCTCGATCCGGCCCCAGCGGCGCCGGATCTCGGACGGCCGCAGATTCTCCGCCGGTGCGCCCAGCGCGTCGCCGACCGCGAGACCGAGCAACGAGCCGCGCGCCCGGTCGCCCAGGTCCGTCCGGGGCACCCCGTCCCGGCCCGCGCCGCGCCCGCCCGCCGCCTCCGCGCTGCCCGGAGAATCCGCGCTGCCCGGACCCCCCGCCTCCACGCCGTCCGGAGCCGCTGCCGACTTCGCGCCGCGCCGACCCGCCGCGTCCGCCCCGTCCCGGACCGCCGCTCCCGTACCGCCCGTCCGCGGTTCCGCCGGATTTCCTGCGATCAACTCCATCGCGTCGACCCTTCGCACACACCGAGTCAGTTCTCCTACTCCTCGATCTGTGCCACGCGGAGCGCCGACAGAGGCAGATCATCACAACAAAAGGGCCAGTCGGATGACGGTTCGGATGGTGTGTCAGAAATGCCAAGGAAGGCCTTACTTACCTGGTCAGAGGGGTGGTAAGTACGGCCTGCCTTGCTGGCGGGAGTCGTTTTTCGTGCGTATTTTCGATGATGTCGAGCGGGGGCGGAACGGGTGAATCCCGCTGCTGGAGAAGGGGAGAGCTGTGGCCATCATCGAGACCGACGCCGTACTGCACGAGGCGCACCGCGACAACCACACCCACCGCGACGTCAACGGTGGCTGGCTGCGCCCGGCGGTGTTCGGGGCGATGGACGGGCTGGTCTCCAACCTGGCGCTGATGACCGGCGTCGCGGGCGGCTCCGTCTCCCAGCAGACGATCGTGATCACCGGACTGGCGGGCCTGGCCGCCGGTGCGTTCTCCATGGCGGCCGGCGAGTACACCTCCGTGGCCTCGCAGCGTGAGCTCGTCGAGGCCGAACTCGACGTCGAGCGGCGCGAGTTGCGCAAGCACCCCCAGGACGAGGAGCGGGAGCTCGCCGAGCTGTACCAGTCCCGCGGCGTCGACGCGGACCTCGCCCGCGAGGTCGCGCGGCAGCTGTCGCGCGACCCGGAACAGGCCCTGGAGATACACGCCCGCGAGGAGCTCGGCATCGACCCGGCCGACCTGCCCTCGCCGCTCGTCGCCGCGGTGTCCTCGTTCGGCGCGTTCGCGCTGGGCGCCCTGCTGCCCGTGCTGCCGTACCTGCTCGGCGCCACCGTGCTGTGGCCCGCCGTGCTGCTGGCGCTGGCCGGACTGTTCGCCTGCGGTGCGGTGGTGGCCCGGGTGACGGCGCGCGGCTGGCTCTACAGCGGCCTGCGCCAGCTGACGCTGGGCGGGGCCGCGGCGGCCGTCACCTACGGACTGGGCACGCTGTTCGGGGTGGCCGTCGGGGGCTGATGGCGACGGACGAGCGGGCGGGCACTCCCCTGGTGGGGGCGCCCGCCCGTGACGCGTGTGCGCCCGTGACGCGTGTGCGCCCGTGACATGTCCGCCACCCGTGTGACGTACGTCTTGGTGGCTGCCACTGGGCGGGATCGGCCCCACCGGCGTAAAATGAGTCCCTATGCAGGGCTACACATAAGTAGTCGTTACCCGGGGGTTTCGATTCCCTTGCCGCCGGGCATGAGTCGTGGACACCGCGGGCAACGACGCCTGTTCTCTGCGGCCCCCCTGGGCGCCGATCATCCGACTGCGACCCACCTCCACCGTCATCGATGGTGTCCGTATGTTGGAACGAACTATCCACTTCTTGAGCAGCGACCCATCATGTAACCTGCACGAAATTTCGCAGAGGGCCAACGTCGTCCCTCGGCACTGCACATGCCACGACGACGACGGGAGAGCCCATGCGCATCGACGCCTGGTCGCCCATGGACGGTCGCCCCGCCCAGCAGGGGATGTACGACCCCCGTAACGAGCACGACGCCTGCGGTGTCGGGTTCGTGGCCACTCTGACCGGTGTGGCCAGCCATGAGCTGGTCGAGCAGGCGCTGACCGTGCTGCGCAATCTCGAACACCGCGGCGCCACCGGATCCGAGCCCGACTCCGGCGACGGCGCCGGCATCCTCCTCCAGGTGCCGGACGCCTTCCTGCGCGGGGAGGTCGCCTTCGAACTCCCCGAGGCCGGTGCCTACGCCGTCGGAACCGCCTTCCTGCCCGCGGACGACTCCACCGAGGCCGTCCGCAAGCTGGAGAAGATCGCCGCGGAGGAGGGACTCAAGGTCCTCGGCTGGCGCCAGGTCCCCGTGGCCCCCGGCATCCTCGGCAACGGCGCCCGCGCCACCATGCCCGAGTTCCGCCAGCTCTTCGTCGCGGACGGCGCGAGCACCGGCATCGCGCTCGACCGCAAGACCTTCGTACTGCGCAAGCGCGCCGAGCGGGAGACCGGGGTGTACTTCCCCTCGCTCTCCGCCCGCACGATCGTCTACAAGGGCATGCTCACCACCGGGCAGCTGGAGCCGTTCTTCCCGGACCTCTCCGACCGCCGCTTCGCCACCGCCATCGCCCTGGTCCACTCCCGGTTCTCCACCAACACCTTCCCGAGCTGGCCGCTGGCCCACCCGTACCGCTTCGTCGCGCACAACGGCGAGATCAACACGGTCAAGGGCAACCGCAACTGGATGAAGGCCCGCGAGTCCCAGCTCGCGTCGAGCCTGTTCGGCCCCGTCGGCGACGGCCCCGGCGACGAGAACCGGCTCGACCGGATCTTCCCCGTCTGCACCCCGGACGCCTCCGACTCCGCCTCCTTCGACGAGGTCCTGGAGCTGCTCCACCTCGGCGGTCGCTCGCTGCCGCACTCGGTGCTGATGATGGTCCCCGAGGCGTGGGAGAACCACGCCTCCATGGACCCGGCCCGCCGCGCCTTCTACCAGTACCACTCCACGATGATGGAGCCCTGGGACGGCCCGGCCTGCGTCACCTTCACCGACGGCGTCCAGGCCGGCGCGGTCCTGGACCGCAACGGTCTGCGCCCCGGCCGCTACTGGGTCACCGACGACGGTCTCGTCGTGCTCTCCTCCGAGGTCGGCGTCCTGGACATCGACCCCGCGAAGGTGGTCCGCAAGGGCCGCCTCCAGCCCGGCAGGATGTTCCTCGTCGACACCGCCGAGCACCGCATCATCGAGGACGACGAGATCAAGGCCGCCCTCGCCGCCGAGCAGCCCTACGAGGAGTGGCTGCGGACCGGCGAGATCGAGCTGGAGGACCTGCCCGAGCGCGAGCACATCGTGCACACGCACGCCTCGGTCACCCGCCGCCAGCAGACCTTCGGCTACACCGAGGAAGAGCTCCGCGTCATCCTCGCGCCGATGGCCCGCACCGCCGGCGAGCCGCTCGGCTCCATGGGCACGGACTCGCCGATCGCCGCGCTGTCCGAACGGCCCCGGCTGCTCTTCGACTACTTCACCCAGCTGTTCGCGCAGGTCACGAACCCGCCGCTGGACGCCATCCGCGAGGAGCTCGTCACCTCGCTGCGCTCTTCGCTGGGCCCGCAGGGCAACCTGCTGGAGCCGACCGCCGCCTCGTGCCGCAGCGTCACCCTGCCGTTCCCGGTGATCGACAACGACGAGCTGGCCAAGCTGATACACATCAACGCCGACGGCGACATGCCCGGCATGAAGGCCGCCACGCTCTCCGGCCTCTACCGGGTCGGCGGCGGCGGTGAGGCCCTCGCCGCCCGGATCGAGCAGATCCGCACCGAGGTCGACACCGCCATCGAGGACGGCGCCCGCCTGATCGTCCTGTCCGACCGGCACTCCGACGCCGAGCACGCACCGATCCCCTCGCTGCTGCTCACCTCCGCCGTCCACCACCACCTCATCCGCACCAAGCAGCGCACCCAGGTGGGGCTGCTGGTCGAGGCCGGGGACGTCCGCGAGGTCCACCACGTCGCCCTGCTGATCGGCTACGGCGCCGCCGCGGTCAACCCGTACCTGGCGATGGAGTCCGTCGAGGACCTGGTCCGCGCCGGTACGTTCATCGAGGGCATCGAGCCCGAGAAGGCCATCCGGAACCTGATCCACGCGCTCGGCAAGGGCGTCCTGAAGGTCATGTCCAAGATGGGCATCTCGACGGTCGCCTCCTACCGGGGCGCCCAGGTCTTCGAGGCCGTCGGCCTGGACGAGGAATTCGTCGCGAAGTACTTCCACGGCACCGCCACCAAGATCGGCGGCGCCGGTCTCGACGTCGTCGCCCGGGAGGTCGCCGCCCGTCACGCCAAGGCGTACCCCGCCTCCGGCATCTCCGCCTCGCACCGCGCGCTGGAGATCGGCGGCGAGTACCAGTGGCGCCGCGAGGGCGAGCCGCACCTGTTCGACCCGGAGACGGTCTTCCGCCTCCAGCACTCCACGCGCAACAAGCGCTACGACATCTTCAAGAAGTACACCGACCGGGTGAACCAGCAGTCCGAGCGCCTCATGACGCTCCGCGGCCTGTTCGCCTTCAGGCCGGACCGCGCCCCGGTCCCCGTGGACGAGGTCGAGCCCGTCTCCGAGATCGTCAAGCGCTTCTCCACCGGCGCCATGTCGTACGGCTCCATCTCCCGCGAGGCGCACGAGACCCTCGCCATCGCCATGAACCAGCTGGGCGGCAAGTCCAACACCGGCGAGGGCGGCGAGGACGCCGACCGGCTCCACGACCCGGCGCGCCGCTCGTCCATCAAGCAGGTCGCCTCCGGCCGCTTCGGCGTGACCAGCGAGTACCTGGTCAACGCGGACGACATCCAGATCAAGATGGCGCAGGGCGCCAAGCCCGGCGAGGGCGGCCAGCTGCCCGGCCACAAGGTCTACCCGTGGGTCGCCAGGACGCGTCACTCGACGCCCGGCGTCGGCCTGATCTCCCCGCCGCCGCACCACGACATCTACTCCATCGAGGACCTGGCCCAGCTGATCCACGACCTCAAGAACGCCAACCCGGCGGCCCGCATCCACGTGAAGCTGGTCTCCGAGGTCGGCGTCGGCACGGTCGCCGCCGGTGTCTCCAAGGCACACGCCGACGTCGTCCTGATCTCCGGCCACGACGGCGGCACCGGCGCCTCCCCGCTGACCTCGCTGAAGCACGCGGGCGGCCCCTGGGAGCTCGGCCTCGCCGAGACCCAGCAGACCCTGCTGCTCAACGGCCTGCGCGACCGCATCGTCGTGCAGACCGACGGCCAGCTGAAGACCGGCCGCGACGTCGTCGTCGCCGCGCTGCTGGGCGCCGAGGAGTTCGGTTTCGCCACCGCACCGCTCGTCGTCTCCGGCTGCGTCATGATGCGCGTCTGCCACCTGGACACCTGCCCGGTCGGCATCGCCACCCAGAACCCCGTCCTGCGGGACCGGTTCTCCGGCAAGGCCGAGTACGTCGTCAACTTCTTCGAGTTCATCGCCCAGGAGGTCCGCGAGCTCCTTGCCGAGCTGGGCTTCCGCTCGATCGAGGAGGCCGTCGGCCACGCCGAACTGCTCGACACCGACCGCGCGGTCACGCACTGGAAGGCACAGGGCCTCGACCTGGCGCGGCTGTTCCACGTCCCCGAGCTGCCCGAGGGCGCCGTCCGGCACCAGCTGGTCGAGCAGGACCACGGCCTGGCCAAGGCCCTCGACAACGAGCTGATCAGGCTCGCCGCCGACGCCCTGGGCGCGGACCGTGCCGAGGCCGCCCAGCCGGTCCGGGCACAGGTCGCGATCCGCAACATCAACCGGACCGTCGGCACCATGCTCGGCCACGAGGTGACGAAGAGGTTCGGCGGCGCGGGACTGCCGCAGGACACCATCGACATCACCTTCACCGGCTCCGCCGGCCAGTCCTTCGGCGCCTTCGTGCCCAGCGGCGTGACGCTGCGCCTGGAGGGCGACGCCAACGACTACGTCGGCAAGGGCCTGTCCGGCGGCCGGATCGTCGTCCGCCCGGACCGCGGCGCCGACCACCTCGCCGAGTACTCCACCATCGCGGGCAACACCCTCGCCTACGGCGCCACCGGCGGCGAGATGTTCCTGCGCGGTCGTACCGGGGAGCGGTTCTGCGTCCGCAACTCCGGCGCCACGGTCGTCTCGGAAGGCGTGGGAGACCACGGCTGCGAGTACATGACCGGCGGACACGCCGTCGTGCTCGGCGAGACCGGACGCAACTTCGCGGCCGGCATGTCGGGCGGTGTCGCCTACGTCGTCGACCTGGACCGGGACAACGTCAACGTCGGCAACCACGGCGCGATCGAACCCCTCTCCGACACCGACGGGCAGTGGCTGCACGACGTGGTGCGCCGCCACCGGGAGGAGACCGGCTCCACGGTCGCCGAGAAGCTGCTGGCCGAGTGGGACACCGCGGTGACCCGCTTCAGCAAGATCATTCCGTCCACGTACAAGGCAGTGCTCGCCGCCAAGGAAGCCGCTGAGCTCGCCGGTCTCTCCGAGCAGGAGACCACCGAGAAGATGATGGAGGCGGCGACCAATGGCTGACCCCAAGGGCTTTCTGACCACCGGGCGCGAGGTCGCCGAGACCCGCCCCGTGGCCGAGCGCGTCAAGGACTGGAACGAGGTCCACGTCCCGGGCTCGCTGCTCCCGATCATCAGCAAGCAGGCCGGGCGCTGCATGGACTGCGGCATCCCGTTCTGCCACAACGGCTGCCCGCTCGGAAACCTCGTCCCCGAGTGGAACGACTACGCCTACCGGGAGGACTGGGCGGCAGCGTCCGAGCGCCTGCACGCCACGAACAACTTCCCGGAGTTCACCGGGCGGCTCTGCCCGGCCCCGTGCGAGTCGGCGTGCGTGCTCGGCATCAACCAGCCGGCCGTCACCATCAAGAACGTCGAGGTCTCCATCATCGACAAGGCGTGGGGCAACGGCGACGTCACCCCGCAGCCGCCCGAGCGGCTCTCCGGCAAGACCGTCGCGGTCATCGGCTCGGGACCGGCGGGCCTGGCCGCCGCCCAGCAGCTGACCCGGGCCGGTCACACGGTCGCGGTCTACGAGCGCGCGGACCGCATCGGGGGCCTCCTGCGGTACGGCATCCCCGAGTTCAAGATGGAGAAGTCGCACATCAACCGCCGCATCGAGCAGATGCGCGCGGAGGGCACCAAGTTCCGCACCGAGACGGAGATCGGCCGGGACATCGACGCCGCCAAGCTCCGCCGCCGCTACGACGCGGTCGTCATCGCCGCGGGCGCCACCGTCTCCCGAGACCTGCCCGTCCCGGGCCGGGAGCTGAACGGCGTGCACTTCGCCATGGAGTACCTGCCGCTGGCCAACAAGGTGCAGGAGGGCGACCTGACGGTCTCCCCGATCACCGCCGAGGGCAAGCACGTCGTCGTCATCGGCGGCGGCGACACCGGCGCCGACTGCGTCGGCACCGCCCACCGCCAGGGCGCGCTGTCCGTCACCCAGCTGGAGATCATGCCGCGGCCGGGCGACGAGCGGAACGCCAACCAGCCCTGGCCGACGTTCCCCATGCTCTACAAGGTCACCTCCGCGCACGAGGAGACCACGTACCTGGCGCAGAAGAGGGCGGGCCTCGATCCGGACAAGGGACCCTCCTGCCCGAAGGCGGGCGAGGAGGGACGCGTCTACTCCGTCTCCACCACCCACTTCGAGGGCGACGAGAACGGCGACGTCCAGGCACTGCACCTGGTCGAAGTGGAGTTCAAGGACGGCAAGCCGGTGCAGAAGCCCGGCACCGAGCGGCGCATCCCCGCGCAACTGGTCACCCTCGCCATGGGCTTCACCGGCACCGACCAGGCCAACGGCCTGGTCCAGCAGTTCGGCCTGGAGCTCGACGAGCGCGGCAACGTCGCCCGCGACGCGGACTTCGCCACCAACGTCGACGGCGTGTTCGTCGCCGGTGACGCGGGCCGCGGCCAGTCCCTCATCGTGTGGGCCATCGCCGAGGGCCGCTCCGCGGCGCGCGGGGTGGACCGCTTCCTCACCGGAGCCAGCGCCCTGCCGGCCCCGATCCGCCCGACGGACCGTGCCCTCATGGTCTGATCACGGCACACGGAGACGTCCCGCACAACGGCGTGCGGAACCGAACGCGGCGCCTGCCCGTCCCCGACCGGACGATTCGGCAGGCGCCGCGGCGCGTCGGCAGACGGCCCGGCTCAGCCGGTCAGCGCGGACGTCTTGAGCACCACCAGCAGCACCAGCGCGGCGCCCAGCACCACGCACGCGGCGGCCTGGACCGCCGTGCGGCGCCCCGTCGGCGCGTAGGCGTACGCCACCGTGACGAGGCCGCCCGTCAGCAGCCCGCCCAAGTGGCCCTGCCACGAGGTGAACCCGGCCGAGATCAGCATCCAGATCAGGAAGCCGGCCATGAAGCGGTTCACCGCCCGCATGTCGCGGCCCAGCCGCCGGTTGATGACGTAGAACGCCGCCCCGAGACCGAAGATCGCACCCGAGGCACCCACCGTGCCGTCCGACGGCGCGATCAGGTACACCAGCACCGAACCGCCCAGCGCGGACAGCAGGTACAGCGCGAGGTAACGGACCCGGCCCAGCTGCTCCTCGACGATCCGGCCCAGGTTCCACAGCGCGTACATGTTGAACAGGATGTGCAGCGCCCCGAACGGCAGCGAACCGAAGGACGAACCGTCCGGCGGCAGGTGCAGGAAGGCACCGGTCAGCAGCCGGTACCACTCGCCGTCCACCACCCCGACCACGTCGAAGCCGGGAAAGCTCCCGCCCTCGTACACGTACTTGTTCCCGTCCGGGCCGTTCAGTCCCGCGCCGAGCATCGCGAACCGGTCGACGATCCCGGGACGGATCAACTCGCCCAGGTAGACGAGGACGTTGAGACCGATCAGTACGTAGGTGACCAGCGGCACCGCGGACCTCGGCACCGCGCCGCCGAACACGGTGCGCGCCTGCCGGATCGAACGCTGCCCCTCCTTCACGCACTCCACGCAGTGGTGGCCCACGGCGGCCTCGCGCATGCAGTCGGGGCAGATGAAGCGTTCGCAGCGGGTGCAACTCACATACGTCTCGTAGGACGGATGCCGGTAGCAGGTGGTGATCGCGGCCTCCACGGCAGGCTCCTTCACGGGTGGGCTGACACGAGTGGCCGGTGGGGACGGCGGCGATCAAGATAGCGAACCGTTGTGGCCGGGGGACATCTGGGTGTCCTACGCTCGGGGACCGGCACACGTCGAGGACCGGAGAGACCACTTGAGCGACCCGTCCGCCGCGGCAGGCCCGGCGATCAGCCTCCGCAAGATCGAGGAGACCGCGCCCGCGCTGGTCAGCCTCTACAAGAGCGCCTCGCTCTCACTGACGAAGCACCGCCTGGGCGGCGAGCGCGCCGCGGTCTACCTGGTGCTCGACCGCTCCGGCTCCATGCGGGGGTACTACAAGGACGGCAGCGTCCAGGCCCTGGCGGACAGGGTGCTGGGGCTGGCGGCCCATCTGGACGACGACGGCCGCGTACCCGTCTTCTTCTTCTCCACGGACATCGACGCCGTCGCCGACGTGGCCCTGGACAACCACCGCGGCCGGATCGACGCGATCGCGGCGGACCTCGGCCACATGGGGCTGACCAACTACCACCTGGCCATGGACGCCGTCATCGACCACCACCTCGACAGCGGCGCCACCGCCCCCGCGCTCGTCGTCTTCCAGACGGACGGCGGCCCGACCAGCAGGCACGCGGCGGAACGCTACCTCTGCAAGGCGGCGAAACTGCCGATGTTCTGGCAGTTCATCGGCTTCGGCAACAAGCGGAGCAACCAGTTCGACTTCCTGCGCAAGCTCGACGAACTGCCCGTACCCGCCAAGCGGCCCGTCGACAACGCCGGCTTCTTCCACGCCGGATCAGACCCGCGCCGGGTCCCGGACGCCGAACTCTACGACCGGCTCGTCGCCGAGTTCCCGCAGTGGCTGGCCGCGGCCAGAGCCCGGGGCATCGTCGGCTGAGACCTCCTCCGCCGCCGCGCGTGGACGACCGCCCCGGGCGACCGCGCAACCGATCGGGTACCCGGCGGGAAATCCGGACACAGGATGTCGGGATTGGGGAGTTCCATGGCTGCCATGACATCGAGTTCCTGGGAAGAGTTCCACGCGGCGGAACCGGCCTTCGCCGACACCGTCCGTGCCCGCTTCGGGCAGTACAGGCACCACGTCCTGGCGACCCTGCGCAAGGACGGATCGCCGCGCGTGACCGGGCTGGAGGTGGACTTCCGCTTCGGCGAGATGTGGCTCGGCATGATGCCGAACTCGCGCAAGGCCCTGGACCTGCGCCGCGACCCGAGGTTCGCGGTGCACGCCAACCCCGGACCGGACGCCGGGATGACGGACGGCGACGTCCGGGTCTCCGGCCGCGCCGAGGAGGTCACCGACCCCGACGTGCTGGCCCGCTTCGTCGAGGAGGTGAACCCGCCCCAGCCGTTCCACCTCTTCCGCACGGAGATCCAGGAGGTGGTCCGCACCGCCGTGGACGGCGGGGCACTGGTGATCCAGATGTGGCGGCCCGGAGAGCCGGTGCGTGCGATCGGCCCGGCCGGGGAGGCCGACGCCCCCGAGGAGAGCTGACCGCCCCCGCGGGCCGCCCGCGCCGCCGGTCACGGTGAACCGCCCGTGAACGCGGCGACGCCAGGTCCGAACCGGCCTCCGGCTCGGACCACGCCTGCGCCCGGATCACCTCGCCGCTCGCCATCGGCGGCAGGATCCGGGCCCGCTGCTCCTCGGTGCCGTGGTCGAAGAGCGTGGGGGCGAGGAGGTTGATGCCGTTCCGCGAGACCCGGCCGGGGCCGCCCGCCGGACCGGGAACCGGCGGCCGCCGGGCTGAGAATGGGCAGGTGCCTACCAAGAAGAAGCCCCAGGGGAGCCCCTCGCCCGAGCGGCGCCGCGAACTGCTCGCCACCGCCGCCGAGGTCTTCGCCGCCCAGGGATACAACGCCACCACCGTCCGCAAGATCGCGGACGCGGCCGGGATGCTCGCGGGCAGCCTCTACTACCACTTCGATTCCAAGGAATCGATGATCGACGAGATCCTCTCGACCTTCCTCACCGAACTCTGGAAGGGGTACGACGCGGTGCTCGCCGCCGGACTCGGCCCCCGGGACACCGTCGAGGCCCTCGTCACCGAATCCTTCCGGGAGATCGACCGGCACCGCGCCGCCGTCGCCATCTACCAGAAGGAGGCCCGGCACCTGGCCGCCCAGCCCCGCTTCCAGTACCTCGTCGACTCCCAGCAGAAGTTCGAGAAGGCCTGGCTCGGCACGCTGGAACGCGGCGTCGCCGACCGGACCTTCCGTGCCGACCTGGACATCCGCCTCACCTACCGCTTCGTCCGCGACACCGTCTGGGTCGCGGCGTCCTGGTACCGGCCGGGCGGACTGCACAGCCCCGAGGAGATCGCCCGCCAGTACCTCTCGATGGTCCTGGACGGCATCGCCCTGCGCACGTGACCGACCAGGCACGCCCCGGGAGGAGCGGCAGCCGGGGCCGAGGCGTACATCGTCGAAGCGGTACGCACCCCGGTCGGCCGACGCGGGGGCGGACTCGGCCGGATCCACCCGCCGACCCCGACCGGGCCGGCGTCGACGGCGGCGCGAGCGCCCTGGGCCACCCGCTCGGCGCAACCGCGCCGGATTGATGACCACTCTGCCGCACGAACTGGAACGCACCGGCGGCCGCCACGGGCTCCGGGCCATGTGCGAGGGCGGCGGCCGGGCGAACGTCACCATCGTCGAACGGCTCCGACCGGGCGCCGGCCGCCGGGCCCGGCCCCGCACCGCCGCCGGGCCTTCGGGGACCGGCCCCGAGAAGGGTTTCCGCGGAGTTCCGGACGCTCTTCGGGCCGGATACGGCACCGGCCCGGCCGGGAACCGGAAGGGAATCGCCGGCCTTCGACACGGCGTGTTCACGGGGTGTTCCCGTCGAAGGTCGACGGAACGTGCTACGGTTGCCGCGTTGCAGTTTTGGTACCCATGAACTTTATGTGCGCCTGACGGGAATGCTTCCTCAGGCGCATTATTGTTTTCCGGCTTCTCCGGATGGGGCTCAATGCGGCGACTTGGAATTCGTGAGTGCGGATTTCCGGCACTGCACCTCTGTTTAGGAGAACGACATGGCTACTGGAACCGTGAAGTGGTTCAACTCGGAAAAGGGCTTCGGCTTCATCGAGCAGGACGGCGGCGGCGCCGACGTCTTCGCCCACTACTCCAACATTCAGGCCGCGGGCTTCCGTGAGCTCCAGGAAGGCCAGAAGGTCACCTTCGACGTCACGCAGGGCCAGAAGGGCCCGCAGGCGGAGAACATCGTCCCGGCCTGATCGCCGGACGCGTACCTCGCAGCCGGGGCCCGCACCGTGAAGGTGCGGGTCCCGGCTTGTGCTGTCCCCGGGGCGCCGCACACCGCGCGCCGCCCCACAGCGTTTCCTCACCGCGTTTCCCCCGCAGGGTTCCTCGCGGTGGGACGCGATCTCCAGGAACTCCCCGAGGAATCCCCCAGGAGGGCAATTCCGTATGACCCGCTCCGAACGCCAGGACCGACCCGCCCGCAACCGCCCGTCGAGGGGGCGCGGCACGGCCCAGGCAAAGGCAACCGCCAAGGGTTCCGGCAAGGGATCCGGCAAGGCGTCGTCCCGTCGCAGGGCCACGCCGCCGCAGGGCGAATTCGCCCTGCCCGAAACCATGACCCCCGCACTGCCCGCCGCCGAGGCGTTCGCCGAGCTGGACATGCCCGCCGCCCTGCTGAAAACCCTTGCCGCGCAGGGCGTCACCGACCCGTTCCCGATCCAGGGCGCCACCCTGCCGAACTCGCTCGCCGGCCGCGACATCCTCGGCCGCGGACGCACCGGCTCCGGCAAGACCCTCGCCTTCGGTCTCGCCCTGCTCGCCCGCACCGCCGGACGGCGCGCCGAGCCGCGCGCCCCGCTCGCGCTCGTCCTCGTCCCCACCCGCGAACTCGCCCAGCAGGTCACCGACGCGCTGACGCCGTACGCGACCTCCGTGCAGCTGCGCCTGGCCACCGTCGTCGGCGGCATGTCGATCACCAAGCAGTCCGGTGCGCTGCGCCGCGGCGCCGAGGTGCTCGTCGCCACGCCCGGACGGCTGAAGGACCTCATCGAGCGCGGCGACTGCGACCTGGGCCAGGTCTCCGTCACCGTCCTCGACGAGGCCGACCAGATGGCCGACATGGGCTTCATGCCGCAGGTCGTCGCCCTGCTCAAGCAGGTCGAGCCGGACGGCCAGCGGATGCTGTTCTCCGCCACGCTCGACCAGAACATCGACCGGCTGGTCAAGATGTTCCTCACCGATCCCGTCGTGCACTCCGTCGACCCGTCCGCGGGCGCGGTCACCACGATGGAGCACCACGTGCTGCACGTGGCCGATGCGACCGACAAGAAGGCCGTCGCCACCAGGATCGCCGCCCGGGACGGCCGCGTGATCATGTTCGTGGACACCAAGCGCGCCGCCGACCGCTTCGCCAAGCGGCTGCTCGCCAGCGGTGTACGGGCCGCCGCCCTGCACGGCGGACGCTCCCAGCCACAGCGCAACCGGACCCTGGACCAGTTCAAGAACGGCCAGGTCACCGCGCTCGTCGCGACGAACGTGGCGGCCCGCGGCATCCATGTCGACGACCTCGACCTGGTCGTGAACGTGGACCCGCCGACCGACCACAAGGACTATCTCCACCGGGGCGGGCGCACGGCGCGTGCCGGGGAGTCCGGCAGCGTCGTCACCCTGGTGCTGCCGGAGGAGAAGCGGGACATGACCCGGCTGATGGCCGACGCGGGCATCGCCCCCCGGACCACCCGGGTCTCCTCCGGCGACGAGGAACTCGTCCGGATCACCGGAGCCCGCGAGCCCTCCGGCGTCGCGGTCGTCATCGAGGTCCCGCAGCCGACCCCGCCGAAGCAGCGCACCCGGTCGGGCAGCGCGTCGGGCGGCCGGAGCCGGGGCCGCCGCGGCGGCCCCGGACAGGGCGGCGGCGAGGCCCGGGGCACGGGCGGCACGGCCCGCGCCACGGGTACGGGCGGTTCGCCGCGCGGTGCGGCGGGTGCGGGCGGTTCGGGCCGGGGAGCCGGTTCCGCCGCGGCCCGCGGCGGCGAGGCACGCACCGGAGCCGGGCGATCCGGCGCCGGACGCACCGGCTCCGGAGCCGGACGCGGTGGCGCGGGCGCCGGGCGTTCCGGTGCCGGGCGCGGTGGCGCGACGGCGAGGCGTGGCCGCAGGGTCGCATAGCCGTACGGGGCGGGTGCGCAAATTTATTCCCCGTGTGCGCTGCGGTAAGAACTCTCCCGGTAAGGGTCGTTAAAGTCTGAGACCGCCGACACAGGTATTCATTTACCTCGGG
>NZ_JBSFFY010000040.1:0-67392 GCF_053596315.1 Streptomyces sp. NPDC001732
GCGCCCGTACGCCGTCTGCTGATGGTCGAGTGCACCGAATGCGGCGTACCCGGACGCCCCGAAGCGTTCCGCGACGGCCTGTGCACCCCCTGCCGCCAACCCCATCCCGACCCGGCGGGCTGACCAGGCGGCCTGAAACGGCTCCGGATCCGCTGGTGCGTGAGGGTGTTCCCGGTCATGGGTGTGGTGGAAATACCTGTTCTTGTGACGGGATTCTCCCGGGAGGTGTCAGTGGGGGTGGCTACGGTGCGGGTTTATGGATGGTGACCTTCAAGGTGATGGCGAGCATGGTCAACCCACCTCTGTTGGCGGGTTGTTGACAGATCCTGCGTGGCTGGTGAACGCGGACCCGCGGGAGGTGTTTGCGGTGCTGGATGATGCCGTGAGTCTGGGGGAGGGGGCGGCGGCGGTGGTGTACCGGGCTTCGGCCGAGGTGCACCGGAAGCAGAATGCGGGACAACGGCGGTTTGTGCTCGCGGTGGACGCGGCGAGGTTTGGTGAGCGAGTCCTGGCGGCTCGGTTCGCGGCGGTGGACGTGCCGGGGGAGCGGCCTGTTGGCTGGCAGGTGGCATGGGCGACGGGCTCGCTGGCGGACGTGCGCCTGCTGCGGACGCTGACTGGTCACGAGGGCTGGGTGACGACCGTCGCCACCGCCGTTGCCGGTGGTCGTGCGGTCGCTGTGACAGGAAGCCGGGACAACAGTGTTCGGGTGTGGGACCTTGCCGCGGGCCGGGAGGTCTGCGTACCGCTGATCTGTCGCACGGACACATGGACGTCGCAGACCGCCGAGGTGGCATACGTCGCCACGGCTGCGGTGGACGGCCGCGACGTTGCCCTGCTGCTCGAGCAGCTCCACGGTGAAGAGCGGGTGCTTCTGCTCGATCTGGCGGATGGGTCCCCGACCGGTGAATGTGTCCGCGTCGTGGACGTGACGGAGTGGGACGGCCTGGGCGTGGTGCTGACTGTCGAGAACGACAGGACCCTGCGCTTGTGGAGCGTTGCCACTGGTGACGAGATCGGCTCGTCACTGCCGGCACGGATCCTGAACGGCCCCGATGAAGACCCGGTTGCTGTGAGCGCTGAGCTCGGTGGTGTGGCAAGGGTCTGGGATTGGGCCGGCGATGTGCTGGAGTCGGCGCCGGTGGACGACGCCGGGGATCTGTCCGATGCACCCGCTTCAGCGGTGGTGGTCGACGGACAACTGGTCGCTGTCGCATTCGACGCTTTCGGCATCGATGGCTTCCACGATGGTGAAACAGCGGTGACTGTCATGGGCGACCTGGCCGCTGCTTGCGGACGTCCGTGTGGCGAGGTGGTGGCTGTTTCCCATCTTGTGGAAGCAGAGGGACGGCCAGTCAGCCTGGTGCGGGGACCCGGCGGGTCGCTGCGTGTGTGGGATCGGGTCAAGGGGTGCCGGATCGGCGAGACCGGATGGGGGGTGCGGACCGCTGCGCTGTGCGGACAGCCGATCCGGCTGCCTCACGAAGGCAGGAGCCAGGAATACCGGGTATGGCAACTTGCTCATCCCGCCGCAGTCCTGGGTGAGGATGTGATCGCTCGACTGCGTTCTGCGAGTGTGGTGGGGACAGGTGTCGTCGGGGGACGAGCGCTTTGGCTGGCCACCGACGCAGATCATGGGGTGCGGTTGTGGGATGCGACCACGGGCGCGGCGGTGGGAGAGCGGCTTGCCGGGCACACGGACCGGGTCCGGGCAGCGGCCGCGGTGGCGGTGGACGAGCGGGTAGTGGCTGTGACCGCCGGCCTGGACCGGACGGTGCGTGTATGGGATGTGGCCACGGGGAGGCAAATCGGCGGGCCGTTGAACGGGCACACCGCGCAGGTGTGGGATGTCGCGACAGCGACCGTGGACGGGCGTCCGGTTGCCGTTACCGCTGGGGCGGACTGCACCGTGCGCGTCTGGGATCTCGGACAGGGCAGGGGCGGGCACCGCCCCGTCTTCGGTGGTCATGACGAAGCGGTGCTGGCCGCAGCCACGACCACCCTGCACGGCAGGCCGGTCGTCGTCACAGCCGGGGCGGACGAGACCGTGCGCGCGTGGGACTTGGCCGGCGGAGCACCTGTCGCCGAGCACATCGCCACTGAGGTCTGCGCCATGGTGGCGGCGGAGGTGGACGGGTGTGCCGTCGTGGTGACCGCGGCTCCGGATGCCACGATTCGTCGGTGGGACCTGGCCTCCGGCCAGGAGATCGGCCGGCCCCTTGCCGGACACACCGGCAGGATCCTGACCATGGCCACCGCACAGGTCGAAGGGCGATCCGTTGCGGTGACCGGCGGCTCGGACGGCACCGCACACGTATGGGACCTTGCGACCGGGCGGCCATTCGGCCCACCTCTCACAGGCCACACCAGCCGCATCACCGCTCTCGCCACCGCCCACGCGGACGGGCGTGCGTTGGCAGTGACCGGCAGCTGGGACAAGACCGTGCGCCTGTGGGATTTGACCACCGGCCGACAGATCGGCGAACCACTGACCGGCCACACCGACTGGGTGACGTCGCTGAGCACCACCGCGATGAACGGGCATCCCGTCGCAGTCACCGCCGGCCGGGACGCCACGGTCCGAACCTGGAGCCTGCTTGACTGCAAGCAGATCGGCGAACCACTGCCCTGCCCTGCCGGAACCGTGCACGGCATGACGACGGTAGCGAACGGCAACAGCCCATACCTGATCACAACATGTGGCAGCGAGGAAGTATCGGTGCGCGACCTTGCCACCGGCGCCGAGATCGCCTCACCACTTGCGTTCCCCTCTCCTGTCCAGGCGCTCCTTGCGGCACCGGACGGTCGGCTCGTGGTCGGTTTCGGCAGGGAGATCGCCCTCTTGGCCCCCCTGACCTGAGCACATCTTTCGCCGAGGAAAACAGACTGTCGCTCCAGCGCACGTCCCACAGGACAGAGCTGCGGAGGGATCGCCTGGCGCCTCCGCCTCGCCTGGCGAGGCGGAGGAGGGGCCCAGTCACACGCGCACGCAATGGGCGAGCCTCCTTCGCCCTGATCGGTACCAACCCTCTCCTGGCCTCACTCCTGGCTGTCCAAGCTCACCGCATCAGCCCCACCGACGAAGCCACGAGCAGCATGCGGCTGAGGCCGGCAAACGAATCTGTCGAGCCGTCGGCCGGGACTTCAGCCGACGAGAACGCTCTATGTACTTGCACGGGCAGACAACCGAGCCGGTCTGCCCAGTCCCTGCAAGGCGTTGAGCACGCCTCCAGCTGCGGCGACAGGCCGGCTCAGCGGTCGTTCCTCACGGCTGCGCGGGTTCCTGCTCTTCGCATGAGCCGCGGAGCGCCGTCAGCGCTTCCCAGCCGTCTCCCCGGGGGAAGAGGCGGAGGGCGGTGCCCTGGTCGGTGTCCAGGACGACGTAGTGCTCAGGGGTGTGGGACAGCTCGCCCCAGGGCTCGCGGGTGTGGGCGCGGGCCAGGGTCTGGCCGCACGGTGTGCAGCTGATCCAGGGGACCAGGAGGAGCTGGTCGGCCAGGCCAACCGTGGTTGCGGGCAGGGGGGTACCGGCCGTGTTCTCGATCAGGCACAGGGCCGAGACGGTTCCGCTGCCGGGACACTGGGAGAGGCGTGGCTCAAGGGGAAGGGGCCACATTCCCCAGGCTTCGCAGACGACGGCGATCTCGGCCCGGGTGGTCTCGTCCATGGGCACTTGGTGTCGTAGGAGGGCGGAGACGAGCAGTTCGAGGCCGCCTTCCTGTTCACCGATGTTCCAGGAGTCCATGACGTCCTGGGCGTCGTCGGATGGCAGCAGGGCGGCGAGCCGGTGCCACACGGCAGCTTCATCGGTCATGCCGGGAGGCTACTTAACTTGATTGGGTGATGTCGGGCCTGGCCGGCACCGGTCCGATCCCGGACGGCTGAGGCACGAGCTCCGTTCCACCGGGGAGTATTCGATGGCAGGCCGAGGCTCCCGGCTGACAGGCTTTGACCGTGAGTTCCCAATCCAACGGCACGTCCGGTACTTCCTGGCTGGGAGACCCGATCGACGCTCGCCCGTTGTTCGGTCCCGAGCTGGAGGCGTTGGTCGGCACCTTGCGTGGCCTGCGGCCCGCTGACTGGAGCAGGACGGTATTTCCGCGCTGGACTGTGCATGACCTTGCCGCCCACATCCTCGGCGGCTACTGCGGCCGCCTCGACCGTAGCCCAGGCGGATCCCGGGGGGCCTTCATGCCGGGCGAGACGCTGGAGGCCTTCATCCATCGCACCAATCAGGAATGGGTCGACCTCCGCGCTGGTGACAGCCCCGATTCGCTCGTCGATGCCCTGCAGGCGGCCGGGATACAGCTCGCCGATCGATTCGCCACTGCCGATCTCGAAGCGCCCGCACTGGGTGTGTCATGGGCAGGAGTCGACCCGGCGCCAGGATGGCTGGACATCGCCCGGGAGTTCACCGAGCACTGGACCCACCGGCAGCAGCTCCGCCACGCCATCGGCCGCGACACCGACCCCGAACCGCATGCCTTGTCCACGGTCCTGGACACCTTCATGCGGGCCCTGCCTCACACCCTGCGAAATACGACAGCACCGGTCGGGACCCAGATCGAAGTGATCGTCGAGGGGGCGGCCGGCGGCACGTGGACCGTCACCGCCACCACGGAGCGCTGGTCACTGGTCGACCCGCCCAGCGGTCGGCCGACCGCATCGGTGTCCCTGAATGCAGAATCCGCCTGGCGCCTGTGCACACGTGGCATCGATCCCGCCACTGCCCTTGGCCTGGCCCGTGTCCGGGGAGAGCACCGACTCGCCGAGGCTGCATGCCAGGTCGTGTCCATCGTCCACTGATGACACCTGGGCCGTTGGTGACCAAAGAGACAACGACGAGCGCGCCACTCACCGGCCGACACCACGCATTCAAATTCAGTGGTACGAGCGATGCGGACACCGAGGGCGGTCAGCTGCCACCGTTGTTGTCCTTCCGGCCGCCCACCACTGCGGATACGATCCACGCCGCCAGCGCGACGAGGAAGAACACGACGATGATTGTCGGGAGTGCTGAACTCACAAGTCGGTCCCCCTACGGGATTCGTGACCACTTCCGCCCGAAGTATGCGTCATCTGAAGCGAGTTGAAGGTAACGAATCAGTGCTCTGTCTGCGAGTGCTGGGGGGCACCCCCTCTTGGGCTCGTCGTCGGTCGGTCGGCTGTCACCAGGTGGTGAGGTCGACCGTGTGGACGCAGTGCTGGTCGGTTTCGTCGGTCGTCCGGCGTTCCTTCTCGCGTACGAGTGCGGGGAGTGCGGCGAGCAGCGCTGTCCGAACCATGTGCTGCGAGCTTGGTGTCAGCGTTGATCACGGCGCTGATCTTC
Organism: Streptomyces sp. NPDC001732; assembly: GCF_053596315.1. Lineage (NCBI taxonomy): Bacteria > Bacillati > Actinomycetota > Actinomycetes > Kitasatosporales > Streptomycetaceae > Streptomyces > Streptomyces sp. NPDC001732. The sequence continues at coordinate 5,330 of NZ_JBSFFY010000040.1, forward strand.
GGTGGCAGTGGACGCTGGGCCGGTTCGGTCCGGTCGCGCCGCAGGGCGGTGAGCTGGGCATATGATCACGGGCGTGCCGCCTGTGGGCCGGAGGGCTGCACTGAGGTGAGAGGGCGGGACGATGTGGCCGCGAGTCAACGGTATGCGTGCGCTGGAGCTGGGACTCCCCGGTGACATGCGGGACATGCTCAACTCTCTGGTTCTGACGGGCGCCAAGACCGCTACGACCTGTCTGCTCGACGAGTACGCAGAAGAGGCCGAGGGCCTGGAGTACATCGGTGAGCGGCAGGCCCTCCTGGACAATGAGGGCCGGTGCGTCGCCACCCTGGAGTTCATCGGCGTAGAAGTGAAGCCGTTTGGCGATGTCACCTGGGAGCACGCCAGGGCCGAGGGGGAGGGGGACGCGTCTCTTGAGGCCTGGCGCGATGTGCACCGCCGTTTCTGGGACCGTGCGGGCACCCCGGTCGATGATCACACCGTCGTCGTCTGCCTGACCTTCCGGACAGTGGAAGACAGCTGATCGCCCGGTCGCACCAGCGGCACCCCCTCCGCTTGAACCACGCGCCGCTCGCCGCCCGGCCGCCTCGAAGCCCGTGGAGCGGTCGCCGGGCAGGCCTTGCCCCCGCATTTCCCCGCAGGGCGGCACCAAGTCTTCCGCGATCTCGTCCTCGGCCACCGTACCGTCGCCGCCCATGAGACACGGGATACGAGCCGATCCACATGTGGTGGGGCTGCTCCAACTCGCCTGCAGCATCATCTGCTTGAGACGACTCCGGACATCATTCTGAAACGATCGGCAGAGCGGGTTGCGAAAGTGGATCGTCTGTCAGACCTGCCTGGGATGCTGCGCGCATGGAGATGACAGTGCAGCTGACGATCGACTGCTCCGACCCGCAGAGAATGGTGACCTTCTGGGCCGAGGCCCTGGGCTATGTGCCCGAGCCCCCACCGGGCGGGCACGCCACGTGGCGTGCTTACTGGGCGGCGGCGGGGGTGCCCGAGGAAGAATTGCCGGCCGGTGCCGGGGACATTCCGGAGTCGATCATCGATCCCGCGGGACGTGGGCCGAGGGTGTGGTTCCAGCAGGTTCCGGAGCCGAAGGCCGCCAAGAACCGGTGGCACTTCGACCTGAAGGTCGGTGGGGGCCGGGACGTCCCGCTGGACGTCCGCGCACAGCGGGTCGAGGCCACGGTGGAACGGCTGGTCAACGCCGGTGCCACCGTGCTGCGGATCAAGAACGAGCCGGACATGGGGCTCTATGCCGCCGCCATGCACGACCCCGAGGGCAACGAATTCGACGTCGTCTGAGGGGCGTTGCGGCAGCGCTGGTCACAGCCACTCGTTCACGGCTGCGGCCGGCACTCCGCTGCGGCCGGCACTCGGCTGCTCGGCAGCTTGGTGGGCGCAGTCCAGGGCCCTGCGGTCGCCCGCCGTTCCCTGTGCTGTCCGGCACGTGAGTGGCACGCGCTGTGCAGCCACTGATTGCTGCCGTACAGCCACCGTCACCAGTCTCGCCAGTCGTCGGTGATCTCGGTGGGGTTGATGCCTCGCCTCGCGGCCAGAGCCGGTACATCGATTCCGTGCTCTGCCAAGGTCTGCTCGATGTAGAGGCACAACTCTTCGCGCTCTTCGGTCTCGTAGCCGGCACCGTCGTGGTCCTCGTTGATCTTGTTCAGCACGAGAACGACGCGTTTGATCGCCTCGAAGACCTGCTGGTCGTCCTGGCCCCCGAGAAGGCTCACGTCCGACTCGAACGCGAGCAGAGCGCTGTCGGTCGCCGCCAGGAGCGACTCAGGGAAGAGCTCCGCCAGGAAGGCTTCGTCCGGCGCCAGTCTCCCAGCATCGAGATCGGCCGTTTCTTTCTTGAGGCGGGCGCGCCATTGTTCCGATGGTTTGGTTGCCATGCCGGGGACTGTAGGTCCTGGCTCTGACAGTCTCGTCGCGGTACCCGCCCTCAGGGCTGTCCCGTAATCCCCGGCGGGCGCGCGACGACAGCTACAGCACCTCGCTGCGTTGTCGGAACGTCCGAAGACATCCAGTATGCGGACGCCCCTCCGCCTTGCGATGCACCGCATCTGACGCCGCGCGCTGATCCACCGGGGATTACGGGACAGCCCTTAGCCAGGTGACCAGCGGTGCTGAGGAGGCCGGCTCTTCGGCTTTCGGCGAGGCAGCAGCCTTCGTCTCCCGCTACTCGGGCTGATGCATGACATTTGACGACAGAACCTAGAGCAGGTCCGCCTCGATGCCGCGGTTTCGGAGCTCGGCGAGCTGCTCGTCGGTCGCGGCGAGCACGGTCATCTCCGTGAGGTGCGGGAAGAGTGCGACGTCGCGGAAGTCCGTGATGTCGAAGGTGTCGTCCTCCCCGCTCCACTGCGGGCAGATCGCCATGTAGACCTCGTTGCCGCCGTCCTGATCGATGGAGGTGACGGCGTCGGCGAGATCAGCGGGGATCTCAAGCGCCTCGAACCAGGCGAGGACTTCCGGGATGGGCTCGGTCGAGCCGAAGACGTCCGTCGTCGACGTGATCTGGTGCTCCTGGGCAAAGGTTGCGAGGTCGAACGCCGGGGTGAGCAGTTCCTGGGTGTACATGAGCTCCTCGATGACGGCAAGCTTGAAGTTGCGGTCGTGGAACTGCAGGGTCTCAGCGGTCATCAGAGGGGCCTCTCCGAGAAATGATTCAGATCACCGGCGAACGCGGGGTGTCACGATGCAACCTATCCACCGGCAGGCTCCCGTTCCCCGCGCCCGCAGGAGTGTTCAGGTCCTTGCGGCACAAGTGTGACTCAAGAGCTCGCAGGGCGGGGCTTCTTGGATCACGTGCGCTGGGCCTGTCGGTCTCAGACGGTGCCGAACTCTCCGGCCTTGACGCCCGTCACGAAGGTGGCGAAGGCGGTGGGGGAGGTGTTCAGGACCGGGCCGCCCGGGTTCTTGGAGTCGCGGACGGGGACCACGCCGTGCGGGGCGACGAGGTTGGCAGCGACCTCGATGCACTGGCCGCCGTTGTCGCTGTACGAAGACTTGAACCAGCGGGGGGAATCGGTCGTGGTCGTCACAGGATGCCCTTTCGTGCCTCGTTAATCATGGCCACGGACGCCGCCTGGGACAGCGCTTCGGCCTGTAGTTGATGGTAGGACGCCAGCAGGGGGAGCACCAAGGTCGTATCGCGCTCCAGGTGACCCCGCATCTGGGACTCCGCATACGCGACCACGGACATGTCCGGCAGGGTCAGCAGGGTCATCGGCAGGTTGAACGGACGCCGCTCCATCCCGTCGAACGGGGCGATCTGGAGCACGGTGTTCGGCTGTTCGGCGAACTTCAACAGTCGGTCGAGCTGGGCGGCCATGACCTTGGGCCCGCCGACCTGCCTGCGGATGCAGCTCTCGTCCATCACTACCAGCATCGTCGGAGGACGGGGCCGCACCAACGCTGCCTGACGCTCCGCCAGGAACGAGACTCGCTCTTCCGCTTGCTCCGGAGTGATCGCCCCTCGCCGTACAGCGCTGTTCGCCAGCGCCCGTGCGTACTCCAGTGTCTGCAGCAGCCCGTGGATGATCCCGACTTCGTAGAGCCGGATCTCTGCTGCGCGGCCCTCGTGTCCCACGTACTGCGGGAAGCCCTCCAGCAGTGATCCGTGCTTGATCGCGCGACACTGGCGTTCGAACGTGTCAGCCGTTTCCCCGGTCCCGAAAACCCGGTCGGCACTGCGCGAGAACCGAAGAGTCGGCATCTTGCGGCCAGTTTCGACGGCGGAGATGTGCGTGCCGGAATAGCCCATGTGAGCGGCCAGTTCCTCCTGCTTCCAGCCGTTGGCCTCGCGCAAGCTGCGAATGCGTGCGCCGAAGGCGGCCATTGGACTGCTCTCGGGGTCCAAGTCCTTGCGGTTCACCGGCTGTCACCTGACTTTTCGTTCGCGCTCAACAAGTTGAAGCGCTCTGGACTCTAGGCCACGCTGAGCCCTCTTGGTAGCGGAACCGTTACGGAGAGGAGTCGGCGGTGTCCGGAGAGAATACTGCCGCACATCGGCAGGAACCCCCTCAAGTCCCGTCCCGTGGAACGCTCTTGGTGGACATAGGGCATCGCGACCGGGTGGGTGAGTTCCGTGGGGTGGCCGGCCCGTACTGGTCGTTGCGGCCGGTCAGTGGCGGTACGGAGTGGGAGGCGGAGCCGGCGGACGTGCGGCTGCCGAGTCCCGAGGAGCGGTTGCGGGCCGAGATCGCGCGGTGCAATGCCCGCAGTGCGGGGAGGATTCTGTGACCGTCCACCGGTACCGGTTCGTGCAGTGGGCGCTGCGGCCCGACATGGAGCCGGATGCGCCGCCGGCCGTGCACCGGTTCCGGTGTCTGGCGCTGGACGACCGCGACGAGGAGTGCGGTGCGCGTTCCGCCGCTTTCGCGGACGTGGGTGAGGCGCAGGAGTGGGCGTTCGGGCACTGGCGGGCGCACCCGGAGCACACCGGTTTCGTCGAGGTGGTCGAGCGTCCGTGGGTGATGTGGATGGACGGCCCGGCATGAACGACGGCCTGAACCAACTGTCGGAGCCTGCCGGTTACCTGTGTGTGGCGCTTGCCGAGGGGCTGGTGTACGGCACCGGGAAGACCACCCAGTACGTCCTGGGGACCTTCCGGACCATCTCCCCGGTTCTCGCGCTGCGGTGGCTGGGGGGTCAGGCGCTGTGGATCGTGGACCGGCTCGACCCCGACCCGCGCCGCTCGCCCTGGGTCCAGCCCTTCATGCGCCTCCCCGCCGCCCCCACCCCCGTCTCTGTCCGCGACCGGCCCGCCGAACTCCTCGCCTGGTACCAGGACCGCGAAGGACAGCGCGCCGCCCACGCCCACCTCAAGAACGGCCACCCGCTCCTCGTCGTCGTCCCCGACACCGACTGCACCTACACCCTCTCCGTCCATCCCGAAACACACCCTGGGGCCCACCCCGGGGTCCCCCCGGTCGAGTGACCGGACCGGGTCGGGGACGGCGTGGTGCGTGAGGGGGGAACGAGGGGGCGCCTAGGGTCGGCGGCCGACGGACCTCTGTCGGCGCGGAGCGGGTTGAATCGCCCGACGTCCGGCGGCGGTCCCTCCTCAACGGCGTCCCTCTGCCATCGCCTCGCATTGCGGTGGCAGGGGACGCCGACCGTGGCCGTTCCGCCCCCGGCCCTACGCCCAGAGCGCCTGCGCGAGCGAGACACCGGCGAACGCGGCGCCCAGCCCCGCGACCACGCTCGCCGCCACGTTGGCCACCGCGTAGAACCTGGCGCCGCCCTCGGCCAGCCGGAGCGTCTCGTAGCTGAACGTCGAGTACGTGGTGAGCGCCCCGCACAGCCCCGTACCGAGCAGCAGCTGGAGGTGCGAGGAGGCGGCACCGGCCGCCACCGCGCCGGTCAGCAGCCCCAGGACCAGCGAACCGCCCACATTGACCGCGAAGGTGCCCCACGGGAAGACGGTGTCGTGCCGGGCCTGGACCGCCCGGTCGGTCAGATAGCGCAAAGGGGCCCCGACCGACGCCCCGATGATCACCAGCAGCCAGTTCACCGGTCCCGGTCCCGCTTCCTGTCCCGTTCCCGGTCGTCCGAGTCGAAGCGTACGACCTCGCACTCGTCCAGGAGGACCAGGCCGCCGTCCGTGACCAGCTCCTCGATCAGCGGCAGGAACGCGCGGACGCGCTCCTCCGCGTCCACGATCACCACCACCACCGGCAGGTCCTCGCTCAGCGAGAGCAGCCGCTGGGTGTGGATCATCGACGAGGCCCCGAAGCCCTCGATCCCGCGGAACACGCTCGCGCCCGAGAGACCCGCCCGGTGGGCCCGGTGCACGATCTCCGTGAACACCGGCCTGTGGTGCCAGACGTCGGACTCGCCGACGAGGACCGTCAGGCGCAGCGCCCGTTCCGTACGCGGTGCGTGCTCCGGGTGCTCCGGGGACTCTGTGTACGGCCTCGTCATGCTTGCCTCCACGCCAGGACGCGGCGGGTCGCCCACATCGCGCTCCACACCGCCGCGAGGGCCGCGAGCAGTGTCAGCCCCAGGTACGCCATGCCGGTGCGGACCCGGTCGGCGTCGATCAGCCGCTCGATGTCCACCGCGTACGTGGAGAACGTGGTGAACCCGCCGAGCACCCCCGTACCGAAGAACGGCCGCACCAGCCGGTGTGCCGCCCATGCCTCGCTGATCACCACCATGAACACGCCGATCACCGCGCATCCGACGACGTTCACGACCAGTGTCGTCCAGGGGAAGCCGCCCGGGGCGGTGGGCCAGATCAGATTCGCCCCGTACCGGACGGACGCTCCCAGCGCACCGCCGAGCGCGACCACCGCGACGACGGGACCTTGGGGGTTCCGGGCTCCCATGGGCGTTCTTCTCCTGCCTGCTCCGAACACCAGGCTATCGCCGCAGGGGGATACCCCCACCCCGAGGTGTCCCGCCTGCCGGATGGGCCGCGCGACCCGGCCGGGCCAGGCTTGCGCCATGACAACTCGCCGCACGTCCGTCGCCCTCACCGCCCTGTCCGCCGTCGTCGTCGCCACCGCCCTCACCGGGGCCGTCACCCCGTCCGCCCACGCGGCCTTACCCGCCCTCGACTGGAAGCCCTGCGCCGTCGCCGGTGGCCCCGCCGCCCAGGAGTGCGCCGAGCTGCCCGTACCGGTCGACTACCGCGCCCCGGACGGCCCGCAGGCCCGGATCGCGGTGACCCGGGTCCGCAGCGACCGCCCCGGGGCCCGCCGCGGGACGCTGCTGCTGATCCCCGGCGGCCCCGGCTCCTCCGGGGTGGCCCTGGTGGCGAAGAAGGGGGAACGGCTGCGGCAGGAGATGGGCGGCCGGTACGACATCGTGAGCCTCGACCCGCGCGGGGTCGGCGGCAGCACGAAGGCGAGCTGCGGGCTCGAACCGGAGGACCGGGACCTGGTGCACATGCGGTCCTGGCCCGCCGCCGACGGCTCGATCACCGAGAACGTGGCCCGGTCCCGCCGCACCGCCGAGGCGTGCGCCCGCAACGGCGGGGCGATGCTGCGGAGCCTGACCACGGCCAACGAGGTACGGGACATCGACCGGTTCCGGCAGGTGCTGGGCGAGGAGAAACTCTCGGCCTGGGGCAGCTCGTACGGTACGTACGTGGGCGCCGTGTACGCGCAGAAGTACCCGCGGCACACGGACCGCTGGGTGCTGGACAGCAGCGGCGACCCCGACCCGTCGCGGGTCAGCCGGGGCTGGATGGCGAACATGGCACCGGCCGTGGAGGTCAGGTTCCCCGACTTCGCGCGCTGGGCCGCGGATCCGGCCCGGGAGGCGGAGGGGCTGCGGCTGGCCCGGGAGGCCCGGGACGTACGGCCGCTGGTGCTGGACCTGGCCGCGCGGCTGGACCGCGCACCGAAGGAGACCACCACGCCCGGTACGCCGCTGACCGGCAACCGGCTGCTCCAGGCCCTCCAGATGGCCCTGTACAACGACTCCGCCTTTTCGCAGCTGGCGGAGCTGATCCGGGCGGCCGGGGACCCGGCGGCGAAGCCGGTCCTGCCGCCCGGACTGGACCGGCCGCTGTCCAACCAGGACGCGGCGGTCACCATCGGTGTGATCTGCAACGACGTGCGCTGGCCGGCCTCCGTGCCCGGCTACCGGCGCGCCGTCGCGGCCGACCGGGCGAAGCACCCGCTGACCGCCGGGCTGCCGGCCAACATCACCCCGTGCGCGTTCTGGAAGGACGCCCCCGCCGAGCGGCCGACCAGGATCACCGACGAGGGACCCTCCAACATCCTGATGGTCCAGGGCCTGCGGGACCCGTCGACCCCGTACGCCGGCGCCCTGAAGATGCGCGAGGCGCTCGGCGACCGGGCCCGGATGGTCGCCGTCGACCACGGCGGACACGGCATCTACCTGGGCAACGGCAACGCCTGCGGCGACCGCACGGTCACCACGTTCCTGACGACGGGGGAGCGGCCCGAGCAGGACACGTACTGCGCGGACTGAGCCCCGGACCCGGTCCGGCTTCCGGTCCCGGAAGCCGGTCTCCGGCCGGTCAGTCGCTGCCGGGGGGCACCCGGCCGCCCTGCCGGGCCTCCGCCAGCAGGGTGACGACCTCCTCGTCGGAGGTCTGCTCGAAGTCCCGGTACCACTCGCCGACGGCGTGGAACAGGCGCGGCACGGACAGGCACACCACCTCGTCCGCGCTCCGCCGCAGCTGTACGACCGCATCCGGCGGGGCCACCGGCACGGCCGCCACCACCCGGGCCGGGCCCTGCGCCCGTACGACCTGGCAGGCGGCCTCGGCCGTGGCGCCGGTCGCGACGCCGTCGTCCACGACGACCACCGTCCGGCCGGCCAGCGGGATGCGCGGCCGGCCCGCGCGGTACACCTGCGCCCGCCGCACCAGCTCGGCCGCCTCGACCCGCTCCACCGCCGCGAGATCCTGTCGCGCGGACCGGAGGCGGCCCACGACGTCCTCGTTGAAGACCCGCACCCCGCCCTCGCCGATGGCGCCGAACGCCACCTCCTCGTGGTGCGGCACACCGAGCTTGCGGACCACGATCACATCGAGTTCGGCGCCGAGCGTCTGCGCCACCTGGAAGGCCACCGGGATTCCGCCACGGGGCAGTCCCAGCACGACCGGGTTCTCCCGCTCCAGACGGCGGAGCGCCTCGGCCAGCTGCTGTCCCGCGTCCACACGGTCGGCGAACAGCACGGAGGTTCACCCCCAACCGGGGAGGAAAAGGGCACGCGTGCGTACGCGCCCCACCGCCCTCCCCACCTCGAAGCAATCCCACCCGGGGCCGGGGCGCAACTCGGCGGAGCCCGCCGTACGGGCGTCACGGCAGGGCCCGGCCCCGGTGCCACGCCCGTACGGCGTCCGTCACGCCGGGGACATGCGGGGGAACTCGCCCTCGGTCGTGTTGATGTCGATGACGGAGAACGCCGCGCCCTGCGGGTCGGTCAGCGCCGCGAACCGGCCGAACGGCATGGTCATCGGGCCGAACCGCAGCACCGCGCCGCGGCCGGTCGCCTTCTCCACCGCCGCGTCGCAGTCCGCGACCGTGAAGTACACGTTCACGAACGGCGACACCTCGGGCGGGAACTCCTTGCCCATCCTCATCCGGCCCATGACCGCCCGGTCGCCCATGCTGAACAGCCGGAAGTCGACGTGCTCGTCCGCCACCTTGACCATGCCGTACGGGAAGACGGCGGGGAAGAAGGCGTCGGACTTCTCGGGCTCCCGGGTGAAGACCTCGGCCCAGGCGTACGCGCCGGGCACGCCCTGCGCCTCGAAGCCCTCGTGGGCGCCCGCCTGCCACACGCCGAAGACCACCCCGCCGGGGTCGCGGGCCAGCACCATCGTGCCGAAACGGTCGACCCGCATGGGGTCCATCAGCGTCTCGCCGCCGTTCGCCCGGATCTTCTCGGCGGTGGCGACGGCGTCGTCCGATGCGAGGTAGAGGCACCAGGCCGCCGGGCTCTCCTGGCCGGGCATCGGGGGCACCACGGCGGCGACCGCCTTGCCGTCGGCGTACGCCTGCGTGTAGCTGCCGAACTCCGTCGCGGCCTCGCCGAACGTCCAGCCCAGCACGTCACCGTAGAAGCTCTTCGCCGCCTCCACGTCGGCGAACATCGCATCGGCCCAGCACGGTGTGCCCTCCGGTTGTGCGGCCATGGTCCTGACTCCTTCGCGTTCGGTGGGTGGGGGATCCGGCTTGTCACGCTAGCCAGCCGGGCCCGGCCCCGCGCGCCGAGGCGGAGAAGCCGCGGCGAAGCAGCCGAAGGAAGGAACCGCAAGGAGCCGATCAGCGGGCGGTGCCGAAGTCCTGCGTCCAGTAGCTGCCGGGCTGGGCGAGGCCCACGCCGATCTCCTTGAACGAGCAGTCGAGGATGTTGCGCTTGTGACCGGGGCTGGACATCCAGCCCGCCATGACGCTCTCGGGGGTGTCGTAGCCGTAGGCGACGTTCTCGCCGTACGCGCGCCACTCGTAGCCGGCGTCCGTGATCCGGTCGCCGGGGGCCGAGCCGTCGGAGCCGGTGTGGGACATGTTCCGGTGCGCGGCCATGTCCTCGCTGTGGGCCTGGGCGGCCTTGGTCAGCTCGGCGTTCTGCTTCAGCGGCGAGCAACCCGCCTTGCCGCGCTCGCTGTTGACGAGGGCCAGCACACGGGCCGTGGCCCCGGTGGCGGGGGCGCCCGTGGACGGGGCGGACGGGGTGGACGGGGCGGTGGATGCGGTGGGCTTCGGGGCGTTCGCGGGGACGGTGTGGGTCCTCGGCCCGCCCCGGTGCGAGGTGTGGTGCCACGACGCCTCGGCGGCCGGCTTCCCGTGGGGGTCGTAGCAGGCCATGGCGACGGAGGGGACACCCACGGCTCCCACGGCCAGGACGCCGACGGCTATGCGCCGGTAGGGCGTCTTCCTGCGGTGCTTACTCATGTGCGACCTCGCTCGATGATCGCGGAGCGGCCCCGTGCGACCGGCTCCGCGCAGCTCCCGCGCCCGGCTTCGGGGCGGCTTGCGGTCGTCATTGTTGGAAGGCCCCCGGACCGGGGCAACAAGCGGAAGTACTACCCCGGCCCGTAGTGCGGCGCGGCGCTTGAAACGGGCGTGCGGGCGTGCTGGTGGGAGGCGCCGGGTCCCGGCGGAGGGCTGCTGCCCCGTCAGAAGCGTTTGCCTACTCCCGGAACGGCGGTGTGCACCGGGCGGTCCCCGGCAGCGCCGGGCGATGTCCGGACATCGGCTCATCAACACGGACAAACGCCGATGTTCTGTCGGGGGCGCTGTCTACTATCCGGTGCCCGGAGCACCGGAAAGCCCTGTGGGCGATCTCACCGGCACGGGACCCGCTTCCTCCGGAACCGCCGCCTCCGGGCCTACCGCCTTTGCGCCTAGCGCCTCCGGGTGGCCGCGGCGACGGTGGCCATCAGCTCCGCGTCCAGTACGGACGGGTCGGCCAGCCGGGTGGGGGCCGCGTAGGAGTTCAGCAGGGCCTTGGTGACGCGCAGGGCGGCCTCGGGGCGGCGCACGACGGGCTTCGCCCACTCCGTGACCGCCGCGTCGAGCCGGTCCTCGGGGACGACGCGCTGGAGGATCGACAGCTCGTGCGCCTCGGCGGCGTCGAAGGCGCGCCCGGTCAGGATGAGCTCGCGGGCGCGGGCGGCCCCGACCTCGTGGATCAGCCGGGGCAGCAGGCCGCCCCAGGCGGTGGGCAGTCCGAGGGCCAGCTCGGGCAGCCGGAAACCGGCGTTCTCGGCACCGACCCGCAGGTCGCAGGCCAGCGCCAGCGCCAGACCCGCGCCGATCGCCTTGCCCTGGACCCGGGCGATGGTCACGGCCTGGCTGGTGGAGATCGCCTCGCAGACCCGGCGGGCCTTCTCGCCCGTGATCCGGATGCCCCGCCCGGTGGGGTCCTCGTCGAGCCAGCCGGCGAACTCGTTGCGGTCGCCGCCCAGGCAGAAGTCGTCCCCGGCCCCGCTGAGCACCAGTACCCGCACGTCGGGGTCCGGCACCGCCAGGACCGTCAGCAGCTCGTCGAGCATCGTCTCGGTGACCGCGTTGCCGGTGGCGGGAGAGTTCAGTTCGATGCGCAGAAGGGGGCCCTCGCGCCGGACGGCCACGGTCTCCGGCTGCTCGCGGGAGGAGCGGCGGGTGGTGGGGGAGCGGCGAGCGGCGGTGGAGGAGCTGCGGGCGCTGGAGGAGCGGCCGGTGGTGGAGGAGGACTTCATGCCGCCACGCTCAGCGAGGTGACCCGCCGGAAGACCAGCCGGGACGCGTAGACCGCGGGAGAGACGGTGCGCAGGGTGGGGAAACGCTTCAGCAGCTGGGTGAGCAGCGTGCGGGCCTCCAGGCGGGCGAGGGCCGCGCCGAGGCAGTAGTGCACCCCGCCCCCGAAGGTGAGGTGGGTGCCGGTGCGCCGGATGTCGAAGGTGTCCGGGTCCTCGTTGCGCCGCGGGTCGTGGTTGGCGGCCCCGTACAGCACGTGGACCATGCTGTCCTTCGCGATCGGGACACCCGCCAGGACCGTGTCCTCGGCCGCGATCCGGGTGTTGATGTGGATCGGCGGGTCGTACCGCAGTACCTCGTCGACGGCGGAGTCGATGTGGCCGGGGTGTTCCGCGAGCCATTCCCACTGGCCGGGTTCCTTCAGCAGCAGCTCCACCATGGCCGACAGCAACGTCGCGGTGGTCTCCAGCGAGGCGATGGTGACGAACATGGTGAGGCGGTAGAGGATCTCGTCCGCCCGCTCGCGGTCGGGCTCCTTCGCGTCCCAGGTGTGGATCCAGCCCGTCAGGACGTCGTTGCCGGGATCGGCCCGGCGCCGACGCACCATCTCGGTGAAGTACGTGCGCAGCTGGACGGTCGCCTCGGCGGACTCGGCGAGCTGGCGCTTGGTGGGCAGCAGTTCCTGGGCGTGCACCTGGTTGTGGGTGATCTCCAGGATGTGGGGGTAGTCCTCGGGAGGTATCCCCAGCCAGCTGCCGATGGTGCTGATCGGGAGCTGCTCGCTGACCGTGCTGACGAAGTCGGCCTCGCCCCAGCGCAGTTTCTCCTCCAGCTCGTCCAGGAGCCGGGTGACGTGCCCCTCGACCTGCGGGGTCAGCCGCTCGATGGTCGACCGGTCGAAGAGGTTGCCGAGGCTGCGGCGCTGGCAGGTGTGCTCGGGGGCGTTGAGCCGGGAGAGCGTCTTGGTCATCTCCTGCGTCGCGACCGCCTCCCAGCGCTCGGTGTCCGCCTGGCGTTCCTGCCAGGCGAAGTCCGGAGCCAGCCAGTTGCGGCCGCGAAGCACCTCGCTGCAGGTGTCGAAGCCGGTGACGAAGTACGCGTTCCAGGGTGCGCGCACCACATCGCCCATGGCCCTCAGCGAGGCCAGTACGGGGTAGGGATCGGCCTGCCCCTCCGGCGATCTGAGGCGTCGTAGGAGGGGTATGAGGGCACGGCGACCGTCGCGGGGGCTGGCTGTGCCACCTATAGCGCTCACGCAGAGTTCCTTGACCTGGGCTCCTGGTTACCGGCAGAACCTACCCCTCCGCATACGGCAGCCATGCGTGGATATCTGTTGCCCCTATCACAGACAAACCCGCGCCCGGCCCCTTGTCATATGCCGGGCGTGTCCTCAACTCCTCTGCAATGTCCTGCATTTGATGGTGTGAAACCCCCGTTTATACGGACATCCCGCCCGCCCGGTATGGGGTCAGGCGCGGAAGACGTCCAGGAAGGAGCTCCACCAGCCCTTCGTCCGCTTCGGCTGCTGGGCGTGCGCCGGGTGCGGGGCGGGCGTCTCGGTCGGTACTGCGATCCGGGGCGAAACGGGCATCTGCATCGCTGCCGTCTTGGCGCCGCGCGCCGGGCTCGGGCTGAACCGGACCGGCAGCGACACCAGCGCGCGGTGGAACGGACCCGGCCGCCACTCGACGCCGGAGGGCGACACGGCGAGGGACAGATCGGGCACGGTGTTGAGGATCTTCTCGATCGCGGTGAGGGCGATGAGCTGCGCGGGGGACTTCGCCGGGCAGACGTGCGGGCCCGCTCCCCAGGCCAGATGGGCGCCCTTGCTGAGGGTCTGGCGGGCGTCCGTGAGCGCGGGATCGCTGTTCGCGGCGGCGAAACTGATCAGTACGGGGGTCTCCGCCCGCAGCGTCGCACCGCCCAGGTCGATGTCCTGGACCGGGTAGTGCGTGGCGTAGTTGGCGATCGGCGGGTTGTTCCACAGCACGTCGTCGAGGGCGTCCTCGACCAGCATCCCGGTGCCCCGCCGCTGCTCGGCCCCGGTCTCGCTGGACAGCATGAGCAGCAGCGCGTTGGCGATCAGGTTGCGCTCCGGCTCGATGCCCGCGCCCATCAGCATGACGAGCTGGTCCTTCAGCTCCTCGTCCCGCAGCCCCGCCGGGTGCTGGATGAGCCAGGAGGTGATGTCCTCGCCGGGCTGCCGCCGCTTGAGCGCGACGAGTTCCATCAGGCACTCGGTCAGCTCGTCGTTGGCCCGGAGGACGTCCTCGCCGTCGAAGATGGCGGACATGCTGCGGGTCAGCCGGTCACCGATGTCACCGGGGCAGCCGAAGAGCTGGTTGAACAGCAGCAGCGGCAGCAGCTTGGCGTACTCGCCCAGCAGGTCGGCGGTGCCGCGCTCGATGAACTGGTCGATGAGGTAGTCGCCGATGCGCTCCACGTCCCGGCTGAGCCGGGTGGTGTTGAGCCGGCCGAGGCTCTCGGTGACCGCCTTGCGCAGCCGCAGATGCTCGGTGCCGTCCGTGAACAGGCAGTTGGGCCGGTACGCCATCATGGGCAGCACCGGGCTGTCGAGCGGTACGCGCCCCTCCCGCAGCGCGGCCCAGTGCCGCGAGTCCCGGGCGAAGAAGGACGGGTTCTGCAGCACCCGGAGCGCGGCCTCGTGCTGCACGACCAGGGTGGCCTCCACCCCGGGGGCCAGCTCGATCGGGGCGGCGGGACCGTGGGCCCGGAACGCGTCGTACACGCTCTGCGGGTCGGACGCGAACTCCGGCCCGTAGAGCGACGTCTGCCGCTCCCCGTGGTGCATCGGGCACCCGGTGGGGGCGCCGTACGGGGTGGCTCCCGGCGACGAGTCCATATGTCATTCCTAGAGGTGGGTCCGGGCCCCCGCGGGGCCCGGAAGGTGGACGGAAAACGGAGCCCGGACCGCCCGCACCGGCGGTACGGGCGGTCGAGGGCATCCGGCCGGTGGGAGCCGGCCGGGCGCCCCTCAGAACCTGTCGGGTGGCCTTCGACCGGGCAGCGGACGCGGTCTGGTGCGTGCGATTCCAAGGCGCCGGAGTGTCCTCGTAGCAGAGCTACCAGGGCATTTCGGCAACGCCGGAAGCATGCGTGCCAGGGCGTGGCCGCCCGGTCAGAGGTCACCCGACAGGCTCTCAGGCCACGCGGGCCAGCAGGTGCTGGACCAGGGTGATCAGGGCCTGTGCGGACGACTTCTCGTCCCGGGCGTCGCAGTACACGACCGGGGTGTCCGGCAGCAGGTCCAGAGCCTCGCGCAGCTCCTCCTCGGCGTGCTGCGAGTACGGGTCGAAGCTGTTCACCGCGACCGCGTACTCCAGCCCGTACGTCTCGACCAGGTCGATCACCGGGAAGGTGTCGGCGAGACGGGCCGGATCGACGAGGAGCAGCGCGCCGAGCGAACCGCGCGCCATGTCCTCCCACAGCTCGACGAAGCGCTGCTGTCCGGGCGTGCCGAACAGGTACAGCACCAGCTCGTCGCTCAGCGTCAGACGCCCGAAGTCCAGCGCGACCGTCGTGGTCACCTTGTCGGGCGCGCCCCGCAGATCGTCGACGTGGGCGCTCGCCTGCGTCATCCGCTCCTCGGTACGCAGCGGAGTGATCTCGGAGAGGGTGCCGATGAGCGTCGTCTTGCCCACGGCGAAGTGTCCGACGACGAGGATCTTCGCCGCACGCCGTACCGCGTCCGGCACATAGATGCTCTCAGCCGAACCGGACGTGGAGTCCATGCAACACCTCTTCGAGGATCTTCCTGTCAACGAGCTGGGCCGGCGGCGGCGCCTTGCGGCGGATCAGATGACCCTGTTCCGCTAAATCGTTCAGCAGCAGCCGGGCCACCCCGACCGGCTGACCGAGATGACCCGCCACCTCGGCCACCGACAGGTAACCGCCGGAGCACAGCTCCCAGATCGCCCGGACCTCCGGGCTCGCGTTCGGCGGCGGCTGCCGGTCCGGCGCGATGGTGACCAGGGTGACGAGGGAGAGGTCCCCCGCCTCGGGCAGACCACGCCCCCCGGTGATGACGTAGGAGCGGACGAACCCGCTGCTGACCGCCTGCTCCTCACCCGGCATCGTCATATGTCGATCCCCGCGTTGTGGCGGGGAGGTGTGGTCATCGCCTTCCCCAGCGCGGTGACCTGCTGCTGCATGCGGAAGGACATGGCCTCCATGTCCACGTCGGCAGCGGCGGCGGCGGCCAGGTAGGCTCCGGAGCCCGCCGCGATCAGGAAGATCCAGCCGTGCTCGTACTCCAGCAGCGTCTGGCGCCAGCGGCCCGGGACCTGGGCCCCGATGAAGGGGGCCACGGCCCGGCTCAGCGACTGCATGGAACTCATCGCGGCCGCCACGGTCTCCGCGTCGTCCCGGCCGATGTCGCTGGAGCTGGCCAGCAGCAGACCATCGGCGGAGACGAGGATGGCGTGCCGGGCACCGGGTACCTGAAGCACATCGTTGAGTACCCAGGACAGATCGGGATTCACTGGAACTCGGGTCCTTCCGTCGTCGTCATGTCACGCCCGGATCGCGTTCCGCGCTGGAACGCGCCCAGGCGGGAAGCGGTCTCCTCGTTGCTGCGCACCGGCGTCGGTTCGGTCGACGGCACCACCGAGACGGGGCTCTTGCGACGACGCTTGGGCAGGCCGCCGGCGGTGGTGGGCATCCCCACGGCGGGCCCGGCGGGCTGGGGGGCGGCGACCGGGTGATGGGCCGGCGGGAACAGCGGGGTCGGAGACTGCGCGGACGCCGACTGCACGGGCGCCGAGTGGGCGGGGGCCTGACGCCGGGGGAGCGAGGCCACGTCCGCCTCGTGCGGGACGGCGGCCGGGGGAGCGGCGGGCACGTCGTTGGTGAGCAGTTCGTCGGGCAGCAGGACCACCGCGCGCACACCTCCGTAGGGGGACACGGAGTCCACCGAGACCTTGAATCCGTAGCGGGCGGCCAGCACACCGGAGACGGCGAAACCGAACTGCGGGGGAATGCCCAGGCTGGAGACGCTGATCGAGGCCTGCGGCGCGAGGAGTGCCGCGGCGCGGTCCTTCTCCTCCTGGCCCATGCCGAGACCGGCGTCGTCGACGATGAGGCAGACGCCCTTCGGCACGGCCTGGATGTTGATCTCCACCGGGGTGCCGGGGGCGGAGTAGTTGGTGGCGTTGGCCAGCAGCTCGGCGAGGACGACCGCGACGGGCTCCACGGCCTTGCTGACGACCGAGAAGTTCGCCTGCCCGTTGATCCGCACCCGGTCGAACTGCCGGATGCGGCCCTGGGCGCTGCGGGCCACGTCGAAGACCGAGGCGACGGTCTCGCGGCGCCCGAGCCAGCCGCCGCACAGCACCGCGATGCCCTGCGCGCGACGCCCGAACTGGCTGTTGGCGTGGTCGACGGCCATCAGGTCGGCGAGCATTCCGGGGTCGTCGCCGTGCTTCTGCTGAGCGTTCGCGATGACCACCTGCTGCTCGTCCGCGAGCCCCTGGAGGGTGCGCACGGCAGCCTTGAGGACCGCCTTGGTCTCCTCCTCGGCGTCCCTGCGCACCTCGGCCAGCTCCGAGGAGTGGCGGTGCGTCAGGGTGGTGTGCGCCATGTGTAGTTCGTCCCGGTTGCGCTGCAACGCATCCCGGTCGGCCCGGAGTTCGGTGTTCTGTCTGCGCAGTCCGATATTGACCCTGCGAGCGCGCAGAACGGCACCCACAGCGATCAATGCGACGACAACCAGTGCCCAGGAAAGAGGGCCCTGTGCAAATGTCATGAAACTCACTTCAAGTGCCATGGCTAGGGAAACGGCTCTGCGCTCCCTCGCGTACCGCACATTCCGGGCTGGTCGAACCCTTGCTTGCGCCACCCAAGGAAGGCCCCTCCGGATGTGTGGCCGAGGAATTCATTCCTCCTGGAATGCCCCCATATGCCGTCAGCCCACTGGAAGTAAGATGATCTTAACATCGGTCAGACGGTCAATTGTCAAGACCGACACGCCAGTTGCACGCCCGCCCCGGAATATTCACAACCGGTGGCAAATTTCCTGCACCAGTGGTAAGTGCACATGTGCGCGATGATTTATATCGGTCAACTCCCCTGTGTGCGGGGCAGTTGGACGGTGTGCGTGCGGGGCGGGTGGGTGTGCGCGGCGCGGGGTGTCGCGGGCAGGACCGCCCGCGACACCCCGCGTCACGTGTTCATGTGTCACTTCTCACTTGCTCTGCGTGACAGGTGTCGTGTGTTGGTGCGGAATATGGCGGAAGGTCAGGACTTGACCAGGGTGATCTGTGCAGTGTTGTCACCGGCGTTCACGGTCGCCGGGTAGTCGCGGTCGTCCGCCTTGCCGAATCCGCGCAGCACGGCGGTTCCGGTACGGAAGGAGACGCCGGGCTCCATCGCGGTGGTGGGGATGGCGACGCTCCACGGGACCGGGGCGCCGGGGACGCAGTCGACGACCTCGCCCTCGAACCGGCCGACCGCCTCGCCGGCCTTCTGGGTCTGCGCGACCAGGCCGGAGAGCGCGATGCGGGCCGGCTTGTTGCAGGTCGCCGTGCCGCCGACGGTGACCGTGCCGGTCCTGGTGTCGAGCCGGCCCTCGGGGTTCAGGCCCAGACCGATGGCCAGCTCGGCCGGCGGCTCGGCGGTGCGGGCGTGGACCTCGGTTCCGGTGGGGCGGTGGGGCGGGCGGGTGCGGAATACTGCCGTACTCAATCGCCGTAGTGGGTGGGGGTATTTCGGTGCGACCGCTGTCGAAGCACGATCCGCGGCAGATCGGGCCGTTCCGGATCGCCGGGCTGCTCGGGGGCGGCGGCATGGGCCGGGTCTACCTCGGCCACTCGGCGGACGGGCAGGCCGTGGCGGTGAAGACCGCGCGCTCCGAACTGGCCGACGACCAGGGGTTCCGGAAGCGCTTCGCCCGCGAGGTGGCCGCCGCCCGGCGGGTGAGCGGGCCGTTCGTGGCCCCCGTCGTCGACGCCGCGCCGCACGACGAGGTGCCCTGGATGGCGACCGACTACGTGCCGGGCGTCTCCCTGACCGAAGCCGTCCGCGACGACGGGCCGCTGCCCGAGCACACGGTGCGGCTGCTGACGGCGGGCCTGCTGCACGCCCTGGCGGCGGTGCACGTGCACGGCCTGGTCCACCGCGACCTCAAGCCGTCGAACATCCTGCTCACGGCCGAGGGCCCGCGCGTCATCGACTTCGGCATCGCGTACTCGGCCGTGGAGACGGCCCTGACGGCGACGGGCACCGCGCTCGGCACCCCCGGGTTCATGGCACCCGAGCAGCTCACCATGTCGGGGCCCGAGGTCACGGGCGCGGCGGACGTGTTCGCGCTCGGCGGGGTGATCGTGTTCGCGGCGACGGGCGCCGGCCCGTACGGGAGCGCCGACCCGCAGGTCCTCATGTACCGCACCGTGCACGAGGAGCCGCGCCTGGACGGCCTGCCGGACGGGCTGCGGGAGCTCGCGGCGGACTGTCTGGCGAAGGAACCGGAACACCGGCCCGCGCTGCCCGTGCTGATGACCCGGGCGGGCAACCCGGGCCCGTACACCGGCTGGCTGCCGGAACCCGTCGCCGTACGACTGCGCGAGCTGTCCGCGGGCCTGGACCACCTGTCCGGACGGCCCGGCCCGGCCGCGGCGCTCTCCTCCGGTCGCCCCGGCCCCCCTGTGCCCGCCCCCGTGCCGGTCGACGCCGTGCCGACCGCTGTCGTACCGGTCGATGCCGCGCCCGCCGAGGCCATGCCGACCGCTGTCGTGTCCGCCGACGCCGTGCCGACCGCTGTCGTGCCCGCCGACGCCGTGACCAAGCGACCCCCGGCTCCGAGCCGACCCCCGGCTCCGAGCCGACGCCGGGTGCTCGCCGCGCTGGCCGGGGTCGGGGTCGTGGCGGGCGGCGGGGCGCTGGGCTGGAGGCTGTGGCCGGACGGTGCCGGGCACGCGGGGAACAAGTCGGGGAGCACCGCCGATCCCGCGGGCGGTTCGCACTCCGGCGGGAAGTCTTCGGCCGCCGTCCTGCCGAAGAAGATACGGGACAAGGGCGTCGTCACCGTCGGCTCGGACATCACCTACGCGCCCATGGAGTACGTCGACGTCGACGGCAGGTCCGTCGGGGTGGACATCGACCTCGGGAACGCCCTCGGCCGCGAACTGGGCGTGCGCTTCGAGTTCGAGAACGACGACTTCGACTCCCTGCTGGCCGGCCTGAACGTGGGACGGTACGACCTGGTCATGTCGGCGATGACCGACACCAGGGACCGGCAGCGGGGCCGGGCGGACGGCACCAGTACCGGACGCGGCGTCGACATGATCGACTACTTCAGCTCCGGCCTCGCCCTCCTCGTCCGCAAGGGCAACCCGGAAGGCGTCGGGGACATCGAGGACCTGTCCGGCAGAACGGTTGCCATCGAGCGCGGCGGCATGGCCCGGGGTTACCTGGACGAACTGGTCCGGCAGGGCGCCGACGACCTGAGGACCCGGGAGTTCGACACGGCGGACGAACTCTACGACGACGTCGTCAAGGGCCGGTCCGCGGCCGGCATCGCCGACTTCCCCGTGGCCGCCCACGCCGCCACGACCCGTTCGGGCGGCAACGCCATCGAACTCCTCGGGGACCAACTCGACCCCGCCTTCTGCGGCATCGCGGTCGCCAGAACCGAAACGGCCCTGCGCGACGCCGTACGAGGAGCCCTCGACCGCCTCATCGCGAACGGCGAGTACGTGAAGATCCTCAAGAAGTGGGGAGTGGAGAACGGCGCGGTGGGGCGGACGAGCGTCAACGGGGGCGGGTGATCGCGCAGAGCCGCCCGGGAATTCATTCCTTCCCCGTTCCTCCCTGTTTCTCCTGTTCCCTCTGTTCCTCTGCTTCCGCCTTCCGGTCGTCGACGTGCGGGGCGACCGGCCGCTCGAAGAAGGTCTCCAGGACCACCGTGGCCCGGGTCCCGTTGACCCCGTCGATCGCGTGTATCCGGCGCAGTACGTCCTGCAGTTGCTCGGTGGTCGCGGTCCTGACCTTCACCAGCACCGACGCGTTCCCGGCGATGATGTGCGCCTCCTGGATCTCGGGGATCGCGGCGAAGCCCTCCGCCGAATCGCCCATCCAGGACGTGGAGTCGACCGTCACGTAGGCCAGTACGCCGTACCCCACCGCCACCGGATCGACCTCGGCCGAGGTGCGCCGGATCACGCCGCGCTCCCGCAGCTTCCGGACCCGTTCGTGCGTGGCGCCCGCCGAGAGCCCCACGGCCCTGCCCAGCGCGGCGTACGACTGGGTGGCGTCCCGCTGAAGCTCCGTCAACAGCATGCGATCTATGTGATCCACGACTCTCCGTTCGATATTTGCTTGTTGGGACCATATGGCATCTTGCAATCTTCGGCCGAAGCCGTAGATGGTTCGGTGACTGCTGGTCGGTGACTGCCGATCGGCAACTGCTGAGGGGAACGAACACTCATGACCGGCAAGTGCCCTGCGCTGTACGAGGCCCTCGACGACCGGTTCCGTACCGGTCGATGCATGAACGGCGACGACGGCCTCGAAGTCCTGTACACCGGCTGCCGTTGGGCCGAGGGACCGGTGTACGTACCGGCCTGGCGGCAGGTGGTCTGGAGCGACATCCCCAACGACCGGATGCTGCGCTGGGACGAGGAGACCGGCGCGGTCGGCGTCTTCCGCCGCTCGGCCGGGCACACCAACGGCAACACCCTCGACCGCGAGGGCCGGCTGATCACCTGCGAGCAGGGCAACCGCCGGGTGACCCGGACCGAACACGACGGCACGCTCACGGTCCTGGCCGACCGCTGGCAGGGCAAACGACTGAACAGCCCGAACGACGCGACGGTGAAGTCCGACGGTTCGATCTGGTTCTCCGACCCGGACTTCGGCATCACCAGCGACTACGAGGGCTACCGCGCGCAGAGCGAGATCGGTTCCAACAACGTCTACCGCATCGACCCGGCCACCGGCGAAGTGCGCCTGGTCGCCGACTGCTTCGGCGCACCGAACGGGCTGGTCTTCTCGGCGGACGAGCGACGGCTGTTCGTCTCCGACACCCGGGCCGGGTTCATCCGCGTCCTCGACGTACGGGACGACGGCACGCTGTCGGACGGCGAGGTCTTCGCCTCGGCGAAGGACCGTACGGCGGCCCGCTTCGACAACCTCCGCTTCGACGACGGCGGCCGGCTCTGGGTCGCCGCGATGGACGACGGCGTGCACTGCTACGACCCGGACGGCACGCTGATCGGGCGACTGAACGTCCCCGAGACGGTGGCCAACATCTCCTGGGGCGGGGCCAAGCGCAACCGCCTCTTCATCACCGCCCGGACCAGCCTCTACTCGGTGGTCATGGGTGTCACGGGAACACACCCGACGGGCCCGGGACACTGCCCCTGGACGACGGTTCGGTGAGTTCGGTGAGAAGGGGCAGGGGCGGCATCCACGCACTCACACGGGCTGAGGACGACTCTCCGGGGGCGTGAAGATGCGGTCCAGGTGGTGGCGCAGCACCTCGGTGGCCGACTCCGGCCGCCGCTGGCCCACGAGGATGCTGGTGCCCATGCCCGCCGCCATGGCGAGCAGGCCGACGGCCTCGATGCGCGGGTCCATGTCCTGGCCGGTCAGCCCCGCCTCCCGGGCCTGTCGCAGCAGGCCGGTCAGGGCGTCCTCGGCGGCGTCGGGGTTGTCGATGAAGGGCTGGGCGGCCAGCGCCTCGTCGGTCACGGACAGGATCGCGTACGAGCTGTAGAGGAGGTGGAAGGTCCGGCTCTCCTCGTCGGTGGGGAGGGAGGCCAGGAGCAGCGCCTCGACGGCCGCGCGCGGACCGGGGTCCGCGCCGCAGGCCCGCAGCCGGTCGCCCACCCGTGCGGTGAACCGGTCGGTCAGCTGCTGGAGCCCGTGGAGCAGCAGCTTCTCCTTGGTCCCGAAGTAGTACTGCACGAGCCGCAGCGACACACCGGCCTCGGCCGCGACGTCCCGCATGCCGACCGCGTGCAGCCCGCGCCGCCCGGCGACCCGGACGAGCGCCTCGGTGATCTGGCTCCGCCGTTCCTCGTGGTCCACGCGCTTCGGCATGCTCCCGTGTCTCCACCCATCGATCGTGTCCACGTGCTCCGGCGATCCGGACCCCTTCATGGTACCGCTGTACCAACATGATGGTACGGTCGTATCACTACCGCGAAGGACGGATCGCCGGACGATCCCCAACGGGTCCTCATCGGAGGTGCCGCCGTGCCCGAGAACACCACCCGCCCCCGCCGCGACATCGGCCGCTACGTCAACGACACCCTGCGCGACCGGTACTTCGCCGCCTGCGACGCCGTCTACGCGCTGGGCGCACCGGTCCGTTCCGAGACGGACGTCGAGACCTCCTTCGGCACCACGCACGTCTACCGGTACGGCCCCACCGACCCGGCCGCCGAGGGCCGCACCCCGGTCGTCCTGATCCACGGGTCCGGCGGCTGCTCCGCGCAGTGGTACCCCAACACCCGGGCGCTCAGCGCCGAGCGCCCCGTCTACGCCCTCGACACCCCCGGCGACCCCGGCCGCAGCGTGCACCGGGAACCCATGTGGCAGCCCGAGCGCGCCGCCCGATGGATGGACGAGGCCCTCGACGCCCTCGGCCTGGACCGGGTCCACCTCGTCGGCTCCTCCTACGGCGGCTGGCTCGTCATCAACCAGGCCCACCTGAAGCCCGGAAGGCTCGCCTCCGTCACCGCCCTCGACCCGGGCGGCCTGGAGAAGGTCGGCCTGCGCTTCTTCGTCTGGATCTTCGCCAGCCTCTTCGCCACCTTCGCCCCCAAGGCGCTGCGCCCCCGTCTGGCCGCCTGGCTGGAACAACCGGTCCTCGTCGTGCCGGAACTGCGCGCGATGGTCCGGTCCGGCGTACGGGCCTTCCGCATCCGCCGCCCCGCGCCCCTCCCCCTGACCGACGAGGAACTGGCCACCATCCGGACGCCGTTCCTCCTGATCATGGGCAGGCGCAGCCTGCTGCTCCACCCCCGACGCCAACAGGAACGCGTCCCCCGCCTGATCCCCGGAGCCCGGGCCGAAACCATCGCCGCCACCGGCCACGGCCCGCAGATCGACCACCCCGACCTGACCAACGCCCGGATGCTGTCCTTCATGGACAAGGCCGACTCGTCCGCCTGACCCCACTGCCCGCCTTCCACCTTTTCGTCCGTCGCAGGGCTCCTGCGTTTGTCGCCGGTCTCCGGTGGATTCGTCTGCGATTGGTAACAGAGTGATCCCGCACGGGCGTTCGCATGTCTTCATGGGGGCAGGGCACCGACGGAGACGACAAAGGGGCGGGCGGACATGGCGAAGCACAAGGGAAAGGGATGGCACAGCAAGCTTCTCGCTGCGGCGCTCGGGGTGACGGCGATGGCCGCCGCCACCTCGGTGTGGACCGCGCAGGCCGAAACCGCCGGAGGACGGCCGCCGCAGGCGCACGCCTCGTCGCCGAAGGGCCGGGTCGCCGCGGTGGCGGCGGACATCGCGCACGCCTCGGACCGCGGTGACCGGGGCGTCAACATCACCATCGACGACGGACCGGACCCGGCCTGGACGCCGCAGGTGCTGCAACTGCTGAAGGACAACGGCGTGAAGGCCACGTTCTGCATGGTCGGCACGCAGGCCCAGGCCCACCCGGACCTGGTCAAGGACGTCGTGGCGGCCGGGCACCGGCTGTGCAACCACACGGTCTCGCACGACACCGCCATGGACACCAAGTCCGAGGCGTACCAGTCCCAGCAGATCCTGGACGCCGAACGCATGATCATCAAGGCGTCCGGAGGCGTCCGGCCGCAGTACTACCGGGCCCCGGGCGGCGCCTTCACCCCGTACAGCCGAAAGCTCGCCGCGTCCCGGGGGATGCGACCGCTGGGCTGGAACGTCGACTCCAGGGACTTCGAGCGCCCCGGCGCGGACACCATGGTGGCCACCGTCAAGAGGGAGATCGTCAACGGCCCGACCGTCCTCTTCCACGACGCGGGAGGCGACCGCTCCCAGACCGTGGCCGCCCTGCGCGAGGTCCTGCCCTGGCTGAGGGAGCAGGGATACTCCTTCGGCTTCCCCGTCCGGTGAACAGGGCCTGCCCGCCGACACCGGCGGGCAGGCTGCGAACAACCCGGTCCTCGTGCCCTCCTGCCGCTCCCCGGCGATCTCGCCGGGTCAGAGTTCCAGCTCTGCCGACCGGTGCCGGATCGTGGTCAGCGGTTCGGAGGTGGCGAGTGCCGCGCCGTGGCCGGGCGGGGCCGGGAGGTCGGTCAGGCAGGGCGCGGGGCTGGGCCAGTCGGGGACGGTGGGCGCGAGGGCCCGGGGGCCGGTGACGTCGATGAGAGCGGGCGGGGCGGCCAGTCCGTGCCCGTCGAGTTTCATGGCGGCCTCCTTGCGGACCCACGCGGTGAGGAAGGCCGCCCGGCGGCCCTCGGCGGGAAGCCCGGCGTGGGCGCGGCGCTCGGCGGAGGTGAGGGCGATGCGGGCGAGACCGTCGACGTCGCGGTACGGGGCGACGGTGTCCAGGTCCGCACCGACGCGCCCGGAGCCGACGACGGCGATCAGCAGCCACTCCTCCGAGTGGGAGACCGAGTAGTCGAAGGGGGCGCCGGGAACGTGCGGGCGGCCGTGGGTGGGATCGCCGCAGCGTCCGCAGGAGCGGACCACGTCGACGGTCGCCGGGGAGACGCCGAGGTAGCGGGCGGCGACGAGGCGCTGCGCGGCGCGGGACGTCACGACCGAGGCCCCGGCGGGTGTGGCGCCGAGCGCGGTGAGCCGGTCGCGCTCCCGGGGGGAGAGGAGCGCCGTCCAGTCGGGACGGTGACGGATGGGCAGGAACCAGATGTCGCCGATACCCGGGGCGGGCGGGGTGAGCGCGGCGGTCGTGGCGAGGGCGGGACCGGAGGTCATGGGATGTCCTGGCGGTGGGCGCCGACGACGGGGGACGGCTCGTCGTCCGAGCGCGGGGCGGGAGCCGGGGCCGGGGTGGTCAGGGGCCGGAGGGAACCGAGCAAGTGGCCGACAGCCGTGGAGAGTTGCGGGTCGGGGTGGAGAAGGTCCGGTCCGGTGGGCGGCAGCTCGACGGTGATGTCGGGTTCCACGCCCCGGTTCTCCAGGCTCTTTCCGACACCGGTGAGGTGGTAGCAGAACTCCGGCTGGGTGGTGAGGGTGCCGTCGACGAGACGGTGGCGGGGCCACGTGGCGATGGTGCCGCCCCAGGTCCGGGTGCCGATCAGCGCACCCAGGCCGCGCGCGCGGAACATGTGGCCGAAGATCTCGCCGTCGGAACCGGTCTGCTCGTTGATCAGCGCCGCCATCGGGCCGTGCGGTGCCTCCAGCGGGTACGGCACCTCACCGCTCCAGCGGCTGTGCTCGACGCCGCCGCGGCGGCGGGCGAGCCGGTCCAGGATCATCGGGGACGCGCTGCCCCCGCCGTTGTGGCGGACGTCGACGATCAGCCCCTCGTGGTCGAGGGCGGTGAGGAACTGGCGGACGAAGTCGGCGTACCCCGTGTGGAACATGTCGGGGACGTGGAGGTAGGCCAGGCGTCCGCCGGAGGCGTCGTCGACCCAGCGGCGATTGGCCTCCACCCACTCCACGTAACGGGCGCGCCCCTCGTCGCGGGCCGCGCGCACGACGACCCGCCGGGGGGCCGCGCCGGGGCGCAGCACCGACAGCTCCACCTCGCTGCCGGCCAGCCCGGCGAGCAGTTCGCCCGGACCGAGGGGACCGACGGGGTGGCCGTCGACGGCGACGATCTCGTCACCGGCGCGGATGTCCACACCGGGCAGGCCGCAGGGGGAGGTGGCCTCCGGGTTCCAGGGCTCGCCGCGGACGACGCGCGCGATCCGCCACCGCCCGGAGGGCCCGGCGGGTTCCCAGTCGACGCCGAGGTGGCCGGGACCCCGGTCGGGGCCGAGCGGGCGCCCGTGGTCGCCGCCGCGCTCGTAGGCGTGCGAGGCGGCCAGCTCGCCCTGCAACTCCCAAAGGAGATCGGAGAGTTCCGATCGGGTGGCGACCCGTGCGAGCAGCGGGAGGTAGCGGTCGTGGACGGCGTCCCAGTCCACGCCGGACATGCCGGAGTCCCAGAAGCCCTCCTTCTGCAGCCGCCAGGTCTCCCGGTACATCTGCCGCCACTCGGCGGCGGGGCGGAAGGGGACGGTCACCCTGGCCAGGTCGATCCAGCCGGTCTCGCGGCCGGGCGGGGAAATGACGTTGTCGTAGTCCTCGACGTCGGTCCTGGGCACTCCGGCGGGCACCAGGCGGATGCGGTGGTCGTGCCGGTACAGGAGGAACCCGCCCGCGGGGTCGGTGTCGAGCTCGTCGACCGGGGAGAGGTAGTCCTCCGTGATCTCCCCGGTGCCGAGCTCGACCAGGGTCACCGTGCCCTCGCGGCTGCGGGGGCGGTCCGCGCCCCCCTCGGCGGCCGGGCCGGCCAGTGGCACACCGAGGACCAGCACGGATTCGGGCAGACCGCGCACCTGCGCGTACCGGCCGTGCGGGAGGGGCAGCGGCACGACGCGCCCGGTCACGCCCTCGAAGTCGATGCGCACCTCCACCGGTTGCCCGTCGTCGGGTTCCGGGAGGGGCGCGCCGGTGAAGGGAGGGGGCGTGTCGGCGGTCAGGAGCAGGGCGTAGGGACGGGTGCCCAGGGGGAAGCCGACATCGAACTGGACCTGGTCGTAATCGGGCAGCAGATCGCGCTGGCCGAGGAAGTAGAGGTAGCGGCCCAGCGGGTCGAAGGCGGGGGTGGAGTCGCGCAGCACGGGAGTGGTGAGGGGCGCGGTGCGGCCGGTGGCGGGCTCGGCGACCTTGACGGCGGTGGTGCGCCGGGTGCCCGGGAAGGTGTAGGCGAGCCAGCGGCCGTCGGGTGACCAGGCCAGGTCCTCGATCCGGTCGTACCGGCTGCTGTCCAGCAGGCGGGGAGCCGGGTGGGACGCGTCGGTGTCCACGCTCCACAGCTGCTGCCGGTTGGTGGCGAACGCGACCCGGCCGCCCCTGGGGGCGGCGGCCAGTTCGGTGATGTAGCCGATGTCGCCCAGCGGCAGGGAGCCGAGCTCCGCCCCGCCCTCGGCGGACAGCAGGACGAGCCGCTCGCCGGGGGCGTCGTCCCCGGCCGCGGCGACCAGACGGGTTCCGTCGGCGAGCCACTGCGGCAGCCGGTGGCGCACCCCGTCCGGGGCGCCGTGGCGGCGGACCGGGCCGTCGAACGGGGCGAGGGTGAACACCTTGCCCCGGGAGGCGACGACGAGACGGGAGGCGTCGGGGGAGAGTCGGGCGTGGTCGAGGTCCTCGGCGGCGGAGACGATCCGGCGGTGGTGCTGCGCGCCGGAGGGGGGGACGGTGACCGGGACCGGGCGGTCGCGGCCGTCGGCCGGGTCGAGCAGGCGCAACTGTGCGCCGTGGTGGTAGACCAGCCGTTCCCCGTCGCCCGCCAGCCCGCGGACGTAGTAGTCGGTGTGGTGGGTGTGCCGGGTCAGGCCGGAGCCGTCCGGGCGGCAGGAGTGGACGTTGCCGGTGCCGTCGTGGTCGGAGACGAAGTAGATCCGGTCGCCGACCCAGCACGGGAACGCCGGGTTGCCCGGCGGGAGTTCGAGCCGGCGGAAGGAGCCGGAGCCGTCGCGGTCCACCCACAGCTCGCCCGCCGCGCCGCCCCGGTACCGCTTGCGGCGGGCCGGGTCGGCGAGGGAACGGCCGATCACCACGCCGCCGCCCTGGCCGTGGGCGACGGCGGCGACCGGACCGGCCTCCAGCAGGCGCGGCGGGCCGCCGTCGGGGCCGACCGCGAACAGCCGGCGGCCGAAGCCGGTGGGCAGCCCCGCGGTCGTCGCGTAGAGCACCTCGCCGGTACGCGGATGCCAGCCGAGGACGAGGCAGTCGCCGGCCTGTCCGGTGAGACGGCGGAGCGGGCCGCCGTCGACGGAGATCACGCACACCTCCGGCGTGCCCTCGGGCGCCGCGGTGAAGGCGATCAGACGGCCGTCGGGCGACAGCCGCGGCCCCGAGCACGGGCCGGCTCCGCCCGCGGTGAGCCGACGGGCCGGGCCGCCGTCGGCCGGCACGGACCACAGATCGTCCTCGCAGACGAAGACGACCAGGTCGCCCGCGAGGGCGGGCTGGCGCAGATAGCCGGAGACGGACCCGTCGGGCGCGGCCGGACCGTCCGTCATGGGGCTGTCCGTCGTCGGGCCGTCCGTCATCGGGCCGGGCACGGTCATGCGGTCCGGCTCCGGATGCGGTCGGCGATCTCCCGCCGGCGGCGTGCGGCTTCCTCGGCGCGCTGCCGCACGTCCTCCTCGTCCTCGGTCCAGTAACAGGCGGTCCGCCACTCGCCGACCGTGTAGGAGTCGTACGGGCAGCGGACCTGCCGCTGCTCCGCCAGTTCCCGGGCCGCCACCAGCATGGTGTTGTGTTCGAGGACCTGACTGATCACCACCCGCATGTTCAGCTCCTCGCGCACATGGGTGTGGGCGGCGGCCACCGCCGCCGCGCCGAACGGGCCCCGGTGACTGGGCAGCACGCCGAAGGACAGCTCGCAGGTCTGGCTCCGCCAGTCGATGGAGGTGATCCAGGCGAAGCCGATCGGGTCGCCGCCGCGGCCGCACATCGTGAAGAACTGCCAATCGGCCTGTTCCTCGGTGATGGCGCGGCGCTGCCGCTCGGTCAGGGCGTCGTCGGAGCTGCTCACCGCGAAGTCGGTGAGATTGGCCTGGAACCGGGACTCGCGCAGCAGTGCGGTGCGCAGCGGGATGTCCGCCTCGGTGAAGTGGCGGACGGTGACGAGCGCCATGGGGTCAGCCCTCCAGCGCGGCGTGGGTGAGGTGGTGGACGAGGACGTCGTGGTGGCGGCCGGTGAGGAAGAGATGGCCGGGCAGGACGCCCGCGCGGGTGAAGCCGCAGGTCTCCAGCGCGGGGAGCACCGGCGAACCGGCGCGGGTCTCGGCGGTGAAGGAGGTGCAGCGGCGGTAGGTGTGCAGGAAGGACAGCAGGGCCCGCAGCGCCGCCGGATCGGGCGAGGTGGTGGCCACGGACGCCTGACGCGGCTGCAACGGGTTGACGGCACAGCCGAGCAGCGTCTCTCCGTGCCGCAGCACCGTCAGGTTCCGGCGGGTGATCTCGCGGGCCAGCAGCGCGGCGTTCTGGGTGACCGGGTCGAGGTCGAGGAAACCGCGCACGGTGTCCCGGTCCGCCGCGACCAGCAGTCGCGCGGCGGCCTCGGGGGACAGCTGCTCCAGCACGACGGGGACGGCCGCCCCGGAGGCCGGAGTGCCGGTCACGAGGGGCTCGGCGGTCTCCGTGCCGGTCGTGGTGGTCGTGGTGTCAGTCACGGCGGGACACTCCCCAGATCTGGCGGCTCACCGGTCGGCCGTCGAGCCAGAGCGCCTGCGGGATCTCGGCCTCCGGGGCCAGACCCGCCGCGCGCAGCGGTTGTGCGTCGAAGGGCCCGGCCGGGGTGCACCAGCCGTGCACACGGCGCAGGTCGAGCCAGGAGAAGGCGTGGTCGAGGGCCGCTTCGAGCAGCGGGCCGGCGAGATGTGACGCCCCGTGGAGCAGACCGGTTTCGAGCCGGGCCCGGCGGTGCACCCAGTTCAGTTCGGTGAACCGGACGAAGCCCACGCCGTCCACGACGCACAGGTCCTCGTCGGGGCGGCCGGCCGCCGGGGCGGGGACGGACACCGGGTCGGCCAGCGGGGGCCGGTCCGGGTCGGGCAGGCCGAGGAGCTCGCCGGGCAGCCAGCCGCCGGAGAGCAGGGGCAGATCGGCCGAGCGGTATCCGCGCAGTCGCAGGGCGGTGGTCGCGGCGGTCGTGGTGGTCACAGTGGTCATGACACGGGCTCCCAGACACGCGAGAAGAAGACCTGGCCGTGGCGGCGGCCGGCCCGGACCGTCATGCCGGGCAGGACGCCCTCCTCGGTGAGACCCGCCAGCCGGGCGGCGGCCAGACCGCGTTCGTCGTCGTCGCTCACCAGCACCGTGAGCCGGATCAGCTCGCGGTGCCGGAGCAGTCCGCGGATCACCTCGTGGTACGCGGACGCCCAGACGTCGAGCGGCAGCCGGGCGCAAAGGCGGAGCTGGAGGTGGAGGTGACAGGCGTGCTCGCCACCGGAGTTCTCGGCGGCGTAGAGCCCGACGGGCGCGCCGTCGGCGAGCAGCAGCCTGGCGTCGTCCAGGAGGGAGAGGACCTCCCACTCGGGCAGGACCTCGGACCGCAGGGTACGGAAGCGGAAGTCGGGCTCGGCGAAGAAGCCGAGGACCGTGGCGTGGTCGGCCCCGGTCACGCGCCGCGCGGCCCAGACCGGCGGCGCCTGAGGTTGTGGCCGTACGGCCTGTTCGGCGGTGGCGGTCATGGTCTGGCCCTCCGGGAGGCGATGTCGCTGGTGATGTGGAGGCGCTGGATGTTGCTGGTGCCGTCCATGAACTCGAAGGCGCGCACATCCCGGCACCACTTCTCCAGCAGCGGGTGCTCCTGGAGCGAACCGGGCCCCAGGGCGCGGGCGGCCCAGTGGGCGGTGTGCACGGCCAGGTCCGTGACGTGCAGCTTGGCGGCGGAGGGGGGACGGCGCGTGTCGGGGTCGTGGTCGACGGCGGCAGCGGCGTCGTAGAGCATCAGGCGAGCGGCTTCGAGGCGGGCGGAGACCGTCTCGTGGCCGTCCCAGTGGGGCCGCTGCTCGACCACGTAGTCGCGGGTGCCCAGGGCGGTGCCCAGGGCGAGGGCGGCGACCTGCAGACGCATCGCGTTGAAGGTGCGGCCGATGCCCCACAGGCCGCGCCGGGAGGCGGGCAGGTGCGAGCCGAGCACCATCTCGCGCGGTACCCGCACGCCTTCGAGGTCGAGGCGGCAGATCCGCGCCCCGCGCAGGCCGATCATGTCGAGCGGCCGAGCGGTGAACCCGGGCGTGGGCAGCGGGATCAGCGCACCCCTGATGGACAACGGGCTGCGCCCGGTGCGGCCGAAGACCACGCCGATCGAAGCCCGGGAGGCGTTGCCGACGTAGCGTTTCCCGCCGGTCAGCAGGTAGCCGTCGGCAGGTTCGGGCAGGGCGTCGAGCCGGGTCTCCATGGCGGTGGCGTCGCTGCCGTGGTCGGGCTCGGTCATGCCGAAGCAGGTCCACGAACGGCCGTCGGTGATGGCCGAGTAGAACAGCGCGCGCTGTTCGTCGTTCCCGAGGGTGTCGACGGCCGCTCCGGCCAGCGAGGCCCCGGTGTTGGCCGCGACGACGCCCGCGTCACCACGGGCGATCTCCACTCCGGCGACGATCCGTGACAGACAGCCGTCGGCGAATCCCCGGTCGTCCGGCATGTCCGGGGTGCGGAACTCCTTCGGCGTGGTCGCCGCCCGCATCAGGGCCAGGACCGCGGAGTCCAGGTACGCGGTGGTGCCGCCGGGGTCGGAGTCCACCGCCAGGGCGTACCGGCGCAGTTCGCGGCCGGCCTCGCGGCAGACCTCGCGCAGTTCCCGCAAGGGGGTGTCGGCCGGGGTCAGCACGACGTCGGCTCCTTCGCAGCGGTGTGGTTCCGGTCGAGCCAGCTCTCCGCGACCAGCCAGGCCACGTATCCGGCACGGGCCGGGCCGTCGGCGAGGAAACCGGCCGCGCCGTGGAGCTTGGCGGCCTCCCAGTCGAGGGCGGTGAGCCGGTCGTGGGCGTCGATCACGGCGGCGGGGACGTGCCCGGCCACGCGCAGCAGCCGCAGCACGGCCTCCGACTCGGTGTGCACATCGGCGACGACGCCGCGCACGAGCTGCTTCTGGCTGAGGAGTTCGCCCCCCGCCGAGCGCGCGGAGAGGTGGGCGACCGCGTCGTCGAGCAGCCTGCGGACCACTCCCACGCGCGCAGCCGCGAGAAGCGCGGCCGGCGACCGGAGCCGGGCGGTGTCCGGGGGCTTCGGGGCCGGCCCGGGAAGGGGCCAGCGGACGAAACTGATGCCCTCCAGGGACGCCAGACGGTTGGGCACCACCTCGGCGTCCGGGGGCACATCGCTGGAGGGCAGTGCGCCGATGCCGCCCGGGGGCGGTCCGGTGTCGGCGCCGGCCAGGGCGAGCGCCAGCCCCCGGACCGGGCCGCCCTCGTAGGCCGCGGCCTCGCATGCCGTGATCGTCTCGCTCATACGGGACAGTCCTTACGGAGTACCGGGTCATCCCGCGGAGCGGGAGAATTCCAGACGGTCCTTGATGTAGTCGGCGAAGGCTCCGGCGGACTGAAAAACCTCCGGGTCGAGGGTTTCCGGATCCGCCTCCAGGCCGAGAGTGTCCTCAAGACTCATGAGCAGCTCGACGAAGCGCATGGAGTCCATTTCCAGGTCGTCGAGGATCCTGGTCTCTTCGTCGAATTCGGGCAGGGGACGGCCGAGAATGACGGTGAGGGACTGGCGAAGGTGCGCGATGATCTCGGCGCGATCCACCGGAGTGGTCCTTTCCTGAAGAACGGCCCGAAAAGCCGTGGAAGGGAAGGGGGAAGGGAAGGGGAGGGAAAGGTGCGGCCCGCGGGCACCGACCGTTTGTGACGGTCGGCACCCGCGTGCCGACACCCGGCGTCAGAAGCGTGCCGGGCGATGATTCGACGATCAGGCAGCCTTGACCGCGGCCTTGACGGCGGCCTTGACCGCAGCCTTGGAAGCGGCCTTCGAAGCGGCCTTGACCGCGGCCTTCGACGCGGCCTTGGAAGCGGCCTTCGACGCGGCCTTGACCGCAGCCTTCGAAGCAGCCTTCGACATATTGATCACACCTTCCCCTGAAGGAGACGTCCAGGAATGTGGACGTCTGTCGGGCGAACAATTCGTCCGACGGGAGTGAGAATCCGGCATGCCGATTGACGTCGTCAACACTTTCGAGTCCCGCTCCGGTTGGATTTCGGTGACAGCAAGTTGCCGTCCATCATTGGCCATCGTGAAATGCTGCGGTTTTCCCTCGGGGCAGGGGATTCTGGAAAGGTTCGAAAGGCGGCGGCGACCGGAAGGCCGGCGACCGGAAGACGGGACGAACGCCGGAGGAGGCGACCGCGGATGAATGGCGAGAGCAGGACCGGGGCGCGGGGCGCGGAGCTGTGCTGGGGACAGCGCTACCACTGGCTCAGGTACCAGCAGGTGCCGCCCGGCACCCGGCACGACGCGCATATCGTGGTCAACAGCCCGGTTCCCGCGGGGGTCCCGCTGTCCGTGGTGCGCACGGCGGTGGACTTCCTGGTACGCCGTCACGAGGGGCTGCGCACCGTGATCGACGGCGAGGCCCGGCCGTGGCCGCGTCAAGTGGTCCACCCGCCCAGGCCGTTGCGGCTGCGGACCGTCACGTCGGAGGCCGACGGCACCCCCGGTCCGGCCGAAGTGATCGCCGAGCTGACCGAGACCGAGTTCGACCTGGCGCGGGACTGGCCCATCCGGGTCTGCGTCGTGACCACCGGTGGCAAGCCCGCCCGGGTGGTGCTGGTGCTCCACCACATGAGCTGCGACGACTGGTCACTGGGCCTGTTCCGGCGGGAGTTCGTCGAGCTGGTGGGGATGCTCTCCCGGGGGCAGCGCGCCCAGCTTCCGCCGGTCGCCCACCAGCCCGTCGGCCTCGCCGCCACCGAGGCGGCCGTCACCCCCGCCGAGCGGGAGCGGACGACGGCGTACTGGCGGGAGACGGTACGGCGGCTGCCCGCCGACGCGTTCGGCACCCGCCGGCGAGTCCCGCCCGGCGCGGCGGCCCCGTCCGCGCACGCCGCCACCCTCACCGCTCCCGCGCTGCTGGGCACCGTGCGGCAGCTCGCCGCCCGGTTGCGGTTGTGGCCGGCCGCCGTGCACCTGGCCGCCTACACGGTCGCCTGCGCCGTCTACACGGGGGAGCCCGGCGTGGCCCACCGGTGGCTGGCCAGCCACCGGCAGGGCTCCCTGATGGACGTGATGACCTGCATGTTCAGTCCCACCCTGGTCGGCGTCGACGTGTCCGGCGACCCCGCGTTCAGCGAGGTGGCGAAGCGGGTCGCCGAGGCGCTGACCAGTGCTCAGGAACAGGCGCACATGCCCTGGGACGAACTGGCCGAGCTGGTGGCCCGGGAGGGCCACCGCCGGGGGCAGCCGCTCCGGGTGACCTCCGAGGTCAACTTCCTCAGCAGGCCCGAGCAGCACGGCGGTGGCCGCCGCGACCGGTTCCTGCGCGGGCCGGAGCCCACGGCCTGGGCGCGTTCGGGAACCGACTCCTACTTCACCGTGCTCGAACTGGGCGACGGGGTGCGCCTCAGCCTGAGCGCGCTGGCCGAAGTGATGGACGAAGCCGGCGTCGAGGCATTCCTGCACGGTTACGTCCGGCTGCTGGAGGCGCACGGCGACCCGGCCGTCGACCTGCGGCTGAGCGAGGCCGCGGCGCTGTTCGGATACGCCCCGCCGGTGGCGCGGCGGACCGGCCGGGCGGGTGCGGACCGGGTCGACCTGGAAGCGGTCGAGCGGGTGCTGGCCGGGCACCCGGCGGTGCTGCGGGCCCGGGTGGACGAGGCGGAGGCCGCCCGGGGGCGGCTGATCGCCGAGGTGACGACGGTGCGACCGGTGACGCAGCGGGAACTGCGGCGGCACGTCCTGAACGTCGTGGACACCGAGCCGGGGGCGTGCTGCCCCGAGGACTTCCGCGTCACCGTGGAGGAGACGGCGGGCCCGGCCCCGGCCCGGGAGCCGGGCACCCGGGGCGGGACCGAGGCGCAGGCCGTGCTGGCCGCCGTGGTCGGCGAGGTGAACGACATGGCGGAGGTCGATCTCGATCTGCCGTACACGGTCGCGGGCGGACGCCTCCTGCGCGGACCGCTGGTCGTGGCCGAACTGCGCCGCCGCGGCTGGACCGGACTGGGGCTGGAGTCCCTGTTCGGCATCCGCCCGCTGGCGGAACTCGCCCATCGGCTGGTTCCCGTGGACCGCACGCGGGACACGGAGACGGCCGGGCGCACCTGGGCGGCGCTCCCCACCGGTGCCGGCGCCGGTGCCGGCGCGTTCCCGGCCGGGTGACCCGTGGGGATCGGCAACTGCTCGCCGAGCAGCGCGCACCGGACCGGTCCGGCCCGGTCGGGTGACGGCCGGCTCCCGGACCTGCCCCGCCCACTGCCCGGGACCGGCGCGGGGCACGAGGCGGGGCCGGACGACAGCACCACGGCCGACGGTCTCCCGCCCCGTGCCAAGGAGTGTCCCGCCAGGTATTGCGGGACAACCCTTGGGTGGCAGGAGACCGCCAGGTTCTCGGAGTCCGTCGGGCGGCCGTTCGGTCGGAGACCACCCGACGGGCTCTCAGGCCGTCGCGTCGACGGCCAGGCGCTGGGCCAGGCGGACGCCCGCCTGGAAGCGGCTGACGGAGCCGAGGCTGTCCATCAGGGCGGCGATGTGACGGCGGCAGGTGCGCACGGACATGCCGAGCCTGCGCGCCACCACCTCGTCGGTGAGCCCCTGGGACATCAGCAGGGCGATGGCGCGCTGGAAGTCGTCCACCACGTCCTCCGCATAGCCCGCCCCGTCCGGTTCGAACGGGCTGGCCGACTCCCAGAGCAGATCGAACATCTCGACCAGACAG
The DNA here is from genome assembly GCF_053596315.1 of Streptomyces sp. NPDC001732. Taxonomy (NCBI): domain Bacteria; kingdom Bacillati; phylum Actinomycetota; class Actinomycetes; order Kitasatosporales; family Streptomycetaceae; genus Streptomyces; species Streptomyces sp. NPDC001732. The sequence continues at coordinate 41,516 of NZ_JBSFFY010000040.1, forward strand.
CGCACCATGGTCTCGTCCCGCACGGGCCGCGCGGTCGGTGGCAGCAAGCCGTCGCCCGGCACGACCACCACGCCGATCCCGCGGTCGAAGACCACCGCCGCCTGCGGCACCGCGCGGATGGTGCGCAGCTCCACCCCCCGGCCCACCAGTTCGGTGACCCGGGCGCGGGAGGCGAAACCGGCGCGTTCGCGGTGCGGGACGAGGACCCGCAGCGCGACCCCGGAGTCCAGGGCGGCGCAGCAGGACTCGAAGATGCCGTCGACACCGGGCCAGAGCGCCACCGCCTCGCTCTGGCAGTCGGCCGCGGCGAGCCGGAGCAGACCCCGGACCTCCGGTTCGCCCTCCGCACGGTCGATCACCCCGAGGGGGCCGGAGACCGTTCCCGACCCGCCCGCGATGGCATCGATACGGGCCCGCAACTGGTCGGCCCGGTCCCGTTGCTGGAGGATCGCCCGCTCCATCGGCGAAACCAGCAGCGTCGCCGCCGTCTGCGGGTCGAGCGGCACCAGGATGCCGTCCTCGCCCTCCTCGGTGCGCAGCATGCGCAGTTCGACGAGGCGAGCGGCCGCGGCGAACACCTCGCCGACCGACAGGTTCAGCTCGGTGGCCACCCGGTCCAGTGCGACGGGCATCAGCGAGCCGTGGCGTGTTGTGTATTGGTAGACCGCGACCACGCTGTCGCGGTCCGTCAGGTCGGTCGGCGAAGCCGGTCCGGGCGCCGCCGCAGCGCCGAACAGACCCTCTGCGGTGAGGCTTTTGGTCGTGACCCCCGTGATCATGCAGAGACCTCCCACGGTCGAGAATGCGAATCGTGCAGTCCGGTCGACTGGCCGAAACCGGACACCACGCCTGCTGCGCATCATGGGCATATGCACCATCACCTTGACGCCGTCCCCCTGTCGTCGGCTCCGCCCGGCCCCCGCCCGGGTTCCGATCCACTGCTGCTTCGCTGTTCATCCGCTGTCGGACCGCACGCCCCGCCGTCCCGTCCGCGGCGCTGGTCACGGCGGGGCTGGGCCGAGTGGCAGCGGCGTGATGGCGGGACGAGAGCGGCCGGTGGTCGAGTAGCCGCGTTCGCGCACCCTCGCAGAACAGACGTACTCGGGTGGAAGAAAAGAATGGGGACCGACCACCATGGCCGATTTGCAGATCCCGCGCGCCTTCCAGGAGGCGCTGCTGCAGCACCTGCCCTATGCGGAGGCGGGCGAACTCGCCCCCGAAGACGACCTGGCGGCGCTGGGCCTGGACTCCATGGGAGTGGTCCAGCTCCTCGCGGTGCTGGAGGACACCTTCGGGGTGGAGCTGCCCGACGAGGCACTCACCGAGGAGACCTTCGCCACCGTGGGTTCCCTGTGGCAGGCCGTTGCCGAGTTCGTGCCGGCGGAGCCAGTCGGCCATGAGTGAGCGGCTTACCGAGGCCGAGGTCGTCAGGGACGGGCCCCAGGCCGCCACGGCCGGGAGCACGACGTACGGGCAGGCGCACCCCGGGACGGCCGGGGCACTCGTCCGGCTCGACCAGCTCGTCGGCCGCGGTGCCCCCGGCCGCCCGGCGCTGACGTTCAAGGAACGCACCGTCACCTACCGCGAGCTCGCCGAGCAGGTCGCCGAGGCGGCGTACGGCCTGTACCGGCTCGGTGTGCGGCGGGGCGACCGGGTGGCGGTGTACGCCGAGAAGCGCATCGAGACCGTGGTGGCCGTGCTGGCCGTCGCCGCGGCCGGCGGGGTGTTCGTCCCGGTCAACCCCCTGTTCAAGTCCCGCCACCTGGCCCGGCTGACCGAGGACTGCGCGCCCGTCGCCCTGGTCACCACCGCCGAACGGCTGGAGACCGTGCGCGGCGCGCTGACGCCGAACACCTCGGTGCGGCACCTGGTGGTGATCGGCGAGACCGCCGCCGTACCGCCGGTCGACGACCGCTGGAAGATCACCCCCTGGCCCCGGCTGAGCGAGCAGGGGCCGCTGCCGGTGCCCGGCGCGGACGCCGTGATCGACGCGGACGTGGCCGCGGTCTTCTACACCTCCGGCAGCACCGGCGGGCCCAAGGGCGTGGTGCTCTCCCACCGCAACCTGCTGGCCGGGGCGGAGAGCGTGGCCACCTACCTGGAGCACACCGAGGACGACGTCCTGCTCGGCGTCCTGCCGTTGAGCTTCGACGCCGGGTTCAGCCAGCTCACCACCGCGCTGGCCCGCGGCGCCCACCACGTGCTCACCAACTACCTGCTGCCCCGCGAGGTGATGCGGCTCTGCGAGCGCCACGGCGTCACCGGGCTGACCTGCGTGCCTCCCCTGTGGATGCAGCTCGCGGCGCTGGAATGGCCGCAGGAGGCCACCCGGCGGCTGCGGTACTTCGCCAACACCGGCGGACGCATGCCGGGTGCCACCCTCGCCCGGCTGCGCGGCCACTTCCCCCAGGCCCGTCCCTACCTGATGTACGGGCTGACCGAGGCGTTCCGTTCCACCTATCTCGACCCGGACGAGGTCGACCGGCGGCCCGACTCCATCGGCAAGGCCATTCCCAACGCCGAGGTGCTGGTGGTCCGGCCGGACGGCTCGCCCTGCGCGCCGGGCGAGCCGGGCGAACTGGTCCACCGGGGCGCACTGGTGGCCCTCGGCTACTGGAACAACCCGGAGGCCACCGCCCAGCGGTTCCGGCCGCTGCCCGGCGGCGTTCCCGGCGTGCGGCAGGAACCCGCCGTCTGGTCCGGGGACACCGTGCAGCGGGACGAGGAGGGCTTCCTCTACTTCGTGGCCCGCGCCGACGAGATGATCAAGTCGTCCGGCTACCGGATCAGCCCCACCGAGATCGAGGAGGCGGCCTACGCCACCGCACTGGTCACCGAGGCGGTGGCGTTCGGCGCGGCGGACGAGCAACTCGGCCAGCACGTGGTCCTGGTGGTCCGCGGCCCGTGCGACACCGGGCGGCTGCGCCAGGCCATGGCCCGGGAACTCCCGGCGTACATGCTGCCGCGGCGCATCATGGTGCTGGACGTGCTGCCCCGCTCGGTGAACGGCAAGTTCGACCGGGTCGAGCTGCGGCGCCTCGCGGAGGCCGGCTCATGAGCATCCTGGACGAGGCGAGCGCCGTCGCTCCGCCCGGGGCGGCGGGCGGAGAGCTGACCGTCGGGGGCATCCCCGCCGGGCTGCTCGCCGAACGGGCGGGCAGCACACCGTTCTTCGCCTACGACCGGGCTCTGATCGCCGCCCGGGTCGCCGAGGTGCGTGCCGCGCTGCCCGGCGAGGTGGAGCTGAGCTACGCGGTGAAGGCCAACCCGATGCCCGCCCTGCTGCACTGCATGAGCACCCTGGTCGACGGCCTCGACGTGGCGTCGGCGGGGGAGATGCTGGCCGCCCTGGACACCGGGGTGCCACCGGCCCGGATCGCTTTCGCCGGGCCCGGCAAGACGGCCGCGGAACTGCGGCAGGCGGTCGCCGCGGGCGTCCTGGTCGAGCTCGAATCCGTCACCGAACTGCGCCGGCTGGCGCAGGCGGGAGAGGAACTCGGGGTACGTCCCCGGGCCGCGCTCCGCATCAACCCGCCCTTCGCGGTGCGGGGTTCGGGGATGAAGATGGGAGGCGGCCCGCAACAGTTCGGCGTGGACGCCGAGCAGGCGCCGGAGCTCCTCGACGAACTGGGGCGCAGCGGGGTCGGGTTCGAGGGGTTCCACGTGTTCGCCGGGTCGCAGAATCTCGACGCCGACAGCATCTGCGCGGCGCAGCGGGCCACCGTGGACCTGCTGGCCGAGCTGGCCGGTCACGCCCCGGCCCCCGTCCGGTACCTCAATCTCGGGGGCGGTTTCGGCATCCCGTACAGCGCCAGGGACCGGCCGCTGGACCTCGGCCCCATCGGGGAGAACCTGGCCGAACTGCTGGACGCCGTGATCCGGGACCGGCTGCCGCTGGCCCGCCCGGTGATCGAGCTCGGCCGGTACCTGGTCGGCGAGGCGGGGGTCTACCTGACCCGGGTGGTCGACCGCAAGGAGTCCCGGGGAACCGTGTACCTGGTCGTCGACGGCGGCCTGCACCACCAGCTCGCCGCCACCGGCAACCTGGGCCGGGCGCTGCGCCGCAACTACCCCATCGCGCTCGCCACCGGGGCCGGGGCCGGATCGGACGAGGACGCGCACGAGGTCGTCGATGTCGTCGGCTGCCTGTGCACCCCGCTCGACCTCCTCGGCAAGGCGGTGTCGCTGCCCCGGGCCGAGCCGGGCGACCTGATCGCGGTGTTCCAGGCGGGCGCGTACGGCCTGACCGCCAGCCCGGCCGCGTTCCTCGGCCATCCCGCACCCCGGGAACTGCTCGTCTGAGGGCCTGTCGGACGGCCGCCCGGTCAAGGGCCGCCCGACAGGCCACCCGTCCAGGAGCGTCTTGACGATCAGGTGCCGTGACAGGCAACGTTCGATCCGTCACGGGCGGGCCGTCCTGTCACGGGGCCGGGCCGGATCAGCGAGCGGCGCCCGTTTGGCCCCCGTACGGGGGCACCCCCCGCGCGCAGCGCGGGGAAGGAGGTCCCCACCCCCGTGCCACCGCGGGGCATTCACGCAGGAGTCCGAATGAACATCCCAGCGTCCCCCGCACCGCCCACGCAACGCGGCACCCCCGGCCCCGGGCGAGCACAGCCGTCCGGGAAGGGGACCGCCGGACCCGTACTGGAGGTCACCGGCCTGACCAAGCGCTACGGCGACATCCAGGCCCTCGGCGGCTTCACCCTGAGCGTCGCCCCGGGCGAGATCGTCGGTCTGGTCGGCCACAACGGAGCGGGCAAGAGCACCTTCGTGGAGGTCGTCTCCGGGCTGATCCGCGCCGACGGGGGAACCGTGAGCGTCGCCGGCCACACCCCGCACGCCGGCCGCCACCTGGTCGGGGTCTGCCCCCAGCACCTGGCGCTCTACCCGTCGTTCACCGTCCGCGAGCACCTGAAGCTGTTCGGCGGCCTCTTCGGGCTGCGCCGGGGCGCGCTGCGGGACGCGATCGACGAGGTCGCCGTCGATCTGCGGCTCACCGAGTTCCTCGACCGGCCCGCCGGGTTCCTCTCCGGCGGTCAGCAGCGCCGGGCCCAGGCCGGGGCGGCCCTGATCCACCGGCCCGCCCTGCTGCTGCTCGACGAGCCCACGGCGGGCGCCGACCCGGAGACCCGGCAGGCGCTCCTGGAGACCGTCCGGCGCCGGGCCGACGACGGTGCCGCCGTCGTCTACACCACCCACTACCTCACCGAGCTGACGGAGCTTGAGGCCACCCTCGCGGTGGCCAAGCGCGGCCGGGTGATCGCCCGCGGCACCGCCGACGAGCTGCTCACCGGCCTGCCGGGCGAGGTGCGGCTCACCTTCGACGACGGGACCGAGGAACGCCGCTCCACCGACGACCCGACGGGTGCCCTGGCCGGGATGCTCGCGGCGGCCGGCCGGCCGGTGGCGTCGGTCGACGTCCGCAAGCCCGATCTCGACGACCTCTACCGATCCCTGGCGGTACTCGATGGCGACTGACACCCTGCTGCGCACCGGAATCCTCGTCCGGCACAACCTCGTCCTGCGGTTGCGCGACCCAGGCCAGCTGATCAGCTACGTGGCGATCCCCATGGTGCTGATGCTCGTGCTGCGCCCCCTGTACGTGGAGGCGCTGGAGAGCGGCACCGTGCAGGCGGTGACGGGTCCGCTGGTGATGTTCTCGGTCTTCGCGCTGGCCGTCGTGGGCAACTCGATCATGGTCGAGAGGGAGTGGCGCACCTGGGACCGGCTCAGGAGCACCCGGGCCGGGCAGGCCGAACTGCTGCTCGGCAAGCTGGTGCCCTGCTTCGTGATCCTGATGGTCCAGCAGTCCGTGCTGATGGTGTACGGCTCGCTGGTGCTCGGGCTGAGCCTGCCCGCCGCCGTGATCGGCTGGGTGGCCCTGGCCATCGCCGTGTGGGGGCTCGCCCTGCTGTCCATGGGGGCGTTCCTGGCCACCGTGGCCCGCAGCCGGGGCGACCTCGGCATGGTCACCGACCTGGGGGCCATCTCCATCAGTGCGATCGGCGGGGCACTGGTGCCGGTGGAACTGATGGAGGGCTGGACCCGGGACATCGCACCGTTCTCGCCCGGCTACTGGGCGATGTCCCTGCTGCGCGCAGCGCTGGTCGGGGACGGCGCGGGGATGGTCAGGCCCGTGCTGGTGTGCCTGGCCATCGCCCTGGTCTTCGGGGTGCTCGCCGCCTACCGGCTCTCCCGCGGATGGGGCCGCAGCCACCTGCTGTGACCCGGCCGGGACGACCCGGAGGTCCGTGCCGCCCCGGTGCCCGGGGCGGCACGGACCTCATGCGTGCCGGGCCGCGCGGGCGGTGAGCTCCTTGCGGTCGATCTTGCGGTTGGCGTTCAGCGGGTACGCGTCCAGGTGCACGAAGCGGCGCGGGACGAGCGGACGGGGCAGGAACTCGGCCAGCGACCGGGCCAGTTCGCCCGGCGGGCGCGCGGTGCCCAGCAGATAGGCGGTGAGTTCGCCGCCGACGGCCACCACGACCGCGTCACGGATGCCGTCCACCCGTCGCAGGGCACACTCCACCTCGCCGAGCTCGACCCGGATCCCGTTGACCTGCACCTGCTGGTCGAGCCGTCCGAGGCAGGCCAGTTCGCCGTCGTCCAGTTCACGCACCAGGTCCCCGGTGCGATACCAGCGGACGCCGCCGACCTCCCGGAACCGCCCCTCGTCGTCGGCCGGGTCCAGGTATCCGGGGAACATCTGGTCCCCGGTCACGCAGAGCTCGCCGTCGTGCACCAGGTGGCGCAGGCCGGGATGGAGCGTGCCTATGGGCACCATGCCGTTGACGCAGCGTCCGGGCGAGCGCACCGGGTCCCAGCGGTGGACGCTGCACGAGATGGTGAGCTCGGTGGGGCCGTACAGGTTCTCCACCACGGAGGCGGGCGCGGCGCTCTGCCAGCCCGCGGCGTCGTGGGCCAGCAGCGGTTCCCCGCAGAACAGGCTCCAGCGCAGCGAGGGCATCGAGCCCGCCGCCAGCCCCCGCGGCCGACGGGACAGCTGGGAGATCAGGCTGGGGGCGGAGAACCACACCGTGATGCCGTGGCCGGCGACGAACCGCTCCAACGACGCATAGGCGGTGGGGGGCACGCAGACGAGGGTGCCGCCCGCTCCCCAGGCGCCGTACAGGTCGAAGACCGACAGGTCGAAGGTGAGGTCGAAGGTCTGCGAGAAGACGTCGCCCGGGTGGAAGCCGTAGCGGTCGTGGACGAACCGCAGATAGGCGTCCGCGTTGCGGTGCAGCACCGGCACGCCCTTGGGGCGGCCGGTCGAGCCCGAGGTGAACAGGATGTACGCCACGTCGTCGGGGCCCGCCGGGCGCGGCTCGGGCAGGGGCGCGCGGGCCGACGGCCGGCGCACCACCGGGACCCGGTCCAGGACCTCGGCGAGGGCCGGCAACACGGCCTCGCCCTCCGCGGCCACGATCACCGCGTCCAGACCGGCCGCGGTGACCATCTGGGCGGTGCGTTCCGCCGGGAAGGCCGGGTTGAGCGGGACGACGGCCGCCCCCGCGTACCCGGCGGCGAGATGACCCGCGTACGCCGTCACGGACCGGGCGGCCAGCAGACCGACCCGGCGGGGCCGCCCGCCCGGCACGGCCGCCGTGACGGCGCCGGCCAGGGCGAGGGCCTCCCGGTGCAGCTCGCCGTAGGCCACCCGGTCCGCCCCGACCCGGAGCGCCTCGGCGCCCGGGTCGAGGGCGAGTCCCCGCAGGAACCAGCCGGTCAGCGTCCCGTCGTGGCGGTCGGCCGGAACGGCTTTCGCCGCCGGACCGGGTGGGACGGCATGCCGGGTGGTCATACCGCGCTCCGCAGCGCACGCGCGAGGTGCCCGTGGGTGACCGCGGCCTGTTCGAGGACCGCGAAGTGCCCGCCGGACAGGGTGTGCAGGGTCAGCGGGCGGGTCGTCTCCTGCTGCCAGCCGGCCATGTCGGAGGCCAGTCCGCGGGGGTCGCCGTCGGCGGCCAGTGCGGTGACGGGCACGGTCAACGGCGGTTCGGCGCGGTACCGGTAGGACTCCTTGACCGTGAAGTCGGCGCGGAACGGGGGCAGGATGAGCCGCAGCACCGACGGGTCCGTGAGCATCCATTCCGGGGTTCCGCCGATGCGTCGCAGCAGCGCGACCACCTCGTCGTCGCTCGCATCCGTCATCCGCGGGTCGTCCTCTTCCTCCGCTGCCGGGCCCCCACCGGGGGCCCGGCAGCCGGACACGATCAGCTGGACCGGGTCCGGCCCCTGCCGACGGCGGATCTCCCGGACCAGCTCGAAGGCGATCGTCGCGCCCAGGCTGTGCCCGTACACGGCGTACGGCCGGCCGGCCGGCCCCGCGGCCAGGTCGGCGAGGACGGCCCGAGCGAGGTCGGGAACCAGCCGGTCCATGGCCTCGTACGGGGTCTCGCGCAGCCGGGTCTCGCGGGCGGGGAGCTGGACCGGCCGGATCGAGGTCCGTCCGATCCGGCCGAACCAGGACCGGAACGCGGAGGCCGAACCGCCCGCATGGGGCAGGCAGTACAGCAACGGGCCGTCGCTGCCCGGGTGTTCGGCGAAGGGAAACCAGTTGCCGGCCGGCCTCTCCGTGCGGGCCGCGGACGCGGGCGCGGCGGCCGTGGTCACGAGACGACCTCCAGCCGTACGTAGTCCGGGGCGTCCTGCGTCTGGCCCAGGTCGGCGGCGAGCACCACGCGGTCGCCCTCGCGGCTCACCTCGCGGAAGCCCGCGAAGGCGTAGGTGATCTGCATCATCCGGTTGCGGCCGGTCTCCACGAAGTCGGCGGTCAGGCCGACTCCGGCATCGCGGGCCAGGCGCATCAGGTGGCCGAGCAGCACCGAGCCGACACCGCGGGACATCACCCGGCAGGACATCAGCAGCATCCGCAGCCGCCAGTCCTGTGCGCCCTTCTCCACCAGGGCCAGACCGATCTTGCCGTAGGACCCGAAGCGGTCGGTGAGTTCGGCGACCAGCAGCAGGTGGTCGTCGGACTCGCGCAGCTCGTCCAGCTCGTCGTAGGAGTAGGTGCGGCCGGTGGCGTTGAGCTGGTTGGTGCGGACGGTGAGTTCCTCGGCCCGCTGGAGGTCCTCCCGGCCGGCCGGCGCGATGGTGAAGGCCATGTCCAGACCGGCCAGGAACTCCTCGCTGGTGCCGGTGAACTCGCTCTCCAGCTCCTCCCGGGCGAGCTGGCTGTGGTACATCTCGCGGCGGCGCGCGGACTCGTCGGACACGAACCGCGGCCGGAATTCGTCGCGCAGCAACTCGGTGTCGACGTCCGCGGCGTTGATCCGGGTCACCTCGGGCAGCGAGAACTCCATCTCGGCCAGCTCGAAGTCCTGGTCGTCGACGAAGGCGAACGCGTCCAGACCGAGGTTGAGCCGGGCGGCGATCGTCTTCACCGACTCGGACTTCGGGTTCCAGCCGATCCGCGGGCAGAGGAACATCTCCGCCAGGCCCAGTTCGCGCAGTTTGGCCATGGCGGTCTCGTGGTCGTTCTTGCTGGCCACGGAGTGCAGGATGCCCAGCGCGTCCAGGCGGCGGATGTGTTCCACCACGCCGGGGCGCACGGTGACCTCGCCGTCCTCCAGCAGCACCCCGTCCCACAGGGTGTTGTCGAGGTCCCACACCACGCACTTGATCCGGCCGCGCACCGGCTTGCGGTACGGGTCGTCCGGCTGTCCGGCGGGCGGCGGCTGTGTCGCTGTGGTCACAGCGTTCCTCCTGTTCCCGGCGTTCCGTCGCGGAACGCCTCGTCGGCGATGGTCAGCCGCTGGATCTCGTTGCTGCCTTCGATGATTTCGGCGACCTTGGCGTCCCGCATCAGACGGGCCACCGGGTAGTGAGGGGTCATGCCGTTGGCGCCGTGGATCTGGACCGCCTCGGTGGAGTGCCGGGCGGCGGCGGTCGACGCGAAGTACTTCGCCACCCAGGTGGCCATGATGGTCGCCGGGTCCGCGGCGTCCTTGAGCTCCCCGGCCTGACGGCACAGCAGCCGGGCCGCCCGCACGTCGGTCACCATGTCGGTGAGCTTGGCGCGGATCAGCGGGAGGTCGCGCAGCGCGGTGCCGCCGACCGTGCGCCGGACGGCGTAGTCGGCGCTGGCGTCCAGGCAGGCCTGGACGATGCCGACCGAGCCGCAGGCCACGCTGTAGCGGCCCAGGTCGAGGGTGCCGCTGAGCACCATGCCGGAGGCGAAGGAGCTCGGGCCGAGCAGCGCGTCCGGGCCCAGCTGCACGTCGTCGAACTCGATCTCGGCGAGCATCGAGGCGCGGGTGCCGAAGATCTCGTCGAGCGGCTTGACGCGTACCCCGGGGGTGTCCTTGGGGACGAGGAGCGCCAGGATCGAGGTCCCGGTGCCGGCGAACACCAGGAACAGGTCGGCGATCTGCCCGCCGGTGATCCACTTCTTGTGGCCGTTGAGCAGCCAGCCGCCCCGGTGGGGGACGGCCGAGGCGGAGATGCCGGCCGCGTCGCTGCCCGCACCCGGTTCGGACAGGCAGAACGCACCGCGCACACTGCCCTCGGCGAGCGAGGGCGCCCACCGCTCCAGCTGCTCGGCCGAGCCCCAGCGCAGCAGGGCCCACGACAGCATGGTGTGCACGGTGAGCAGGGAGCGGACCGAAGAGCAGCCGCGGCCGACTTCCTCGTGCACCTCGCCCAGGGTCACCAGGTCGAGACCCCGGCCGCCCAGGTGCCGGGGCAGGAACGGGGCCCACAGGCCCAGGGCGCCGACCCGCTCCAGGAGCTCGCCGGGCACCTGACCGGCCTGGTCCCAGTCGTCGGCGTACGGGGTGACGAACTCGTCGACGAACGCGCGTACCGAAGCCCGGTCGATGGCCGGGCCATCGGCCCGCGCGCCGCCTTCCGGCGGCGGCGCGACCGTGGTCGTCATGCTGATCCTCCTCGGTTCTCCGTGTGCGCCGCCGGTCAGGCGGCCGTGTCCAGGCGGCCGACGAGCGCGGACATCGCGTCGACGGTGCGGAAGTTGTCGATCTTCAGCTCGTCGTTGGGGACGGTGAAGCCGAAGGTCTTCTCGATGAACATCACCAGCTCCATCGCGAAGAGGGAGTTGATGTAGCCGAGGGCGAAGATGTCCTGGTCCGCGGTGATCTCGGCCTGCGGGAAGCGACCCCGGACGAAGGAGGTGATGCGCTCGGCGGCGGTGACGGCGACGGTGGTCATGATGATTACTCCTGGGTTCCGTAGGTGTAGAAACCACGGCCGGTCTTCCGGCCGTGCAGCCCGGCGTCCGTCATCTGCTTCAGCAGCGGACAGGGGCGGTACTTGCTGTCGGCGTAGTGCTCGTAGAGCACCTCGACGCTGTAGAGGATCGTGTCGACACCGATCAGGTCGGCGGTCTCCAGCGGGCCCATCGGGTGGCCGAAGCAGCCCCGGAAGACCTCGTCGACGGACTCGGCGGTGGCGACGCCCTCGTGCACCAGGTACGCCGCCTCGTTCACGGTGAGCATCAGCACGCGGTTGGAGACGAAACCGGACGCGTCCTTGACGTCGACGGCCCTCTTGCCGAAGCCGGCCAGGAACGTCCGGGTGCTCTCCACGGTCTCCGTGCTGGTGTGGAAGCCGGGGATCAGCTCCACCACCGGCTTGGCCGGCACCGGGTTCATGAAGTGGACGCCCACCACGCGCTCCGGGTGGGCGCCGAGGGAGGCGACCCGGGTGATCGGGATCGCCGAGGTGTTCACGATCACGATCGCGGTCGGGGAGAGCACCCGGTCGAGCTCCTGGTGGACGGCCTTCTTGGTCTCCCAGTCCTCGGTGACGTTCTCGATCACGAAATCGGCCTTGGCGAGGGCGTCCAGACCGGCGGCGGTGGTGATCCGGCCGAGGATCTCCTCGGGGTCGAGGGCCGGGCCCCCCATCAGGCCGCTGAGGCGGGCGTTGCGGGCGATCACGGCCCTGGCGTCGGCCAGGATCTCCTCCGAGACGTCCACCAGGACGGTCTCGAAGCCGTACTGGGCGAGGTTCTGCGCGACGCCTGTTCCCATGACGCCTGCGCCGACGACTCCTACGACGGTCATGCCACTGTTCTCCGTTTCTGTGTTCCTGTGTTGCGTGCCGGGGTGTGCGGGGTGGTGCGGGCCGCGGTCAGGCGGGGCGGTGGCCGACCGGTGTCTCCAGGCCCTGGACCACGCGGGCCAGGGCCTCGACCGTGGGGGCCTCGTACAGCACGCGGGGCGGCAGCTCGGCGTCCGGGAAGGAACGGCGGAGCTGGGCCAGCACGGCGATGCCCAGGAGCGAACTGCCTCCGAGTTCGAAGAAGTTGTCCAGGGAACCGACGGACGCCAGCTTCAGGTGCTCGCACCAGACCCCGGCCACGGCCTCCTCGGCCGGCCCCTCCGGCTCCCGGAAGGGGGTCAGCAGTTCGGGCCTCGGGTGGCGGGTGCCGGGCGTGGTGCCCGCGATCGCCGGGGTGAGGACCGCCTCGACGGTGAAGCCGGTGCTGTAGCGGACGATGGTCGGCAGGTCCTGGGTGGACACCACCACGCGCGGCTCACCGGTGGCCAGGGCCCGCAGCAGGCACCGCCAGCCCTGGTCGAAGCCGATGCCGAAGGTCGCGCGGTGCTGGCGGAAGAACGACTGCAGTTCGTCGTCGTAGCCCGCCAGGCCGAAGTCCCAGGCGTTCCAGGTCCATTCGCCCCAGCCGATGGAGATCACCCGGCGACCGCCCTCCGCGAGCCGCGCCGCCGTCGCGTCCAGGTAGGCGTTGGCGGCGCAGTAGTCCACCTGGCCCGGCCCGCCGCCGGTGGCGGAGGTGATGGACGAGAAGAGGACCAGGAAGTCCAGCTCCGTCTCGTCCGGCCCGTCGATGCCCAGCGCGTCGGTCAGGGCCCGCAGGCCGTCGACCTTCGGCGCGAGGACCAGCTCGGAGTCCTCCGGCTCCTTGAACTGGATCAGGCCGGTGCCCGGCACTCCGGCGGCGTGCAGCACGCCGTGCAGCGCGCCGAACCGCTCCCGGGCCGCGCCCACCGCCCGGCGCATGTCGTCCGGGTCCGCCACATCGCCTTCCACGATCTCCACCAGGGCGCCCAGTTCCAGCAGCCCCAGCACCTGGCGGACCCGCTCGCGCACCGCGTCCTCGGCCTGCTCGGCGCCGGACGCGACGGCCTCCCACCGCTCGCGGGGCGGCAGCCCGCGCCGGCCCATCAGCACCAGCCGGGCCCGGCAGGAACGGGCCAGCCGCTCCGCCATGGCCAGGCCGATCCCGCCCAGACCGCCGGTGATCAGGTAGACGCCCTCCTCGCGCAGCAGGTCCGCCGCGACCGTCTCGGGGTCGGCCGGGGCCAGGCACTCGTACCCCGGGACCCAGCGCCGGGTACCGCGCAGCGCCACGGCCCGGTCGGTGCGCGGCCGGCGCAGCTCGGCGGCGACCGAGGCGGCCGGGACCCCGGGCAGCGCGTCGATCAGCCGGGTCTCGATGCCCGGGTACTCCAGCGGCACCACCAGGGACGGACCGACCAGGGTGGCCGCGCCGGGGCGTACCTCCGTGCCGTCCAGCACCTGGTGGACGCCCGCGGTGACCAGGTCGAGTTCCCAGCCGAGACGGCCGAGTTCGTCGGCCGCGCGGGCCAGCGCGACCACGGTGTGCAGACCGCGCCACACCATCTCGTCGTCGGCGGCGTCGCGGGCCCGGTCGTCGCCGAGGGTCCACAGGTGGACCACCCGCTCCAGCTCCAGCCCGCGCGCCCGCAGGTCCGTCAGGAGTTCCAGGGCGTCCTCGTGGCTGCCGGGGCGGATCGTGCGGTCGCCGTCGGGCAGCTCGGCGAAGCCGTCGCCGGGCCGGACCGCGGTGACCGTCGCGCCGTCCCGCTCCGCGGCCCGGCGCACCTCCGCCAGGATCCGCTCGGCGACCGCGCCGTCGGTGTACACCAGCCAGTGGCCGGGCTGCCGCTCGGCGGGGGCCGGAGCCGCCGTCTGCTGCCACACCGGCTGCCACAGCCATTGCTCCTCCGGCAGCAACGGCACGCGTTCCAGGTCGGCGAAGGAGGCCGGTTCCTCCGGGGAGGTCCCGGCGGACGGGGCCGACGCGCCCGAGGCGACACAGGCCGGCGCGGCCCGGCCACCGGGCATCGGCGCGGGGTCGATCCAGTAGCGCTGGCGCTGGAAGGGGTAGGTCGGCAGCGGCACCCGGCCGGGCACGGCGCCCTCGTGGAACGCGGCGGTGGCGGGACCGGAGCCGTGGTAGGCGGCCCAGTCGAGGTCCACGCCCGTCATCCAGAGCCGGGCGACGCACTCGGTGAGCACCAGGTCGGCGGGGCGCGGATCGTTCTGCGCGGGCAGGGTGGCGGTGATCAGCGGCCAGCGCTCCGGCGGGCAGCCGGCCCCGCGCACCATCGCACCCAGCGACGGGCCCGGACCGATCTCCACGATCGCCAGTTCCGGCTCGGCGAGCAACCGCTCCACCGCGTCCGAGAAGCGGACCGTGCGGCACATGTGCGCGGCCCAGTAGCCCGGGTCGCACACCAGGGCGGCGTCGGCGACCTCGCCGGTGACGTTGGACAGGTACGGCGACGTGGGCGGGTTGAGGGTGACGTTCCCGGACACCCAGTCGGTGAGCCGGTCGGCCAGCGGCGCCAGCATCCGGGAGTGGAAGGCATGCGTGGTGCGCAGCGGCCGGGCCGGGAGACCGTCCCGTGCCAGGTCGGAGACCAGGGACTCCAGCGCCTCGGACGGCCCGGCCACCACCACGGCGGACGGCCCGTTCACCGCGGCGACGTCCAGGCCGCGCTCCGACAGCCCGTAACGGTCGCGCAGCTGCTCCTCGTCCAGCGGCACGGCCGCCATGGCGCCGCGTTCCGCCTCGCCGATCAGCCGTGCCCGGTGCACGACCAGGGCGATCGCGTCCTCCAGCGACAGCACCCCGGCCAGACAGGCGGCGACGTACTCGCCGAGGCTGTAGCCCAGCATCATCGAGGGCCGCACGCCCCAGGCGAGGAAGGTGCGCGCCAGCGAGTGGTCCACGGCGAACATCAGGGGCTGCACCACCTCGGTGCGCTCCAGCTCCGACTCCCGCTCGTCGGCCGGACCGGTGGCCCGGCCCAGCAGTGCGGCCAGGTCGGGGCCGGCCCCGGGGCGGTCGCCGGTGAGCAGCCCGGTCAGGTCGACGTCCGGCAGCTCCTTCGCCAACAGGACCAGGCAGTGGTCGAGTTCGGCGCGGAACACCGGCTCGTGCCGGTAGAGGTCGCCGACCAGGCCGGGGTACTGCTCGCCGACCCCGGCGAAGAGGAACGCCACCGGGCGGCCGGAGACCGTCTCCACCCGGGTCGCCACCGGCGTGTCGTCGTCCTCGCCACGGAACACCGCCGCCCCGTGGGAGGTTCCGTGCACCACCGCCGCGCGCCGGTGCTCGAAGACCTTGCGTCCGGCCTGCAGGGTGAACGCCACGTCGGAGGGCCGCAGTGCGGGGTGCGCGGCCAGGTGCTCGCCCAGCTCCCGCACCGCCTGGTCGGCGGCGGCGACGGACCGGGCCGAGACCACCAGCGGGTGGTGGCGGCGGATCTCCGGGCCCCTGGCCGGGCGTCCGGGCGGCTCCTCGACCACGACGTGCACGTTGGTGCCTCCCATGCCGAGCGAGTTGAGCCCGGCGATGCGCGGGCGGCCCTCGGGGCCGGACCAGGCGGTGGTCCCGGTGTTGACGTAGAACGGGCTGTTCGCGAAGTCGATCTGCGGGTTCGGGCTGGTGTAGTTGAGGGACGCGGGGACCACGCCCTCGCGCACCGTGAGCGCCGTCTTGATCAGTCCCGCCGTGCCGGCGGCGTGGTTGAGGTGACCGATGTTGGTCTTCACCGCGCCGATCGGGATCGTCCCCGGACGCGCGTGCGTGCCGAACGCCTGGGTGAGCGCGGCGACCTCGATCGGGTCGCCCAGCTCGGTGGCCGTGCCGTGCGCCTCCACGTAGCCGATCTCGTCGCCGCTCACCCGGGCGTCCTCCAGCGCCGCGCGCACCGCCGCCGCCTGCCCGGCGACGCTCGGCGCGGTGTAACCCGCCTTCTGGGCACCGTCGTTGTTCAGCGCAGAGCCCCGGATGACCGCGTGCACGGTGTCCCCGTCGCGCAGTGCGTCGGAGAGCCGCTTCAGGACGACCACGGTCGCCCCGTCGCCGAACAGCGTGCCGGTGGCCTCCGCGTCGAAGGAGTGGACGTGGCCGTCGTGGGAGTCCATCCCGCCCGTCTGCCGCAGGTGTCCCTTGCGGTCCGGCACGGCCACCGAAACGCCGCCGGCCAGCGCCGTCTCGCACTCCCCGGCCCGCAGGCTGCGGACCGCCGTGTGCACGGCCACCAGTGAGGTGGAGCAGAACGTCTGCACCGCCACGCTCGGCCCGTCGAGGTTGAACAGGTACGACACGGACGTGGTCAGCGCGTCCTTGTCGTTGCTCATGATCAGCTCGTACGGGTTGATCTCGCCGTCCGCGACGAGCTGCGGCAACATGCCGAGCAGGTAGGTGCTGAGGTTCGAGCCGCCGAACACGCCGACCCGGTCGCGGTACGCCTCGTGGGCGTAACCGGCGTGCTCCAGCCCCTCCCAGCAGACCTCCAGGAAGAGCCGCTGCTGGGGATCGGTGAGCGCGGCCATGCGGGGGCTCATCCCGAAGAAACCGGCGTCGAACCCGGCGATGTCGTCCAGCACCGGCCGGGCCGGCACGTAGTCCGGGTCGTTGGCCAGGTCCGGGTCCACCCCCGCCTCGATCAGCTCCTCCGGGGAGAAGAAGGTGACCGACTCGACGCCCTCGCACAGGTTGCGCCAGAACTCCACCACGTCGCCGGCGCCCGGGAAGCGGCCCGCCATGCCGATGATGGCGATCCGGCGGTCCGGTTCGGCGGCTCCGGGCCCGGCGGGGACGACGGCCCCCGCGGGAGCGGCGGACGGTCCGGCCTGCGCGGGGCGCACGACCTCGGCGGACGTCACCGGGGGCACGGCCCCGGCAGGCGTCGCCGGGCGTACGGGCGCGGGCACCGGGGCCGGGGCCGGGGCGGTGTCCGGGCGGGCGCCGTTCGCGTCGACGACGGCGGCCAGGCCCCGTACGGTCGGCGACTCGAACAGGGCGACCGTCGGCAGCGCCACCCCGAAGCGCTCCTTGACCGTGACCAGCATCTGCAGGGCGAGCAGCGAACTGCCGCCCAGGTCGAAGAAGTTGTCCCGGATGCCGACCGGTTCGATGGCCAGCACCTCGGTCCACAGCTCGGCCAGGGCCCGCTGGGTCGCGGTGACCGGGGAGGCGTACGGCTGGGGCAGCTCCGGGCGCGGGAACGTGGCCGTCGGGCCCGACGGCGCGGCGGGCCGGGCCGCCGGGGGACGGGGCAGCCGGTCCTCCAGACCGCCCGCGGCCACCACCACGGACCGGGCGGCCCGGGTGAACAGCCCGTCGAAGGCGGTGAGCGCCTGCCCGGCGGTCATGGCGTGCGCGGTCATCGCGGCGCCGAACGGACCCTCCAGGCGTTCCAGGGTGGGGGCCCAGGTGTCCCAGGCGGCGGAGATCCAGCGCGTGGCGTCGCCCGCCGCGCCGTCGGCGACGGCGGCGAGGGCCGCGTTGGCCGCCGCGTAACTGCCGAAGGCCAGGCCACCGAGGTGGGCCGAGGTGGAGGAGAACGCCACGCACCAGCGGGGCGCGTCGGCGGCGGGCAGCTGCCGCAGCACGGCCCGCAGGTTTCGCGCGCCGTCCACCTTGGCCGTGAAGTGGCGTCGTACCGCCTCCTCGGTCAGGGCGCTCAGCGGGAGGAAGGTGTCCTGCGTGGTGTCCGCGGCGGCGTGGACCACACCGTCGAACGGCCCACTGGCCGGGTCCGCCCCGTCGGCGGTGAACAGGGCGCGCACGGCGGCCTCGTCGGTGACGTCGAGCCGCACCGCGTGGATCTCCGCGCCGAGGGAGCGCAGCTCCTCGACCGCGCGTCGGCGCGGGTGGGCGGCGTCGTCCGGGAGCCCGGAACGGCCGGCCAGGACGACGGAACCCGCGCCGCCGCGCACCAGGTGCCCGGCGACGAGGAGGCCGACGTCGCCGAAGCCGCCGGTGATCAGGTACCGGCCGCCGGGACGGACCGCTCCGGCCGGGCCGTCGGCGTCTGCCGGGGCGGCCGGGGCGTAGGAGGGGAGGTGCCGGTCGCCGGACCGGTACGCGGTCAGCGGGTCGCCGGCGGCGCGGCGCAGCTCGGCGAGCAGCTGCGCGGCGGCCTGCGCGGGCCCTGCCGCCGGATCGAGGTCCACGCCCCGGCTGTCGAGACCGGGGTACTCCTGCCCGGCCACGACCGGCAGCGCCGCGAGGGCGGCCTGGGCGGGGTCGGTGTCCTCCCCGTCGGACACGGCCCGTGCGCCCCGGGTGGCGAGCACCGCCCGCTCCGTTCCGGGCAGGCCCGCCCAGGAGGACAGGAACCGGGCGGCGGCGAGCACCGCGTCACCGGGCTCCCGCGGGTCCAGCGGGGCGAGGTGGACCACGGTCAGCGGGCCCTCGGCCGGAGCCGGAGCGGCCTCGGCCGCCGCGGCCCCGTCCACCAGGGCGACATCCGTCACGCCGGCGGCACGCAGCAGGCCGGCCAGGGCGTCGGCGACACCGGAGCGGTCCCGGCTGAGGACGTAGCGGCCGGTGAGGCCGGCGGCGTCGTCCGCGGTGGTCTCGTCGCGCGTCCAACGGGGCGTCAGCAGTGTGACGTGGGCCGGGTCCTGCGGTGCCGGGGCGGAGTCGACAGCGGCGGGGGCGGTCTCGGCGGTCTCGGCGGGCGGGTCGATCCAGTAGCGCCGGCGCTCGAACGGGTAGCCGGGCAGCCCCACCCGCACGGCGTTCCTGCCCCGGGCGTGGGCGTCCCAGTCGACGGACGAGCCGGCCAGCCAGAGCCGGGCCACGGACTCGGCCAGCGCCAGGTGCGGGTCGGCGGCCGTTTCCGGCAGTACCTCGACGACCCGTTCCCGCTGCTCGGCGCTCAGGCCGGACAGGTCGGCCGGGCCGAGCACCAGCAGGACGCGTTCCTCGTCGGCGAGCAGCTCGGCGAGGGTGTCCCCGGGGCCGGAGCCCGCCGCCGCTTCGGACCCGAGCGTTTCCAGGGCGGTGGCGGCAGGCAGCGCCTCGGACAGGCGGTCGGCGACCAGGCGTCCCGGGCCCCGGCCGGCGTACGCGGCGGGCACGACGCCCCAGGAGCCCAGCAGTGCCGTCAGCGCGTGGGCCACCGCGAAGGCGGACTGCTCCTCGGTCATGTCCCCGAGCCCGGCCCCGCCGAGCGCCGTGCGGCACTCGTCGAGGGCGGTGCGCAACTCGGGCTCCCGCGCGGCCAGTTCGTCCACGGCGCGCAGGGAGACCGGGGCGTCGGACACGTACAGGGTGACCGGCCGGTCCGTGCGGCCCTCCTGCCCGCCGAGGTACGCGCCCTCGTGGATGCCGCGGGCCGCGTCCTGCGCCGAGCGGGCGACCAGGGCGCGGCGGTGGGTGAAGACGGCGCGCCCGGTGTGCAGGGTGCGGGCCACGTCGGCCAGCGGGTCGGGCGCGGTCTCCAGGAGGGCGGCGAGCCGCCGGCCCGTCTCGTCGGCGGCGGTGGCGGTCCTCGCCGACCACACCAGGAGCTCGGGGCGTTCGGAGGACGGTGCGGCGGCGGCGCGCACCGGCGCTTCCTCCACCACCACGTGGGCGTTGGTCCCGCCGATGCCGAAGGCGCTGACGCCGGCCCGCCGGGGGCTCTCGCCGCGCGGCCAGGGACGGTTCTCGGTGACGACCTCCAACTGTGCCTCACCGGCGAGCAGTTGGGGATTGGGCGTGGAGTGGTTGAGGGTGGCGGGGATCTCTTCGTGGTGCAGCGCGAGCGCGGTCTTGATCAGGCCGGTGACGCCCGCGGCCCGGTCGAGGTGGCCGATGTTGCTCTTCACCGAGCCGAGCAGCAGCTCCTCGCCCGCGAACACCTGCTGGAGCGCGGAGAGTTCGGCGGCGTCGCCGAGCGCGGTGCCGGTGCCGTGCGCCTCCACGTAGGTGATGTCGGCGGGGTCCAGCCCGGCGGCGGCCAGCGCCTCGGCGACCACCTCGGCCTGTCCGCTGACGCCGGGCGCGGTGAAGCCGACCTTGCGGCCCGCGTCGTTGTTGACCGCCCAGCCCCGGATCACCGCGTAGACCCGGTCCCCGTCCTCCAGCGCGTCCGCCAGGCGGCGCAGCGCGACCACGCCGACGCCGTTGCCCAGCAGGCTGCCCTGCCCGGAGGCGTCGAAGGCGCGGCACTCGCCGTCGGGGGAGCTGATGCCGCCGGCCTGGTACAGGTAGCCGGTGTCGCCCGGCACCGTGACGGCGACGCCGCCGGCCAGGGCGAGGTCGCACTCGAAAGAGGCGAGGCTGGTGGCGGCGGCGCAGACCGCGACCAGCGAGGTCGAGCAGTAGCTCTGGATGCCGTAGGCGGGGCCCGACAGGCCGAGGGTGTGGGCCACCCGCAGGGGCAGTGAGTCCTTGTCGTTGGCCAGGCCCATGGCCAGTTCGCCGACCTGCTCGGCGACCCCGGCCGGAACCAGGTTGTGGGTCATGTAGCTGCTGATGGCACAGCCCGCGAAGACGCCGATCGAGCCGTCGAAACGGGCCGGGTCGCAGGCGGCGTCCTCCAGCGCGTGCCAGCTGTGTTCGAGGAACAGCCGGTGCTGCGGGTCGAGGATCTGGGCCTCCTTCGGGCTGATCCCGAAGAAGTCGGCGTCGAACTGGTCGACGCCCTCGACCACCGCCCCCGCCTTCACGTAGTCGGGGTCGTCCAGCAGGCGCTGTGCGACCCCGGCGGCCCGGAGCTGCTCGTCGGTGAACCGGGTGATGCCGGAGCGGCCCGCCCGGACATTGGCCCACAGTTCGGCCGCGTCGGCGGCCTTCGGGAACCGCCCCGACAGGCCCACCAGGGCGATGTCCGTCGGAGCGACCTCGATCGGGTGCTCGGTCATGTCGTCCGTCCTCGTCCTCATCGGTTCCGCGTCGGGGAGCTCTGGGCGTCGCGGGCACGGCGCCGTCGCCGGCCCCTCGCGGAGCCGAGGTCCTGTGCTGTGGTGACGGCGGTCGCCGTCGTGGCGCCTTCCAGCGCGGCCGCCAGTTCGGCGACGGTGGGGTGGGCGAAGAGCAGGGCGGGCGCGGCGCTCGTCCTCGTCTCCTGCTCGGTCGTGGTCATCACGGCCAGCCCCACCAGGGAGTTGCCGCCCAGGTCGAAGAAGGGGTCGTGGACGCCGACGCCGTCGATGCCCAGGTGGCGGCCCCAGATCTCGGCCAGGGAGCGTTCCAGGTCGGTGCGCGGCGCGACGTAGTCGGCGCGCAGCGCGGGGCGCGGGAAGCGGGTGCGGTCCGGCGTGGCCGCCGCGCCCGTCATCTCGTCCAGCGCGGAGACCTCGTCCCAGGCGCGCATCCCCTCGGCCAGTTCGTGGCGGACGGCGAGCACCGGGCCGTGGGCCGCGCCGGCCAGCCGGTCCAGCAGCGCACAGCCGCCCTCGTCGGTGAAGCCGTACGTCTCGCGGTGCTCGCGCA
The DNA here is from genome assembly GCF_053596315.1 of Streptomyces sp. NPDC001732. NCBI lineage: Bacteria > Bacillati > Actinomycetota > Actinomycetes > Kitasatosporales > Streptomycetaceae > Streptomyces > Streptomyces sp. NPDC001732. Next base: position 62,976 of record NZ_JBSFFY010000040.1, read on the forward strand.
CCCGGACGGCCAGGGCACTGCCGGGGCCCTCCGCCTGCCAGTCGTCGTGCTGCCAGGGGCCCCAGGCCACGGCCAGCACCCGGGTGGCGGGCGCGGCGGCCGACAGCGCCGACGCGTAGGCGTCCAGGACGCTGTTGGCGGCGCAGTAGTCGCCCTCGCCGATCCCGCCGAACACGGTGATCGCCGACGAGTACAGCACCAGCAGCTCCGGCCGGTCCTCCTCCGGCACGGCGGGCCCCACCAGTTCGGCGAGCGGGCCCATCGCCAGCACCTTGGGCGCCAGGACCGGCCGGGAGCCGTCGGGCGTCATGCGGAACGTCATGCCCCGCGCGGGCAGACCGGCCGCGTGCAGTACCCCGTGCGGTGCGCCGAGACGTTCGCGGCACTCGGCCAGCGCGCGCCGCAACTCGCCCGGCACGCCCACATCGGCGGTGAGCAGCAGCACCTCGGCGCCGTCCGCCTCCAGGCCGGCGATGTCCCGCAGGCTGTGGGCGGCCCGGCCCTCCGGCTCGGCCGCCGCGGCGGCCCGCAGGTCGGTACGGCCGACCAGGGCGAGGCGGCGCACCCCGGACCGGACCAGGTGCCGGGCGAGCGACAGGCCCAGCCCCCGGGTGCCGCCGGTGATCAGGTAGGTGCCGTCGGCCCGGAACGCCGGGGAGTCCTGCGCGGGGAGGTCGACGGCCGCCCAGTCCTGGCGCAACCGCCGTCCGCGCCGCCAGGCGGCGAGCGGGTGGCCGGCGGCCCGCGTGCCCGGGGCCGCCGCGCGGGCCAGCTCGGCCAGCAGCACGGCGGCGGACGCCTCCGCCGGGGCCTCCGGGTCGAGGTCGACCCCCTGCCAGTCCAGGCCCGGGTACTCGGCGCGGCCCACCCGGGCCAGGCCGTGGGCCAGTGCCCGCTCCGGGGCCGTGCAGTCGCGGCCGATGACCTCGACCGCCCCTGCCGTGGCCGTGACCAGGACCGCCCCGTCGGCGCCGGCCTGCGGGCCGAGGGCCTGCACGGTCAGCAGCAGCGCGTCGAAGCCGTACCGGATCGCGGTGGTCAGTTCGGCGTCGGTGGCGAACGGCGGGGTGCGCACCGGCTCGCACAGGCTCCACAGGTGGGCGACGTGCAGGCGGCCGGTGCCCAGGGCCCGTGCGGCGGTCAGCGCCTCACGGTGGTGGTCCGGGTTCTCCGGGTCGATCACCATCCGGCGTCCGTCGCGCCGCCGTTCCGTGCCGGGCACGACCTCCAGCACCGGCGTTCCGGCGGCCTCGGCGAGGTCGGCCAGGCGCGTTCCGGCCCCGTCCGGGTCCGCGAAGACCAGCAGCGGGCCCTCCAGCGGTCCGGGCGCGGACGCGGTGGAACCGGCGGACCCGGTCACGTCCGGATGCCAGGCCGGGGCGTAGCAGTGGTCCGCGGGCGCCAGGCCCGTCAGGTCCGTCGCGGTCTGCGCGAGGAGACGGTCCTTTGGCCAGTAGCGGGTGCGCCGGAACGGGTACGGGGGCAGCGGCACCAGGTGACCCGCGCCGCGCCCGAGGGCCGCCCGGTCGAGGCCGATCCCGCGCTCCCACAGCCGGCCACAGGTCTCCAGCAGGTGGGCGCGCTCGTCGGACCGGTCGTCGGCGGACCAGCGGGCGGGCAGGGTACCGGTGACGAGCGGGCCGTCGGCGGCCCCGGCGTGCTGGCGCAGCAGTCCGCCGAGGGTCTGCCCCGCGCCCAGCTCGACGTAGGCGCCGATGTCCAGCCCGGCGCAGGCCCCCAGCCCGTCGAAGAAACGGACCGGGCTGGTGAGGTGGCCGGCCCAGTAGCCGGGATCCACGGCCTGCTCGGCGGTGAGCGGGGCGCCGGTGACGTTGGACACCACGGTGACCGTCGGCGGCCTGCGCTCCACCGACGCCACCGCGCGGGCCAGTTCGTCGCGGGCGGGGGCGAGCAGGGAGGAGTGGAAGGGGTGCGCGGAGCGCAGCGGACGGGCGGGCAGACCCGCCGCGAAGAGGCGGGCGGCGGCCTCGGTCACGTCCTCGGGCAGACCGCTGAGCACCGTCATGTGCGGGCCGTTGAGCGCCGCGACCTCCACCGCGAGTCCCGCACCGGCGAGTTCGTCCTCGATGCGGTCGGCGGGGGCGGCGACGGCGAGCATGCCGCCGGGCGGCGCGGCCTCGATCAGGGCGGCGCGCCGGGAGACCACCCACAGGGCGTCCTCCAGGGTGAACACCCCCGCCAGGCAGGCCGCGACGTACTCGCCGAGGCTGTAGCCGACCAGCACGTCGGGGCGGACGCCGTAACTGTCGAGCAGCTCGGCGAGGGCGTACTCCACGGTGAACAGCAGCAGATGGGAGGCGACCGCCCGGTGGTCGGGGTCGTCCGTCGCCGGGGCGTCCGGACGCAGCAGGTTCCCGGCGGGCTCGGCGGGCTCCGGCTCGGCGAAGAAGCCGGCGCGCAGGTCGACGTCGCAGCGCTCGGCGGCGATCCGCACGCACCGGTCGACGGCGGCGGCGAAGACGGGCTCACGACGGTAGAGGCCCTGGCCCAGGCCCCGGTACTGGTCGCCGACGCCGGGCAGCAGGAAGGCGATCCGCGGGGTCTCCCGGGCGGCGCGTACGCCGGGGTCGCGTCCGGCCCGCTCCAGCAGGCGGGCGGCGTCCTCGGAGTTCTCGGCGACCAGCGCGCGCCGGTACTCCAGCGCGCCGCGCCCGGCGCGCAGGGTGTGGGCCACGTCGGCGAGCGGGGCGCGGCCCGCGGCCCGCGCCAGGTCGCCGAGCCGGACGCGCAGGGCGTCGTCGTCGGCGGCGGAGACCAGCAGCAGCTCGGCCGCTCCGGAACCGCCGACGGCCTCGTCGCCCTCGTCGCCCCCGGCCCCGTGTCCGGCGGGGGCGGCGAGCACGACGTGGGCGTTGGTGCCGCACCAGCCGAAGGAGCTGACCCCGGCGAGGCGGGGGCGCCCGTCGGCGTCGGCCGGGAGCGGCCGGGCGGCGGTGACGGGCCGCAGCCGGTCCTGGGCCAGGGCCGAGGACGAGGGCTGTTCCATGTTCAGGTTGGGCGGGACCGTCCCGTGCTTCAGCACCAGGACGGTCTTGATCAGTCCGGCCATGCCCGCCGCCGACTGGGTGTGCCCGATGTTGGTCTTGACCGCGCCGACGAGCAGCGGGTCGTCGGCGTCCCGCTCGCCGAACACGTCGCCCAGCGCGGAGAGTTCGATGGCGTCGCCGAGCCGGGTCGCGGAGCCGTGCGCCTCGACGTACGACACGTCCTGCGGGGCGGCTCCGGCGGCGGCCAGCGCGCGGCGGATCACGTCGACCTGCGCCGCGCGGTTGGGCGCGGTGAGGCCGTTGCTGCGGCCGTCCTGGTTGACCGCGGTGCCCCGGATCACGGCGTGCACGGTGCGCCCCTGGGCAACGGCGTCGGACAGCCGCATCAGTACGACCACCCCGGCGCCCTCACCGATGGCGTAGCCGTCGGCCCGCGCGTCGAAGGTCCGGCACAGGCCGTCCCGCGACAGCATGCCGGTGGCGCAGGCGTTGACGTACATGTCGCGGTGGATCATCAGGAAGCCGCCGCCGACCACGGCCGTCGAGCACTCGCCGCGGCGCAGCGCCGCCCCGGCGAGGTGCACGGCGACCAGCGACGAGGAACACGCGGTGTCCACGGTCATGGTGGGACCGCGCAGGTCGAAGTGGTAGGCGATCCGGCCGGCGGCCACGCTCAGCGAGGCGCCCTGCCCCCCGTACGGGTCGTGGACCATGGACAGGCCCTCGCGCTCCTGCTGGATCCGCCCGTACTGCAGGGTGTCGGACAGGCCGATCATCACCGCGGTACGGGTGCCCGCCAGATCGGCGGGCGGCAGCCCGGCGTCCTCCAGGGACTCCCAGGTCAGCTCCATGAGCAGCCGCTGCTGGGGGTCCATCCGCAGGGCCTCGCGCGGGGACGCGCCGAAGAACGCGGCGTCCCATCCGGCGATGTCGTCGAGGTAGCCGCCCCGGGTGGTGTAGACGCCGTCCGTCTCCCGCAGCGCGGCCAGGTCGAAGCGCCCGTCCGGCACGTCGTCGACGACACCGGTGCGGCCGTTGGACAGCAGGTCCCAGTAACCGTCGACGGACGGTGCGCCCGGGAACCGGCACGCCATGCCGACCACGGCGATCGGCTCGTTGGCGGCGGCCTCCCGGCGGCGCGCCTCGGCCAGATCGGCGGTGGCCTTCTTCAGATATTCCCGGAGTCTGTCCTCGCCTGCCATCTTCCTGCTTCCTGCTTCCTGCCTCGGGTTTCGCCCGGATCGGCCCGGCGCGGTACCGGAGGGCTGGGGTGCTGGGGGCGGGGGGGGGGCCCGGGGCCCCCCCCCCCCCCCACCCCCCGGGGGGGGTTTAAGGGGAGAGATTAGGGTGGGGGGGCCCCCCCCCCGGCGCGGGGGCCCCGGGGGGGCGGCCCGGGGGGGCGCCCCCCC
>NZ_JBSFFY010000041.1:0-60589 GCF_053596315.1 Streptomyces sp. NPDC001732
GATGATGATCTTGCGGCCGGTCAGGCCGGCGTCGCCCATCGGGCCACCGATCTCGAAACGACCGGTCGGGTTCACCAGCAGGCGGTAGCCCTCGGTGTCCAGCTTGATGCCGTCCTCGATCAGCTGCGCGAGCACGTGCTCCACGACGAACTCGCGGATGTCGGGTGCGAGCAGCGAGTCGAGGTCGATGTCGCTGGCGTGCTGCGAGGAGACGACGACGGTGTCGAGCCGGACGGCCTTGTCGCCGTCGTACTCGATGGTGACCTGGGTCTTGCCGTCGGGGCGCAGGTACGGGATGGTCCCGTTCTTGCGGACCTCGGAGAGCCGACGCGAGAGCCGGTGCGCGAGGTGGATCGGGAGCGGCATGAGCTCGGGCGTCTCGTCGCAGGCGTAGCCGAACATCAGGCCCTGGTCGCCGGCGCCCTGCTTGTCGAGCTCGTCCTCGTCGCCCTCGACGCGCTGCTCGTAGGCGGTGTCGACGCCCTGCGCGATGTCCGGGGACTGCGCGCCGATGGACACCGAGACACCGCAGGAGGCGCCGTCGAAGCCCTTCTTCGAGGAGTCGTAGCCGATTTCGAGGACCTTGTTGCGCACGAGGTTCGGAATGTCGGCGTAGGCCTTGGTGGTGACCTCACCCGCGACGTGCACCAGACCGGTGGTGATCAGGGTCTCGACGGCGACCCGGGAGGTCGGGTCCTCGCGGAGCAGTGCGTCGAGAATGGTGTCGCTGATCTGGTCGGCGATCTTGTCGGGGTGGCCCTCGGTGACGGACTCCGAGGTGAAGAGACGGCGGGACACATCGCTCCCTGGGGTTGCAGCGGCTGCTGGCTGATCATTTGGCGGACCGCCGGGAGCTGCGCCCGACACGGTCCTGGATCAGTTTATCGGTCGCTTCCGCCCGGCGGACAGCATGTCTCGCTCCTTGGGAGTTCTGTGACCCGCCCCACGTTCCCCCCACGGCCGCCGACCGGCCTTCGGAGACGGGTTTTCCCCCGTGTTTCCAGGGTTTCGGCCGGTCGGCGGCGTGAGACGAGATTTTCATCCCAGACGCGCCGACACGAGGTCCCAGACCGTGTCGGCGAGTGCTTCCTTGGGTCCGTGGGGCACCTGGGTCTCGCCGCCGTCCGCCGCGAGCACCACCGCCTCGTTCTCCTCCGCCCCGAAGGTCCTGCGCTCCCCCACCTCGTTGACGACGAGGAGGTCGCAGCCCTTGCGACGGAGCTTCTCCCGGCCGTTGGCGAGGACGTCGTCGGTCTCGGCGGCGAATCCGACGACGATCTGGCCCGGCCGGGCGCGTTCGCCGGCCACCTCGGCGAGGATGTCGGGGTTGCGGACGAGCGTGATGGGCGCGGGCTCCTGCCCGTCCTTCTTCTTGATCTTCCCCGTGGCGTACTCGGCGGGACGGAAGTCGGCGACCGCCGCCGCCATCACGACCACGTCGGCGTCCGCGGCGGCCTTCAGCACGGCCTCGCGCAGCTGGACGGCGGTCCCGGCGTGCAGGACATCGGCCCCGGCCGGGTCGGGCAGACCGGTGTTGGCCTCGACGAGGGTGACCCGGGCGCCGCGGGCGACCGCGGTACGGGCCAGCGCGTAGCCCTGCTTGCCCGAGGACCGGTTGCCGAGGTAGCGCACCGGGTCGAGCGGCTCGCGGGTACCGCCCGCGCTGATCACGACGTGGCGCCCGGCGAGGTCGGGTTCGACGGGTCCGCGGGCCAGCACCCGGCGGCAGACCTCGAAGATCTCGCCCGGATCGGGCAGCCGGCCCTTGCCGGTGTCGACGCCGGTGAGCCGGCCGACGGCGGGCTCGATGACGACGGCGCCGCGGCGGCGCAGCGTGGCGACGTTCTCCCGGGTGGCGGGGTGCTCCCACATCTCGGTGTGCATGGCGGGCGCGAAGACGACCGGACAGCGGGCGGTGAGGAGGGTGTTGGTGAGCAGGTCGTCGGCGAGACCGTGGGCGGCCCTGGCGAGCGTGTCGGCGGTGGCCGGGGCGACGACGACGAGGTCGGCGCCCTGTCCGATCCTGACGTGCGGCACCTCGTGGACGTCGTCCCAGACCTCCGTGGACACCGGGTGGCCGGAGAGCGCCGACCAGGTGGCCGCCCCCACGAAGTTCAGCGCCGAACCGGTCGGGACGACGCGCACGTCGTGTCCGGACTCGGTCAGCCGGCGCAGCAGTTCGCACGCCTTGTACGCGGCGATGCCCCCGCTGACCCCAAGAACGACCTTCGGCTTGTCCACTGCGTCTCCCCGCACTCGGATACGAACACCCCCATGCTGCCTCACCGCGTCCGTTCCGCCGCCGTCGCCCCGGACACACTTCGGGCCCGGCTGCCGTGGCGGCCGGGCCCGAGGTGAAGGTGCGATTCCTGCTTACTGCGCGGGGCCCTCGATGGCCTCGGAGGTGAGCAGGCCCGCGTTGATCTCGCGGAGCGCGATCGACAGCGGCTTCTCGTGGACGTGGGTGTCCACGAGCGGGCCGACGTACTCCAGGAGACCTTCGCCGAGCTGCGAGTAGTACGCGTTGATCTGGCGCGCGCGCTTGGCGGCGTAGATCACGAGGCTGTACTTCGAGTCGGTGGCCTCGAGGAGCTCATCAATCGGCGGGTTGATGATGCCCTCGGGCGTGGTGATGGAAGAGGACACTCTCTGCCTTCCGAAGGGGGTAAAGATCAAAGAAAACTTTGACGGTGCGGGGTTCCGCCGTGCTGCCCGGGTCGGCCACGGTTGTGTCGCACTGCGATCAGTCGGCGATCGGTCTGCACTCGGCTTGCGATCGGCTCGTGATCGGTCGTGCGTCAGTCGTTGCCGGCGCGGTGGCCGGAAGCCTCCAGCATCAAGGTTAGCAGCTCACGGGCCACGTCCTCGACGGAGGTGTTGACCAGCGTCGTGTCGAACTCGGCCTCGGCGGCCAGTTCGACCCGGGCGGCGTCGAGTCGGCGCTCGATCACCTCGGGCGCCTCGGTCCCCCGACCGGTGAGCCGGCGGACCAGCTCGTCCCAGCTCGGCGGGGCCAGGAAGACCAGCTGGGCCTCCGGCATCGACTGCCGGACCAGCCGGGCGCCCTGGAGGTCGATCTCCAGCAGCACCGGCTCGCCCGCCTCCAGGCGGTCGAGCACGGCGCGGCGGGGCGTGCCGTAGCGGTTGCCCGCGAACTCGGCCCACTCCAGCAGTTCGCCGTTGGCGATCAGCTTGTCGAACTCCCCGTCGTCCACGAAGAAGTAGTGGACGCCGTCGCGCTCGCCGGGGCGCGGCCTGCGGGTCGTCGCCGACACCGAGAGCCAGACCTCGGGGTGGACCTTGCGCATGTGGGCGACGACCGTGCTCTTGCCGACCCCGGAGGGGCCGGAGAGCACGGTCAGCCGCGGACGTACGTCCGGGGGTACGGGGGACGTCCCCCGGGATGTTGCAGCCATGGAGCGATTATCCAGGTTCTCGGGGGTGCCCGAGAACGTCAGGCGGCGCTGCCGCCGAACTCACGCTCCAGGGATGCGATCTGGTTGGAGCCGAGACCTCGGACCCGACGGCTCTCGGAGATGCCGAGCCGCTCCATGATCTGCTTGGCGCGGACCTTGCCCACGCCCGGCAGGGACTCCAGGAGGGCGGAGACCTTCATCTTGCCGATGACGTCGTTCTCCTGGCCCTGCTTGATGACCTCGTGGAGGGAGGCGCCGGAGTGCTTGAGTCGATTCTTGACCTCGGCCCGCTCCCGGCGAGCCGCGGCGGCCTTTTCGAGCGCGGCTGCGCGCTGTTCAGGGGTAAGGGGCGGAAGAGCCACGCCTACGTCACCTCGGATGTCGATCTGTCGGATACGGACCGGTGAGGACGCTGATCGCCCCGCACCAGGGTGAGCGACGAACACCTTGTGCACGTCGGCTCTCGACGGAGACTAGCGGCCAAGGCCGCCCGAGTCAGCGAGAACCAACGAAAAGTCCTGGTCAGCCTTGGCCGACCAGGACATTTCAGGCATAACAACCGAGTTTTTTGGTCAGGAAACAGTCAACAGGCTGTTACATGACACGTTCACCCGTCCGAGACGGCGGTCCGGATCTCGTCCGCGAACCGCTCCGCGGCCGCCCGCAGCCCCGCCGCGTCCGGCCCCCGGCTCAGTACGCCGCGGCTCACGCTGGGCACCACGTTGCCCACCGCGTCGCCGAAGACGCCGGGCAGGTCCGCGGCCGTCGCCCCCTGCGCCCCGATGCCGGGGGCGAGCAGCGGCCCGTTGATCGCCAGGTCCGCCCCCGCGTCCCCGAGCGTGGCACCGACCACCGCGCCCACCGAGCCGAGCGGGGCCGCCCCCGCGTTCTCGGCCGCCATGTGGTCCAGCATCAGCTGGGCCAGCGAACGGCCGTCGGCGGCGGTGGCGCGCTGCACCTCGGCGCCCTCCGGGTTGGAGGTGAGGGCGAGCACGAAGACGCCCGCGCCGGAGGCGGCCGCCGCGTCGAGCGCCGGGCGCAGCGAACCGAAGCCGAGGTACGGCGAGACGGTGACCGCGTCCGAGAACAGCGGCGAGTCCTGGTGCAGGTAGGTCGCCGCGTAGGCGCCCATGGTGGAGCCGATGTCGCCGCGCTTGGCGTCCATCAGCACCAGCGCGCCGGCCGCCCGCGCCTCCTCGACGGCCTTCTCCAGCACGGCGATGCCGCGCGAGCCGAAGCGCTCGAAGAACGCGGACTGCGGCTTGAGCACGGCGACCCGGTCGGCCAGAGCCTCGACGACCGTGCGGGTGAAGCGCTCCAGCCCGGCGACGTCGTCGTCCAGGCCCCAGGAGGCGAGGAGCGAGGCGTGCGGGTCGATGCCGACGCAGAGCGGTCCGCGGGTGTCCATGGCACGGCGCAGTCGTGCGCCGAAGGGTTCGGGGCTCATGCGGTGGCCTTCCTGGTTTCCGCGCCGACGGCCTCGGCGAGGGTGGCGTACGGGGAGGCGGCCAGGCGCGCGGCCAGGCCCTTGTGGATCGCCCTGGCGTAGAACGGGCCCTCGTAGATGAAGGCGCTGTAGCCCTGGACGAGGGTGGCACCGGCGAGGATGCGCTGCCAGGCGTCCTCGGCGTTCTCGATGCCTCCGACGCCGACGAGGGTGATCCGGTCGCCCACGCGCGCGTAGAGGCGTCCGATGACCTCCAGGGAGCGCGCCTTGAGGGGCGCGCCGGAGAGTCCGCCGGTCTCCCCGGTCAGGGAGGGCGAGGACTTCAGGCCGAGGCCGTCGCGGGCGATGGTGGTGTTGGTGGCGATGATGCCGTCCAGACCCAGCTCGACCGCGAGGTCGGCGACCGCGTCGATGTCCTCGTCCGCGAGGTCCGGGGCGATCTTGACGAGCAGCGGGACGCGGCGTCCGGTGGCGGCCCGGTCGGCCGCCTCGCGCACGGCGCCGAGCAGCGGGCGGAGCGCCTCGGTGGCCTGGAGGTTGCGCAGGCCCGGGGTGTTGGGCGAGGAGACGTTCACGACGAGGTAGTCGGCGTGGGCGGCGAGGCGCTCGGTGGACTTGACGTAGTCGCCGACGGCCTCGGCCTCCGGCACGACCTTCGTCTTGCCGATGTTGACGCCGACCGTGGTCCTGAAGACCGGCCTGCGGGCGGCCAGCCGGGCGGCCACGGCGGTCGAGCCCTCGTTGTTGAAGCCCATGCGGTTGATCAGCGCGCGGTCCGCGACGAGCCGGAAGAGGCGCTTCCTGGGGTTGCCGGGCTGCGGCTCGCCGGTGACCGTGCCGATCTCGACGTGGTCGAAGCCGAGCATCGACATGCCGTCGATCGCGACGGCGTTCTTGTCGAAGCCCGCGGCGAGGCCGAAGGGGCCGTGCATGCGCAGGCCGAGGGCCTCGGTGCGCAGCTCCTGGTACCGGGGCGCGAGCGCGGCGGCGACGAAGGTACGGAGCACGGGGATGCGGGCGGCGAGCCGGATCCACCGGAAGGCCAGGTGGTGGGCCTGCTCCGGGTCCATCCGCTTGAAGACCAGCTGGAAGAAGAACTTGTACATCGGGAGTGTCCTCGGTGTCCTCACGGAGAGGGGGACACCGTTTCCGGTGTCCCCCTGTCGGCTGCTAGTCGCGGGCCGCTGTCAGATGTTCCGCGTGTTCCTGGAGGGAGCGGACGCCGACGCCTCCGTGGGTGAGGGCGTCGATGCCCTGGACGGCGGCGGCGAGCGCCTGCACCGTCGTCAGGCACGGCACGGAGCGGGCCACGGCCGCGGTACGGATCTCGTAGCCGTCGAGACGGCCGCCCGTTCCGTACGGGGTGTTGACGATGAGGTCGACCTCGCCGTCGTGGATCAGCTGGACGATGGTCTTCTCGCCCTGCGGGCCCACGCCCTCGGACTGCTTGCGCACGACCGTGGCGTTGATGCCGTTGCGCTTGAGGACCTCGGCGGTGCCGGAGGTGGCGAGCAGCTCGAAGCCGTGGGCGACGAGTTCGCGCGCCGGGAAGATCATCGAGCGCTTGTCGCGGTTGGCGACCGAGATGAAGGCGCGGCCCTTGGTGGGCAGCGGGCCGTACGCGCCGGCCTGCGACTTGGCGTACGCCGTGCCGAAGACCGTGTCGATGCCCATGACCTCGCCGGTGGAGCGCATCTCCGGGCCGAGGACGGTGTCGACGCCGCGGCCGTGGATGTCGCGGAAGCGCGACCACGGCATGACGGCCTCCTTGACGGAGATCGGCGCGTCGAGCGGCAGGGTGCCGCCGTCGCCGTTCGCCGGCAGCAGGCCCTCCTCGCGCAGCTCGGCGATGGTCGCGCCCAGCGAGATGCGGGCGGCGGCCTTGGCGAGCGGGACCGCGGTCGCCTTCGAGGTGAAGGGGACGGTGCGCGAGGCGCGCGGGTTGGCCTCCAGGACGTACAGGATGTCGCCGGAGAGCGCGAACTGGATGTTGATCAGTCCGCGGACGCCGACGCCCCTGGCGATGTCCTCGGTGGAGGCGCGCAGCCGCTTGATGTCGAAGCCGCCGAGCGTGATCGGGGGCAGTGCGCAGGCGGAGTCGCCGGAGTGGATGCCGGCCTCCTCGATGTGCTCCATGACGCCGCCGAGGTAGAGCTCGGTGCCGTCGTAGAGCGCGTCGACGTCGATCTCGATCGCGTCGTCGAGGAAGCGGTCGACCAGGACCGGCCGGGTGGGGCTGATCTCGGTGGACTCGGCGATGTACGAGGAGAGCCGCGCTTCGTCGTACACGATCTCCATGCCGCGTCCGCCGAGCACGTAGCTGGGGCGCACGAGGACGGGGTAGCCGATCTCGTCGGCGATGGCCTTGGCCTCGTCGAAGGTGGTGGCGGTGCCGTGCTTCGGGGCCGGGAGCCCGGCCTCGGCCAGGACGCGGCCGAAGGCGCCGCGGTCCTCGGCGGCGTGGATGGCCTCCGGGGAGGTGCCGACGACCGGTACGCCGTTGTCCTTGAGCGCCTGCGAGAGGCCCAGCGGGGTCTGGCCGCCGAGCTGCACGACGACCCCGGCGACCGGCCCGGCGAGGGTCTCGGCGTGCACGATCTCCAGCACGTCCTCCAGCGTCAGCGGCTCGAAGTACAGCCGGTCGGAGGTGTCGTAGTCGGTGGAGACGGTCTCCGGGTTGCAGTTGACCATCACGGTCTCGTAGCCCGCGTCGCTCAGGGCGAAGGAGGCGTGGACGCAGGAGTAGTCGAACTCGATGCCCTGGCCGATGCGGTTCGGGCCGGAGCCGAGGATGATCACCGCGGGCCTGGTGCGCGGCGCGACCTCGCTCTCCTCGTCGTAGCTGGAGTAGAAGTACGGCGTCCTCGCGGCGAACTCGGCGGCGCAGGTGTCGACCGTCTTGTAGACCGGGCGGATGCCCAGCGCGTGCCGCACCTCGCGCACGACGTCCTCGCGCAGGTGGCGGATGTCGGCGATCTGGGCGTCGGAGAAGCCGTGCCGCTTGGCCTCGGCGAGCAGCGCGGGGTCCAGCTCGTCCGCGCCGGCCAGCTCGTCGGCGATCTCCTTGATCAGGAAGAGCTGGTCGACGAACCAGGGGTCGATCTTCGTCGCGTCGAAGACCTCCTCCTGGGTGGCACCGGCCCGGATCGCCTGCATGACGGTGTTGATCCGGCCGTCGGTCGGGCGGACCGCCTCGGCCAGCAGCGCGGCCTTGTCGCCGGGCTCGCCGGTGAAGGAGAACTGCGAGCCCTTCTTCTCCAGCGAGCGCAGCGCCTTCTGGAGCGCCTCGGTGAAGTTCCGGCCGATCGCCATGGCCTCGCCCACCGACTTCATGGTGGTGGTGAGGGTGGAATCGGCGGAGGGGAACTTCTCGAAGGCGAAGCGCGGGGCCTTGACGACGACGTAGTCGAGGGTCGGCTCGAAGGAGGCCGGGGTCTTCTCGGTGATGTCGTTGGGGATCTCGTCGAGCGTGTAGCCGACGGCCAGCTTGGCGGCGATCTTGGCGATCGGGAAGCCGGTGGCCTTCGAGGCGAGCGCCGAGGAGCGGGAGACGCGCGGGTTCATCTCGATGACGATGACGCGTCCGTCGTCGGGGTTCACGGCGAACTGGATGTTGCAGCCGCCGGTGTCGACGCCGACCTCGCGGATGATCGCGATGCCGATGTCGCGCAGCCGCTGGTACTCGCGGTCGGTGAGCGTCATCGCGGGGGCGACGGTGATCGAGTCGCCGGTGTGGACGCCCATCGGGTCGAAGTTCTCGATGGAGCAGACGACCACGACGTTGTCGTTCTTGTCGCGCATCAGCTCCAGCTCGTACTCCTTCCAGCCGAGGATGGACTCCTCCAGGAGCACCTCGGTGGTCGGGGAGAGCGTCAGGCCCTGGCCGGCGATGCGGCGCAGTTCGTCCTCGTCGTGGGCGAAGCCGGAGCCGGCGCCGCCCATGGTGAAGGACGGGCGGACGACGACGGGGTAGCCGCCGAGCGTGTCGACGCCCGCGAGCACCTCGTCCATGGAGTGGCAGATGACCGAGCGGGCGGACTCGCCGTGGCCGATCCTGGCGTTGACGGCCTCGACGACGCCCTTGAAGAGGTCGCGGTCCTCGCCCTTGTTGATGGCCTCGACGTTGGCGCCGATGAGCTCGACGCCGTACTTCTCCAGGACCCCGTTCTCGTGCATGGAGATCGCGGTGTTGAGCGCGGTCTGGCCGCCCAGGGTGGGGAGCAGCGCGTCGGGGCGCTCCTTGGCGATGATCTTCTCGACGAACTCGGGGGTGATCGGCTCGACGTACGTGGCGTCGGCGATCTCCGGGTCGGTCATGATCGTCGCCGGGTTGGAGTTGACCAGGACGACGCGCAGGCCCTCGGCCTTGAGGACGCGGCAGGCCTGGGTCCCGGAGTAGTCGAACTCGGCGGCCTGGCCGATGACGATCGGGCCGGAGCCGATGACCAGGACGGACTGGATATCGGAGCGCTTAGGCACGCTGGCCCTCCATCAGGGAGACGAAACGGTCGAAGAGGTACGCGGCGTCGTGCGGGCCGGCAGCTGCTTCGGGGTGGTACTGGACGCTGAAGGCCGGCCGGTCGAGGAGCTGGAGCCCCTCGACGACCTGGTCGTTCAGGCAGACGTGGGAGACCTCGGCGCGGCCGAAGGCGGTGTCGGACACCTTGTCGAGCGGGGCGTCGACGGCGAAGCCGTGGTTGTGCGCGGTGACTTCGACCTTGCCGGTCGTGCGGTCCTGCACGGGCTGGTTGATGCCGCGGTGGCCGTACTTCAGCTTGTAGGTGCCGAAGCCGAGGGCGCGGCCCAGGATCTGGTTGCCGAAGCAGATGCCGAAGAGCGGGGTCCTCCGCTCCAGGACGCCCTGCATGACGGAGACCGGGTGGTCGGCGGTGGCCGGGTCGCCGGGGCCGTTGGAGAAGAACACGCCGTCGGGCTCGACCGCGTACACCTCCTCCAGGGTGGCGGTGGCGGGCAGCACGTGCACCTCGATGCCTCGCTCGGCCATGCGGTGCGGGGTCATGCCCTTGATGCCGAGGTCGATCGCGGCGACGGTGAACTTCTTCGTGCCGATCGCGGGGACGACGTACGTCTCCTTGGTGGCGACCTCGGCGGAGAGGTCGGCGCCCACCATCTCGGGGGCCTCCTGGACGCGGGCCAGCAGCGCGGCCTCGTCGGCGACCGCGTCGCCGGAGAAGATGCCGACGCGCATGGCGCCGCGCTCGCGCAGGTGGCGGGTGAGCGCGCGGGTGTCGATGCCGCTGATGCCGACGACGCCCTGGCGCTCCAGCTCCTCGTCCAGCGAGCGGCGCGAGCGCCAGTTGGAGGGAACCCGGGCGGGGTCGCGGACGACGTAGCCGGAGACCCAGATGCGGCCGGACTCGGGGTCCTCGTCGTTCACGCCGGTGTTCCCGACGTGCGGGGCGGTCATCACGACGACCTGGCGGTGGTAGGAGGGGTCGGTCAGCGTCTCCTGGTAGCCGGTCATGCCGGTGGAGAACACCGCCTCGCCGAAGGTCTCCCCCACGGCCCCGTAGGCGCGGCCGCGGAAGGTGCGGCCGTCCTCCAGGACGAGTACGGCGGGAGCTTTGGCGGCTCCCCGGGTGGAGATCGTCATCGTGCGGTGCCTTCCGTAGTGCGGGTGAGTCGGTCGATGGCCTCGACCCAGGCCGGGTGTTCGGCCGAGTGGTCGGAGCGGAAGCCCGAGTCGATCAGCTTGTCGCCGTGCGCCCAGGTGATGATCAGCAGGCCGCCCTCGGGCAGGACCTTGCCGGCGATGCCCTTGTCGAGCCGGGCGCCGCGCAGTGCGGCGGCCGGGACGAAGAAGTCGGCCGCGCCGGGGCGCCGGACGTCGAGGCCCCGGTCGGTCAGGGCGAGCTCGACGCGGCTGCGGGTGCCCAGGCCGTGGGCGACGATCCGGTCGAGCCACTGCCCGGCGGTGGTCGAGGCGTGGTACCGGCCGGTCAGTGTGAGCGGCTGTTCACCGTCCCCGAACCCTTCCGGCGTGGTTTCGAGTTCCGGCAGGCCGGACTGGAGGTTCCCCCGCCACTTCCATCCCTGGCGCATCAGCCAGTAGACGAAGGCGATGAGGACGAGCAGTCCGACGACCCAGCTGATGCGGGCGGGCCAGTCGGTCACTTCGGCCGACTTCTGCTCCGCGGCGAGCCGGAGGTACAGGTGGGTGGGTGATGTCACGCGAGCTTCCCGTCGACGACCGTGGCACGGCCCCGCAGGAAGGTGTGGGTCACTCGGCCCGGCAGCTCGCGCCCCTCGTACGGGGTGTTGCGGCTGCGGGAGGCGAAGCCCGCGGGGTCCACCACACCACGGTAAGCCGGATCGACCAGGGTGAGGTTGGCGGGCTCCCCGGCCGAGACGGGCCTGCCGTGCCCTTCGAGACGGCCGATGGCCGCCGGGCGGAACGACATCCGGTCGGCGACGTCCGCCCAGTCGATCAGGCCGGTGTCGATCATCGTCTGCTGGACGACGGAGAGCGCGGTCTCCAGGCCCACCATGCCCATGGCGGCGGCGGCCCACTCGCAGTCCTTGTCCTCGTGCGGGTGCGGGGCGTGGTCGGTGGCGACGCAGTCGATGGTGCCGTCGGCGAGCGCCTCGCGCAGGGCCAGGACGTCGGCCTCGGTGCGCAGCGGCGGGTTCACCTTGTAGACCGGGTTGTAGGACCGGACGAGTTCGTCGGTGAGGAGCAGGTGGTGCGGGGTGACCTCGGCGGTGACGTCCCAGCCCTTGGACTTGGCCCAGCGGACGATCTCGACGGAGCCGGCGGTCGACAGGTGGCAGATGTGCACCCGGGAGCCGACGTGGGCGGCGAGCAGGACGTCGCGGGCGATGATCGACTCCTCGGCGACGGCGGGCCAGCCGCCGAGACCGAGTTCGGCCGAGACGACGCCCTCGTTCATCTGGGCGCCCTCGGTGAGGCGGGGCTCCTGGGCGTGCTGGGCGACGACACCGTCGAAGGCCTTCACGTACTCCAGGGCGCGGCGCATGATCACCGCGTCGTCGACGCACTTGCCGTCGTCGGAGAAGACCTTCACTCCGGCGGCCGAGTCGTGCATGGCACCGAGTTCGGCGAGCTTCTTGCCCTCCAGGCCGACGGTGACGGCGCCGACCGGCTGCACGTCGCAGTAGCCGGACTCCCTGCCGAGCCGCCAGACCTGCTCGACGACGCCGGCGGTGTCGGCGACGGGGAAGGTGTTGGCCATGGCGTGCACGGCGGTGAAGCCGCCGACGGCCGCCGCCTTCGTCCCGGTGAGGACGGTCTCGGAGTCCTCGCGGCCCGGCTCGCGCAGGTGGGTGTGGAGGTCGACCAGGCCGGGCAGCAGGATCTGGCCCCCGGCCTCGACGACGGTCGCGTCCGCGGCCTCGATGCCGGTGCCGACGGCGGCGATGGTCTCGCCGTCGATCAGCACGTCCTGGGGTTTGCCGCCGAGGACCTTCGCGCCGCGGATAAGGATCTTGCTCATGATTACTTGTTCTCCTCGGTACGGGACGGGGCGGCGGGCTCGGCTCCGCCGAGCAGGAGGTACAGGACGGCCATCCGGATCGAGACGCCGTTGGCGACCTGTTCGACGGCCGTGCAGCGGTCGGAGTCGGCGACCTCGGCGGTGATCTCCATGCCGCGGACCATCGGCCCGGGGTGCATGACGACGGCGTGCTCGGGCATCTTCGCCATGCGGTCGCCGTCCAGGCCGTAGCGGCGCGAGTACTCGCGCTCGGTCGGGAAGTACGCGGCGTTCATCCGCTCACGCTGCACACGCAGCATCATCACCGCGTCGGACTTCGGCAGCACCTCGTCGAGGCCGTAGCTGACCTCGCACGGCCACTGTTCGACGCCGACGGGGACGAGGGTCGGCGGGGCCACCAGGGTGACGTGGGCGCCCAGTGTGTTCAGCAGGTGCACGTTGGAGCGGGCCACCCGGCTGTGCAGGATGTCGCCGACGATGGTGATCCGGCGGCCTTCGAGGTCCCGGCCGAGACCGCTGTCGGCCCCGACCAGGCGGCGGCGCACCGTGAAGGCGTCCAGGAGGGCCTGGGTGGGGTGCTCGTGGGTGCCGTCACCGGCGTTGACGACCGCACCGTCGATCCAGCCGGAGGTGGCGAGCCGGTACGGGGCGCCGGAGGCGCCGTGCCGGATGACGACGGCGTCGGCGCCCATCGCCTCCAGGGTCAGCGCGGTGTCCTTGAGCGACTCGCCCTTGGACACGGACGAGCCCTTCGCGGAGAAGTTGATGACGTCGGCGGAGAGGCGCTTGGCGGCGGCCTCGAAGGAGATGCGGGTACGCGTCGAGTCCTCGAAGAAGAGGTTGACGACGGTGCGGCCGCGCAGGGTCGGGAGCTTCTTGATCGGCCGGTCGGCGACCCGGGCCATCTCCTCGGCGGTGTCGAGGATCAGGACGGCGTCGTCGCGGGTGAGGTCGGCGGCCGAGATGAGGTGGCGCTTCATCTGGGTGTTCTCCGGAGGATGGAGGGTGAGGGCGTGCGGGCGTGCAGAAGCCGCCGTACGGGCTCGAAGGGCGTCGTACGGGGGGTGCGGCTACTGCTCCTCCGCCGGGGAGGCCTGCTGGACACCGAGCAGCACGGCGTCGCGGCCGTCCTCCTCGGCGAGCTGGACCTTGACCGTCTCCCGCAGCGACGTGGGGAGGTTCTTGCCGACGTAGTCGGCGCGGATCGGGAGTTCGCGGTGGCCGCGGTCGACGAGGACCGCGAGCTGTACGGCGCGGGGGCGGCCGATGTCGCCCAGCGCGTCGAGCGCGGCGCGGATCGTGCGGCCGGAGAAGAGGACGTCGTCGACGAGCACGACCAGACGGCCCTCGATGCCCTCGCCGGGGATGTCGGTGCGGGCCAGGGCGCGCGCCGGGCGCAGCCGCAGGTCGTCGCGGTACATGGTGATGTCGAGGGAGCCGACCGGCATCTTTCCGCCGGTGATCTCCTCCAGCTTCTCGGCCAGCCGACGGGCGAGGAAGACGCCCCGCGTCGGGATGCCGAGGAGCACCACGTCGTCGGCGCCCTTGGCGCGTTCGACGATCTCGTGGGCGATCCGGGTCAGTACCCGGGCGATGTCGGGAGCCTCCAGAACGGGGCGTGCCGCATTGCCGGTGGCTTCATGCTGTGCGTCCATAAGAAACGGACCTCCTTCTCCGCCTCACGGGACGGACCTTAAAGGACGTCGAAATTGCGTCATACACGTTACCAGGGCTTGCGCGGAGCCCTGGTGGCACCCCGGGAGGTGCCGGTACGGACCTTTCGGCTTGACGCAGCCAAGTAACGCTGCGTAACCTCACAGTGAGTCACCAGCCACTGCGGCGGAGCCGCAGAATGTTCCAGCGTCCGGGGAGCCTTATGTCCAGCGAATACGCAAAACAGCTCGGGGCCAAACTCCGTGCCATCCGCACCCAGCAGGGCCTTTCCCTCCATGGCGTGGAGGAGAAGTCCCAGGGCCGCTGGAAGGCCGTCGTGGTCGGCTCGTACGAGCGCGGTGACCGTGCCGTGACGGTGCAGCGTCTCGCCGAGCTCGCGGACTTCTACGGGGTCCCGGTGCAGGAGCTCCTGCCGGGCACGACGCCCGGCGGTGCCGCCGAGCCGCCGCCGAAGCTCGTGCTGGACCTGGAGCGCCTCGCCCACGTCCCGCCGGAGAAGGCCGGTCCGCTGCAGCGCTACGCGGCGACGATCCAGAGCCAGCGCGGCGACTACAACGGCAAGGTGCTCTCGATCCGCCAGGACGACCTGCGCACGCTGGCCGTGATCTACGACCAGTCGCCGTCCGTGCTGACGGAACAGCTGATCAGCTGGGGTGTGCTGGACGCGGACGCGCGCCGCGCCGTCGCCCACGAAGAGGGCTGACGCCCCACCGCCGAAGAAACGTACCGCCGTGCCGGTGCGGGTTCCCCCTTCCGGGTGCCCGTGCCGGCACGGCTTTTTCGTGCGCGGTTCCTCGTGCGCGGGCGGCGGCCGGGCACCGTACGCCGAAGGGCCCACGGTCGGATGACCATGGGCCCTTCGCCGGCTGAACGCCGCCGCGGGTCACTGCTCCCGGCGGAGCTTCGGCTTGAGGTCCTTGAAGCGGGCGAGCAGCCCGTTCACGAAGGACGGCGACTCGTCGGTGGAGAATTCCTTGGCGAGCTGAACCGCCTCGTCGAGCACCACCGCGTCCGGGGTTCCGTCCACCCAGATCAGCTCGTACGCACCGAGCCGCAGGATGTTGCGGTCGACGACCGGCATGCGGTCGAGCTCCCAGTCCACCGCGTAGGTCGTGATGAGGTCGTCGATGCGGTCCGCGTACTGCGCGTACCCCTCGACGAGCTCCATCGTGTACTCGGTGACCGGAGGCTGACGGCTGTCGGTCCGCGAGTGCCGCACCCAGTCCGCGAGGACCGTCTGCACGGATTCGCCGCGCTGGTCGGCCTCGAAGAGGATCTGGAAGGCGCGCTTGCGGGCCGTGTTACGGGCGGCCACGGTTAGCTGTTCACCCGGCCGAGGTAGTCGCTGGTGCGGGTGTCGACCTTGATCTTCTCACCAGTGGTGATGAAGAGCGGGACCTGGATCTGGTGGCCGGTCTCCAGGGTGGCGGGCTTGGTGCCACCGGTGGAGCGGTCGCCCTGGACGCCCGGCTCGGTCTCCTGGATGACGAGCTCGACGGCGGCCGGGAGCTCGACGTAGAGCACCTCGCCCTCGTGCTGCGCCACGGAGGCGGTGAAGCCCTCGATCAGGAAGTTCGCAGCGCTGCCGACGGCCTTGCGGTCCACGTGGAGCTGGTCGTAGGTCTCCATGTCCATGAAGACGAAGTAGTCGCCGTCCATGTAGGAGAACTGCATGTCGCGACGGTCGATGGTGGCCGTTTCGACCTTCACGCCGGCGTTGAACGTCTTGTCGACGACCTTGCCGGAGAGCACGTTCTTGAGCTTGGTGCGCACGAAGGCCGGGCCCTTGCCGGGCTTGACGTGCTGGAACTCGACGACGGACCAGAGCTGGCCTCCGTCGAGCTTGAGCACCATGCCGTTCTTGAGGTCGTTCGTGGAAGCCACGGTTGCGGAATCTCCTGGACTGAAAGCTGGTGGAACGACCGAGGATGCGCGCTAGAGCGCGAGCAGCTCCTTGGTCGTAATGGTGAGTAGCTCGGGTCCGCCGTCCGCCTCGGGGCGCACGACGAGCGTGTCATCGATCCGGACTCCGCCCCGGCCCGGGAGGTGGACCCCCGGTTCGACGGTGACCGGCACACAAGCGTCCAGTTTACCCATGGCCGCAGGTGTCAGCTGCGGGTCCTCGTCGATTTCGAGTCCCACTCCGTGCCCGGTCCACGGTGCGAGGTCCCCGCCGTGGCCCGCGGAGTCCAGCAGGTGCCGGGCCGCGCGGTCCACGTCGCGGTAGGCCGCGCCCGGCACGAGGGCCTCGCGTCCGGCCCGCTGAGCGGCGAAGACGAGGTCGTAGAGCTCGATCTGCCAGTCGGCCGGCGCCGTGCCGATGACGAACGTGCGGCCGATCTCGCAGCGGTAGCCGCGGTAGTTCGCACCGAGGCAGACGGAGAGGAAATCTCCTTCCTCCACCCGCCGGTCCGAGGGCCGGTGGCGTCCCTGGCCGGAGTTCGGGCCGGTGGCCACAGAGGTGGGGAAGGCGGGACCGTCGGCGCCGTGGTCCACCAGTCGGCGCTCCAGCTCCAGGGCGAGATGGCGTTCGGTGCGGCCGACCAGGATGGATTCGAGGAGTTCGCCCAGGGCCTGGTCGGTGATCTCGGCGGCGATCCGCAGGCAGGCGATCTCCTCCTCGTCCTTCACCACCCGCAGGTGCTCGACGGTGGTGCCCAGATCGGTCAGCCGCAGCCGGGGCACGGCCGAGCCCATGGCCCGGTGGCGGGAGACCGTCAGGTGGTGTTCCTCGACGGCCAGGGACTCCGCCCCCGTGGAGGCGGCGAGACCGGCGGCCGCCACCGCCGGATCACCGTCGGAGGACGGCAGCGGGAGGACCCGCAACCGGTCGTCGGTACGCCCCTCGGCAGGGCCTCCGGGCGGGGCATCGGGGCGGAACAGGACGTCCCCGCCGGGCCCGAGCAGCAGCACGGCACCCGGTGGCGCCCCGCCCGCGAGATAGCGGACGTTGGCGGGTCGGGAGACCAGGGCGGCCGCGGATCCTGCGGCGGCGCACCGGTCGCGGAGCAGCCCGCGGCGGACGGCGTACACCTCTGACATGTCACGAGCCTACGAGTGGTGGCACCGGCCTGCTCGGTCAGCGCACCCGACCGGGGAGCCGTTGCGCACGCGTCGCGGACCCGTGCGTGTCAGGTCCGGCGCGGACCGGGAGCCCCGCACGCATCGGGAACCCTGTGCCCGGCCGGTCCGCGCACCGGGGCGCCGGGCGTCGTCCGGTGGCGGCAGTGGTTCACCAGGCCGGGGGGCTGGCTATGGACCGGGCGAGTACGTCGTCGAGGACGCGGGCGGTGGTCTCCACGTCGTACGTGGAGTTGTCGATGATCGGCAGCCCGGAGCCGTACCACCCGGCCATCCTGCCGTGGATCCTGGCGACCTCCTCGTCCGAGAGGCGGCGGTTCCCGCTGCGGGCGGCGTTGCGCTCCAGGACGATCTCCAGGCCCGGGAGGAGGACGACGGGCAGCAGTCCGGGGCCGACGTGGCGCTTCCAGCCGCCGAGGCCGACGACCGGCCGGTCCGGGAAGACGGCGTCGTCGAGGATGCAGGAGATGCCGTTGGCGAGGAAGTTGCGGGCGGCGAAGCCGCAGGTGCGGCGGGCGAGGCGGTACTGCGCCTCGGAATTGTCGTTCCACCCGGACTGCGGGTCGGCGAAGCCGGAGCAGACCCATTCGCGGACGTCGTCGAGGCTGACGTGGGCGGTGGGGACCCGGCGGCGGCTGGCCCAGAGCCGGGCCACGGTGGTCTTGCCGGCGCCCGCGGGGCCGATCAG
Organism: Streptomyces sp. NPDC001732; assembly: GCF_053596315.1. Lineage (NCBI taxonomy): Bacteria > Bacillati > Actinomycetota > Actinomycetes > Kitasatosporales > Streptomycetaceae > Streptomyces > Streptomyces sp. NPDC001732. The sequence continues at coordinate 17,782 of NZ_JBSFFY010000041.1, forward strand.
CAGGACGGCGAGCGTGGCGCTGCCGGTGCCGGGTTCGGCGGGCGGCGCGGGCAGCGGGACGGGGCCGCCGGGCGGCAGCTGGACGTGCCCGGTGGTCTCCCTGCCGGGGGGCACCGGGGCGTGGGTCGGCGCCGGCCCGCTCCAGCCCTGGGGCGCCAAAGGAGCGGTGGGCGGCGGCCCCGGCGGACCGGGGTGGCCGGGGTGCTGGGGCTGCTGCGTCCAGCCGGCAGGCCCGCTCCCGGGGCCTTGGGGCGGTGGCAGCGGAGCCCCCACTGCGTGCTGCATCCGGTGCCACTCCGTCTCGTACAGGCAACTGGCGCTGATGGGACGGCAACCGTACCGTCCCCGGTCGCCACAAGGACAACGGCCGGGGTCGGTCCGCAGTGCCCGATCGGCCGGTATACCGTCCGGCCCGTCAGTCGGTCAGTTCGTCCGCGAGGGCGCGCAGGGCCAGGCGGTAGGAGCCGATGCCGAACCCGGCCACGGTCCCCGTCGCCACCGGCGCGATCACGGAATGATGGCGGAATTCCTCCCGTGCGTACGGATTCGAGATGTGCACCTCGATCAGCGGGGCGGTGCGCTGGGCCGCCGCGTCCCGCATTCCGTACGAATAGTGGGTGAACGCCCCCGGGTTGACAATGACTGGAATTGAACCGTCCGCGGCCTCGTGGAGCCAGCGGATCAGCTCGCCCTCGTCGTTGGTCTCGCGGACGTCGACGTCGAAGCCGAGCTCCTTGCCGAGCTCCCGGCAGGTGTCGACGAGTCCGGCGTAGGACGTGGCACCGTACACGTCGGGCTCGCGGGAGCCGAGGCGGCCGAGGTTCGGCCCGTTGAGGACGAGGACCCGGCGGGTCACGCCGACACCTCCCCGTAGGCGGCGAGCAGCACGGCCGGGTCGGGGCCCTCCAGCACGGTGGGCTTGCCGAGGCCGTCGAGGACGATGAAGCGCAGCAGGTCGCCGCGGGACTTCTTGTCGACCTTCATGTTCTCCAGCAGCCTGGGCCACTGGTCGCCGCGGTAGGTCAGCGGCAGTCCCACGGACTCCAGCACGGAGCGGTGCCGGTCGGCGGTGGCGTCGTCGAGGCGTCCGGCGAGCCGGCCCAGTTCGGCGGCGAAGACCATGCCGACCGAGACGGCGGCGCCGTGGCGCCACTTGTAGCGCTCGTTCTTCTCGATGGCGTGGGCCAGGGTGTGGCCGTAGTTGAGGATCTCGCGCAGCCCGGATTCCTTGAGGTCGCTGGAGACGACCTCGGCCTTGACCTTGATGGCGCGTTCGATCAGCTCGGCGGTGTGCGGCCCGGCGGGCGTACGGGCGCCTTCCGGGTCCGCCTCGACGAGGTCGAGGATCACCGGGTCGGAGATGAAACCGGCCTTGATGATCTCGGCCATGCCGCTGACGTAGTCGTTCACGGGCAGCGAGTCCAGCGCCGCGAGGTCGCAGAGGACCCCGGCGGGCGGGTGGAAGGCGCCGACGAGGTTCTTGCCCTCGGCGGTGTTGATGCCGGTCTTGCCGCCGACGGCGGCGTCGACCATGGCGAGCACGGTCGTGGGGACGGCGATCCACCGCACTCCGCGCAGCCAGGTCGCCGCGACGAATCCGGCCAGGTCGGTGGTGGCGCCGCCGCCGACGCCGACGATCACGTCGGTGCGGGTGAAGCCGGTCTGTCCCAGCGCCTTCCAGCAGTACGCCGCGACCTCGGCGGTCTTGGCCTCCTCGGCGTTGGGCAGCTGGATCGCGATGGCCTCGTAGCCCTGCTCGGCCAGGTCCTGGCGGACCGCCTCGCCGGTCTCGGCGAGCGCCTCGGGGTGCAGCACCGCGACCCGCTTGGCGCGGTCGCCGACGAGTGCGGGCAGCTCGCCGAGGAGCTGCCTGCCGATCAGTACGTCGTACGGGTCGGTGCCCGCGCTGCCGGCGATCGGGATGCGGGTGGGGCCCTGCTCGGTCATGGCTGTGCTCTCCCGGCCGGGGGCGACGGGGTCGTCCGTGCGCTCCGGCAGTTCCAGTGCGTCGAGGACCGCCTGGGCGACCTCTTCGGGGGTGCGCTTGTCGGTGGCGACGGTCGCCCGTGCCACCTCGGTGTACAGATGGCGGCGGGCGTCCATCAGTTCGCGCCACTGCCGGCGCGGGTTGACGGCGAGCAGCGGACGGGCGGTGCTCAGGCCGACCCGCTTGACGGCCTCCTCCACCTCCATCGAGAGGTAGACGACGGGGTGGTCGGCGAGCAGGGCGCGGGTCGTCGCGTCGAGCACGGCGCCGCCCCCGAGCGAGAGGACGCCGGTGTGCTCGACGAGGGCGGTGCGCACCGCCCGGCGCTCCAGCTCGCGGAAGTGCTCCTCGCCCTCGTCGTAGAAGATCTCCGGGATCGGCTTGCCGGCCGTGGCCACGACGTCCGCGTCGGTGTCCCGGTAGCCGGTGCCGAGGCGGTCGGCGAGCAGTTCCCCGACCGTGGACTTGCCGACGCCCATCGGGCCGACGAGGACGATCAGCGGGCCGCTCATCGGATCTGGAGGTGGTCGAGGTACGACTGCACGTTGCGCCGGGTCTCGGCCACGCTGTCGCCGCCGAACTTCTCCGCGACGGCATCGGCCAGGACCAGCGCGACCATCGCCTCGGCGACGATCCCCGCGGCCGGAACGGCACAGACATCGGAGCGCTGGTGGTGCGCCTTGGCGGGCTCGCCGGTGACGACGTCGACGGTGGCGAGCGCGCGCGGCACGGTCGCGATGGGCTTCATCGCGGCACGGACCCGCAGCAGTTCGCCGGTGGTGAGGCCGCCCTCGGTGCCGCCGGAGCGGCCGGAGGCGCGCTTGATGCCGTCCTCGGTGACCAGGATCTCGTCGTGCGCCTTGGAGCCGGGGACCCGGGCCAGGTCGAAGCCGTCGCCGACCTCGACGCCCTTGATGGCCTGGATGCCCATCAGGGCCCCCGCGAGCCGGGCGTCCAGCCGGCGGTCCCAGTGGACGTGCGAGCCGAGGCCGACGGGCACGCCGTACGCCAGCACCTCGACGACGCCGCCGAGGGTGTCGCCGTCCTTGTGGGCCTGGTCGATCTCGGCGACCATCTCCTTGCTCGCGTCGGCGTCCAGACAGCGCACCGGGTCGGCGTCGAGCCGCTCGACGTCGGCGGGCGTCGGGTAGACCCCGTACGGCGCCTTCGCCGCGGCCAGCTCGACGACATGGCTGACGATCTCGATGCCCGCGGTCTCCTTGAGGTACGACTGCGCGACGGCGCCGAGCGCGACGCGGGCCGCCGTCTCCCGGGCGCTGGCGCGCTCCAGGATCGGCCGGGCCTCGTCGAAGCCGTACTTCTGCATGCCCGCGAGGTCGGCGTGGCCGGGCCGCGGGCGCGTCAGCGGGGCGTTGCGGGCCAGCTCGGCCAGCTCGGCGGGGTCGACCGGGTCGGCCGCCATCACCTGTTCCCACTTGGGCCATTCGGTGTTGCCCACCATCACGGCGACCGGGGAGCCCATGGTGAGACCGTGGCGCACCCCGCCGAGGAAGGTGACCTGGTCCTTCTCGAACTTCATTCGCGCACCGCGGCCGTAACCGAGCCGCCGCCGGGCGAGTGCGTCCGCCACCATCTCCGTGGTGATCGGGACACCGGCGGGAAGACCCTCCAGCGTCGCCACGAGTGCGGGGCCGTGCGACTCCCCCGCGGTCAGCCAGCGCAACCTGCTCAACGGTGCTCCTCATGCTCGCGCCTGGAACTGCGACGGCGCGACCGGGTGCGCGGCCCTGGCCCGCCGCCTCGATCCTCCCACGGCCGGGGGCCCGAATCGGTCGCCGGTCCAGCAGACGGACGGATCGCACCGGCGGGCGCGGGGCCTCAGCGGGCGGCGAGCGCCGCTTCCCCGGCCCGTCGCATGGCCGCGAGCGGGGCGGGCACGCGGCCCGTCATCTGCTCGACCTGGAGGACCGCCTGGTGCACCAGGAGGTCGAGACCTCCGACGACTGCGCCGGATCGGGCCGCCCAGGCCGCGGCAAGCCCGGTGGGCCAGGGCTCGTACAGGACGTCGAAGAGCGTGCCCGGCCGGTCCGGCACGGCGGCGGTCAGGGCGTCGGTGGCACCGGCCGGGGTGGTGGCGACGACCAGGGGGGCCCGCAGTGCCTGTTCGGCGTCCGCCCAGTCGGCGATCCGGACGTCGACGCCGAGGCGTTCGCCCCAGCCGCGCATCTCCCGGCCCCGTTCCTGGCTGCGGACGTACGCCGTGACCGGTCCCGCGCAGATCCCGGCCAGTGCGGCGAGCGCCGACGAGGCGGTCGCTCCCGCACCGAGGACGGCGGCGGACTCGGTCTTCTCCACCCCGCGTTCGCGCAGCGCGGCGACCATGCCCGGGATGTCGGTGTTGTCGCCGGTCCGGCGGCCGTCCTCGGTGAGGACGACGGTGTTGACCGCCTCCACCGAGGCGGCGGTCTCGCTGACGGAGTCCAGCAGCGGGATGACCGCCCGCTTCAGCGGCATGGTCAGCGAGAGCCCGGCCCAGGTGGCGTCGAGTCCCTCGACGAACCCGGGGAGCGCGGCCTCGTCGATCTCGAACCGCTCGTACGACCAGTCGGTGAGGCCGAGCTCGGCGTACGCGGCCCGATGCAGGACCGGGGAGAGCGAGTGCGCGATGGGCGAACCGAGGACGGCGGCACGGTGGCGCCGGTCAGCCGAGACCATGCTTTTCCTTGAACTTGTCGTTGAGCTTCTCGTGCTCGGCGGCCGTCTTGGTGAAGTCGGTCTTCTTGCCGTCGAGCGAGATGAAGAACATCCACCCGTCACGGGTCGGGTTGAGCGTCGCCCGCAGGGCCTCGTCGCCCGGGTTGCTGATCGGACCCGGCGGAAGGCCCGCGTGGTAGTAGGTGTTGTACGGGTCCGGGTTGGTCCGGATCTCGTTCGAACTGATCTTGATCTTGCTCTGGTTCTTGAGGTAGTTGAACGCGGAGTCGAATTCAAGCTTCCGGTTCGTGATCGTGTTGTCCGGCTTCAGGCGGTTGTACACGACCTCGGCCATCTTGCGGAAGTCGTCGTGCGTGAGCCCCTCCGCCTGGACCAGGCTGGCGACGGTGAGCACCTGCCACGGTCCGTCCAGCTTGTACTTCTCGGCCGTCGCCTCGAGGTCGAGCTTGCCGTACTCCTCGTTGGCGCGGGAGACCATCTTCTTCAGAATGGTCTCCGGCTTGCTCTCCTTGGTGACCGGATAGGCGGCCGGGAAGAGGAACCCTTCCAGGGGGTCCTTGACGTCCTTGCCCTCGCTCACCCAGTCGGGCAGGCCGAGATCGGACGCCTCGGACTTGGCGATCCCCTTGGTCGTTCCCTTCTTGAGGCTCAGCTTCTTGTCGACCATCTCGTAGATGGCGGCGTTGCGGGTGCCCTCGGGAATCACCAGGAGGTTCTGGCTGTTCGGGTCGACCATCATCTTCACGGCCTCGGCCGCGGACATCTTCTCGCGGAGCAGATAGACGCCCGCCTGGATCGACTTCCCCTTGGGGTTCTCGTTCTGCGCGGAGACGAACGCGTCGACGCTCTTGACGACACCCTTCTCCTTCAGGATGTTGCCGATGTCGTAGCCGAAGGCGCCCTTCTCGATCTCGACCTCGACCTCGCCGGTGCCCTTGCCGGTGTAGTCGGGCGCCGCGCCGAACTTCTCCTGCCAGTACGAGTACCCGAAGTAGGTCGCCCCGCCGAGGCCGCCGACCAGGACCAGCGAGACCACCAGGCAGGCGACGCCGTTGCGGCTCTTCTTCTTGCCCTTGCCGCCCCGGCGTTCGCTCCCGCCCCGGCCGCCGCGGCGGGAGGCACGCGAGTCGTCCTCGTGCTCCTCGTCGTCCTCGACGTCCTTGTTCTTGCCGTCGGGGTCGTCGGAACCCGTGAAGAAGGGGTGGGTCTCCTCCGGCTGGACCTCAGGGTCCCAGTCGGAGTTCTGCGGCGGGGCCTGCTGGGGAGCGGCCTCGCGACGGCCCGGGGGCTGCGGCGGCGGGTACGCCTCCGGCGTGCCGTAGTAGTCGGAGGTTTCGCCGTAGCCGCCCTGCCCGCCGCCGTACGGGGCGACCTGCTGCGCGTCGTAGGGCATCGCCCCGGCCTGCTGCCCGGTGTCCCAGCCGGTGTTGTCGTACTGGGGCTGCTGCTGGAGCTGCTGCGCGTAGGGGTCCTGCTGGGCCCCGTACTCGGGCTGCTGCGGGTAGTGCTGCTGCTGCGCGTAGGGGTCCTGCTGCTGCGCGTACGGGTCCTGCTGCTGCGGCTGCTGCGCGTACGGGACCTGCTGCTGATGCGCGTACGGGTCCTGGGGGTGGGACTGCTGCCCTCCGCCGTACTGGCCCTGGCCGTGGGCGGACTGCTGCCCTCCCCATCCCTGGTCCCCGTACAAGGGGTCCTCGGGATGCCACGGTTCGGAGCCGGAGCCCCGGCCATACTCAGTCATCGATCCCCTAGAGCCGCGAGACGACGTTCCGTCTCTTTGCTGTGCGGCCCCTGTCGAAGGCGCCGCCGCATCGCGCGGAACGTTACCGTATCGCGATCAGACAACCACTTCGACGCCTTCACCCGGTGGCCGGCCCGACGCCCGTTCGGACTCCAGAGCGTTCTGAAGGATCACCACAGCGGCAGCCTGGTCGATGACGGATCGCCCTTTCCTGGACTTCACGCCCGAAGCGCGCAGCCCCTGACTGGCCGTCACTGTGGTCATCCTCTCGTCCACCAGGCGCACCGGAACGGGTGCGACCGAGCGGGCAACCTCCTGGGCGAAGAGACGGACCTTGGCGGCGGCCGGTCCCTCGCCGCCGCCGAGGGACCGGGGCAGGCCGATGACGATCTCGATCGGCTCGTACTCCTCGACGATCTGCCCGAGCCGCCGGTGGGCCGCCGGGACGTCACGCCCCGGGACGGTCTCCACCGGTGTGGCGAGGATCCCGTCGGGGTCGCACGAGGCGACCCCGATCCGGGCGTCCCCGACGTCGATCGCGAGACGGCGACCGCGACGCATCTCCGTCACTCCCGTCGTCACGCCGTCTCGGTGACGAGACGCTCGACGGCGGCCACGGCCGCGCCGATGGCCTCGGGGTTCTGGCCGCCGCCCTGAGCGACGTCCGGCTTGCCGCCGCCACCGCCGCCGAGGGTCTTGGCGGCCGTACGGACCAGGTCACCGGCCTTGAGTCCGCGCTCACGGGCGACCTCGTTGGTGGCGATCACGGTCAGCGGGCGGCCGTTGGCAGTGGTGAACAGGGCCACGACGGCCGGCCGGCCGCCCTGGATGCGGCCCCGCACGTCGAGGACGAGCCTGCGCAGGTCGTCGGCCGAGGTGCCGTCGGCGACCCGGCCGGTGACCAGGGCGACGCCCCGTACGTCCTGGGCGGAGTCGGCGAGCCCGGCGGCGGCCTGGAGGACCTTCTCCGCGCGGAACTTCTCGATCTCCTTCTCGGCGTCCTTCAGCTTGCCGAGCATGCCGGCGATCTTCTCCGGCAGCTCCTCGGGACGGCCCTTGACCAGCTCCTGGAGCTGGGCGACGACCGTGTGCTCCCGGGCGAGGAAGTTGTACGCGTCGACGCCGACGAGGGCCTCGATGCGACGCACGCCGGAACCGATGGACGACTCGCCGAGCAGCTTCACCAGCCCCAGCTGGGCGGTGTTGTGGACGTGCGTGCCGCCGCAGAGCTCCTTGGAGAAGTCGCCGATGGTGACGACGCGGACCTGCTCGCCGTACTTCTCGCCGAACTCGGCGATGGCACCCTGCTTCTTGGCCTCGGCGATCGGCATGACCTCGGCCTGGACGTCGAGTTCGCGGGCGAGGACCTCGTTGATCTTCTGCTCGACGTCGGTGAGGACCGTGCCGGGTACGGCGGCGGGCGAGCCGAAGTCGAAGCGGAAGCGGCCCGGGGAGTTCTCCGAACCGGCCTGGGCGGCCGTCGGGCCCAGCGCGTCGCGCAGCGCCTGGTGCGTGAGGTGCGTGGCGCTGTGGGCGCGGGCGATGGCGCGGCGGCGGGCGGTGTCGATGGCGGCGTAGGCGGACGCGCCGACAGTCACCTCGCCGACCTGCACCGAGCCCTTGTGGACGGAGACGCCGGGGACGGGCTGCTGGACGTCGCGGACCTGGATGACGGCGCCGCTGTCGAGCCGGATCCGGCCCCGGTCGGCGAGCTGGCCACCGCCCTCGGCGTAGAACGGGGTGCGGTCCAGGACGACTTCGACCTCGTCGCCCTCGGAGGCGGCGGGCGAGGGCACGCCGTCGACGAGCAGGCCGACGACCGTCGACTCGCCCTCGGTGGCGGTGTAGCCGGTGAACTCGGTGGCGCCGGAGTTGTCGGCGACCTCGCGGTAGGCGGACAGGTCGGCGTGACCGGTCTTCTTGGCCTTGGCGTCGGCCTTGGCGCGCTCCCGCTGCTCCTTCATCAGGCGGCGGAAGCCCTCCTCGTCCACCGAGAGGCCCTGTTCGGCGGCCATCTCCAGGGTGAGGTCGATCGGGAAGCCCCAGGTGTCGTGGAGCAGGAACGCCTTGTCGCCGGCGAGGACCTTGCCGCCGGCGGCCTTGGTCTCGGTGACGGCGGTGTCGAGGATGTTGGTGCCGCCCTTGAGGGCCTTGAGGAAGGCGGCCTCCTCGGCGAGGGCGACGGTCTCGATGCGCTTGCGGTCGGTGATGAGCTCCGGGTACTGCTGCCCCATCGTGTCGACCACGACGTCGACCAGGTCCTTGACAACCGGCCCGGTGGCGCCCAGCAGCCGCATGTTGCGGATGGCGCGGCGCATGATGCGGCGCAGCACGTAGCCGCGGCCCTCGTTGCCCGGGGTGACGCCGTCACCGATGAGCATCACGGAGGTGCGGATGTGGTCGGCGACCACGCGCAGGGAGACGTCCTTGCCCCGGTCCTCGCCGTAGCGGACGCCGGTGAGCTCGGTGGCCTTGTCCATGACGACGCGCAGGGTGTCGGTCTCGTACATGTTCTGTACGTCCTGCAGGATCATGGCGAGGCGTTCCAGGCCCAGACCCGTGTCGATGTTCTTCGACGGCAGGTCGCCGAGGATCGGGAAGTCCTCCTTGCCGTCCCCGGCGCCGCGCTCGTACTGCATGAAGACGAGGTTCCAGATCTCCACGTACCGCTCGTCGTTGACGGCCGGGCCGCCCTCGACGCCGAACTCGGGGCCACGGTCGTAGTTGATCTCGGAGCAGGGGCCGCAGGGGCCGGGGACGCCCATGGACCAGAAGTTGTCCTTCTTGCCCAGGCGCTGGATGCGCTCGGCCGGGACTCCGATCTTGTCGCGCCAGATCTGCTCGGCCTCGTCGTCGTCGAGGTAGACCGTGATCCACAGCCGCTCGGGGTCGAGGCCGAAGCCGCCGTCCGCCACGGAGGTCGTCAGGGCCTCCCAGGCGTACGCGATGGCGCCTTCCTTGAAGTAGTCGCCGAAGGAGAAGTTGCCGCACATCTGGAAGAACGTGCCGTGCCGGGTGGTCTTGCCGACCTCCTCGATGTCCGGCGTGCGGACGCACTTCTGCACGCTGGTGACGCGCGGGGCGGGCGGCTTGACCTCGCCGAGGAAGTACGGCTTGAAGGGGACCATGCCCGCGGGCACCAGCAGCAGAGTCGGGTCGTCCGCGATGAGCGACGCCGAAGGGACGACGGTGTGACCGCGCTCCTCGAAGAAGCTCAGCCAGCGGCGACGAATTTCAGCCGACTCCATCAGTGGTCCTCATTCCGGTTGTACGACGTGTAGGGGAGCTTGCGGTATTCGGTGGCCCCGAGGGACCTGTCGGGTCCGACGGGCTCGGAGGCCTCGACGGCGAAGTGCCGCCGGACCGGGAGGTCCTGGTCGACCGGTGCTTCCAGGCCCAGTGCCTCGCCCAGTTCGGCCTCGCGCCGGGCCATGGACTCGCGGACGTCCAGGGCGAAGTCCTTGAGCTTGTGCCCGGTCTCGATCGCCTTGTCCGCGGCCTGCGCCGCGAGGCTCTCGGGGGTCAGCTGCTTGAGCTTCCGGTTGACCTTGGTGGTGGCCCAGACACCGGCGGCGGCGCCGGCGGTGAACCAGAACGTACGGCGGAACATCGCTGCGTCAGCCCTTCGATCCGCGGGGGCTTCTGCCCCCGCGCTTCCTGCCGCGCGCGGACGGCACGGTGCGGCCGACGATCACCGTCCGGCGGGCGGCCTCCGGCTCGGGAGCGGACTTGCGGCCGATGGCCTGCCGGACCCCGTAGCCGAACGCGGCGACCTTGACGAGCGGGCCGCCGAAGGTCGAGGCGACGGTGCTGGAGAGCGCGGAGGCGTTCGAGGTGACTTCCTGGACGTCCGTCGCGATCGCGTCGACCTTGTCGAGCTGGGTCTGCGCGGAACGCACGGTGGCGGAGGCGTCGGCCAGCAGCGGAACCGCCTGCTCCGTCACGTCCGCCACGAGCTTGGTGGTCGCCCTGAGCGTCTGGGCCAGCCTCACCAGTACGACGGCGAGGAACGAAACCAGGATCGCCCAGAAGACGGCCACCAGGATCCCGGCCACCTCTCCACCGGACACAGTGCACCGCTCTCTAGCTTGTCGCTGTTTTTGTACTGTCTGCCTGACTCTGTTCGGTCCGGCGACGGCTGTCACGGCAGCCGGTCGTCGTCCCTTGAGCCTATCGCGCCGGTGGTCGCGCCCCGCACCGCATTACCGGCCCGAAAGGCGGGAGTTGTCATAAGGAGATTGTACGGAGAGCTTCCGTGCCAGTACTCTGCGTGTTTCATGCGACGCCCCCACCGCCCCCTTCCGTTCCCCCACGATCCGAGCACTTCTCCCGCCCCCGGAAACCTCCCGGCGGAGCTGAGCAGTTTCGTGGGGCGGGAGAACGAACTCACCGGTCTCGTCCGACTGCTCGACGAGTCGCGGCTCGTCACCGTGGTCGGGGTGGGCGGTGTGGGCAAGACCCGCTGTGTCACCAGAATCGCCGCGCTTCTGGAGAAACGGTACTGCGATGGGGTCCGGGTGGCGGAGCTCTCCGCCGTCCACGACCCCGAGCTGCTGGAACACGCCCTGGCGGACGCCCTGGGGCTCACCGATCACACCGGCAGGCCGCCCCGTGCGGCCCTCCTCGACCACCTGGCCCCGCGCCGGCTCCTCCTGGTGATCGACGGCTTCGAGCACCTGGTGGACGACTGCGCCGGGCTGGTGCGGGAGCTGCTGCGCCGGGCCCCGTACCTGCGAGTGCTGGCCGCCGGGCGGCTGCCGCTGGAGCTGGACGGGGAACTCGTCTTCCCGCTCCCGCCGATGACGGACGAGGACGCGATGCGGCTCTTCGCCGAACGGGCCGCCGCGGTGCGGCCGGAGTTCCGGCTGACCGACCGCAATCGCGCGATCACCCGGGAGCTGTGCCGCCGCCTGGACGGAATCCCGCTCGCGCTGGAACTGGCCGCCGGGCGGCTGCGCGCCCTGTCCACCGAGCAGGTGCTCCAGCGCCTGGACGACCGCTTCCGGCTGCTGACCGGCTCCAGCCGCAGCGCGCCGGCGCGCCATCAGACCCTCCGCACGGCCATCGGCTGGAGCCATGAGCTGTGCGCCCCGGAACAGCGGCTGCTCTGGGCCCGGCTCTCGGTGTTCGCCGGGCAGTTCGATCTGGAGTCCGTCGAATACATCTGCGGTGGCGCGGATCTGCCGGCCGAGTCGGTGCTCGACGTGCTGTCCGGGCTGCTGGCGCAGTCCGTCGTGCTGCGCGAGGACACCGAGCACGGCACCCGCTACCGGCTGCTGGACACGATGCGGGAGTACGGCGCCGAGTGGCTGGCGGCGACCGGCGACGCGGACCGGCTGCGCCGTCGCCACCGGGACTGGTTCCTGGGGCTCGCGACCTGGTGCGAACTGGACTGGTTCGGTCCGCGGCAGGCCGAGGTGGCCGCCCGCGCCGAGAGCGAGCTGCCGAATCTGCGGCAGGCGATGGAGTATTCGCTGGAGAGTTCGGGCGAGGCCCATCTGGCGCAGTATCTGGCCGGCACCCTCTGGTTCCTCTGGGTGGGCTGCGGGCGGCTCGCGGAGGGCCGGCACTGGCTGGACCACGTGCTGGAGGAGGAGACCGCGTACGACTCCTCACGGCTGAAGGCGCTGTGGGTGCTCGGGCAGGTGGCCGTGCTCCAGGGCGACCCGGTCGGTGCGATCTCCGCGCTCCAGGAGTGCCGGGACGAGGCGGAGCGGGCCGGTGACTCCACGGCGCTCGCGTACGCGGTGCACCAGATGGGCTGCCTGGCGCTCGTCACCGACGACATGGCCAGGGCGCACCGGCTGCTGGACGACGCGCTCGGCCGCTACCGGGAGCTCGGCGAGCTGAACAGCAATGTGCTGAGGGCCCGGATCGAGCTGGCGACGGTGGTCGGTTTCCAGGGGGACCTGGAGACGGCGGCCGAGATCTGCCAGGAGGTCAGGGAGATCTGCGAGGACCACGGGGAACAGTGGGCCCTGTCGTACGCGCTGTACACGCTGGCCTTCGCGGCCCTGCAGCGGGGCCGGTCGGACCGGGCCCGGGAGCTGCTCGGGAAGTGTCTGGCGATCGGCCGCGCCTTCCACGACCTGCTCGGCTCGGTGCTCGCCCTGGAGCTGCTGGCCCTGGTGACGGCGGTGGAGGGCGACACCGCGGAGGCCGCGGTGCTCCAGGGGGCCGCCGACCGGATCTGGCCGTCGGTGGGGCTGCCGCTGTTCGGCTCGGCGTACTACGGGCAGCCCCGGTTCCGTTGCGAGCAGCTGGCCCGCCGTGAGCTGGGCGACGGCCCCTACGAGGCGGCCCTGCGCGCGGGCGGGCTGCTGGATCTGGACGCGGTGGTGGCCAGGGCGCTGGCGAACGGCCCCGCGGACCCGCCGCAGTGCCCCGCACCGCGGACCGGCCCCGGGGAAAGGCGGCGGCCCACCGCCTCCCGTACATCCGGGAGGGGTGGGCCGGAACGCTCGTGAAGCGACTGCGCCCGATCAGCGGGCGTAGTACTCGACGACGAGCTGCTCGTCGCAGATCACGGGGATTTCCTTGCGGTTCGGGTCCCGGTCAAGGCGGAAGGCCAGGGCCTTCAGGTTCACCTGCAGGTAGCGCGGGGTCTCGCCGTCGGGGGCGTAGCCACCCTCACGAGCAACCTGGAAGGGGTGCTTGTCGCGGCTGCGCTCGCGGACCATCACGATGTCGTCGGGACGCACGCGGAACGACGGCTTGTCGACCTTGCCGCCGTTGACCTCGATGTGACCGTGCACGACCATCTGACGGGCCTGGTAGATGGTGCGGGCGATGCCCGAACGCAGCACCAGGGCGTCGAGACGGCGCTCCAGCTCGACGACGAGCGCCTCGCCCGTCTTGCCCTCGGCCTTCTTGGCGCGGTCGTAGGCGCGCGCCATCTGGCGCTCGCTGATGTCGTACTGGGCACGCAGACGCTGCTTCTCCAGCAGACGGACCTTGTAGTCCGAGTTCTGCTTGCGGCCACGGCCGTGCTCGCCCGGCGGGTAGGGGCGGGCCTCGAAGTACTTGACGGCCTTCGGCGTCAGTGCGATGCCGAGCGCGCGGCTCTTCTTGACCTTGGGACGCGACTGGTTAGGCACGTTCTCCAGACCTCCGTTGTAGGTTAGGTTAGGCTCACCTTAGTTGAGGAGATCGCATGTCTCGCCCGGGGAACACCAGTCACATCACGGACAGCACTGACAGCGTCGACACCCCTCGGGGTGCCGATACGACGGAGGACCGATCAGATCGTGGTCAGCCGCGTCCCGGCGGGCTTGAAATCACTCGGATGCCGTCAGCAGCCGAGCGCACACGAACTCTCGTACAGAATACCTGCTCCGCCGTACTGCTCGTTCCCGGGCTGCGCCATGTGCCCTCGGACCACCTGATGCCCCTGGCCAGGAACATGGGCCCGGACGGGGACCTCTTCCTCGAACTGCCCGCGGGCTCCCCCGTCGTACGGGCCGCGACGCACGCCGGGGGCGACGAGCCGTCCGCCGCGCTGGAGATCACGGACGTCGCCCCGGTCTCCGTGCCGCACCGCATCCGCGGCCGCGCGTGGATCTCCGGCCGGCTGACCGCCGTGCCCGGCGCCTCGGGCCCCGACCGCACGACGCTCCGGCTGGAGACGGACGAGGCGTACGTCGACGACCTGTGGGGCGCACAGGAGGTCGAGCCCGACGAGCTGCGGGACGCGGCCCCCGACCCGCTCTCGGGGCACGAGGCGGAACTGCTCCAGCATCTGCACGCGGCCCATGGCGAGCAGCTGCGAACCCTGTGCGGGCTGCTGGGCGAGCGGACGGCCCGCCGCTGTGCGGCGCACCTGCCCTCGGTCGTCCCGCTGGCGCTGGACCGGTACGGGCTGCGGGTGCGGCTGTGCGAGGCGGCGGGGCAGTACTACGACGCGCGCTTCGAATTCCCCGCGCCGGTGCGGGACGTCGTCGAGCTGAGCCACGCCATGCGCACCCTCTTCGGGGCGGCGGCGCGCTGAACGGGGCGCGGCCGGTCCGCCTCAGCCCTCGGCCGGACCGGGCTCCTTGCCGGGGGCCGTACGACCGAGCCGCTCGCGCACCCTGTCCACCACGTCCGCGTAGCGCGCCTCCGCGCCGTAGCGCGTGGGCCGGTAGTAGTGCTTGTCGCGGACCGCTTCCGGCGCGTACTGCTGGGCGGCGATGCCGCCGGGGACGTCGTGCGGATACACGTAGCCCTGGGCGTGCCCCAGCTTGGCGGCACCCTTGTAATGGCCGTCGCGCAGATGGGCGGGGACGGGGCCGGCGAGCCCTTTGCGCACGTCCTCCTGGGCGGCGGAGATCGCCAGCGTCGCCGCGTTGGACTTGGGGGCGAGGGCCAGGGCGATCGTGGCGTGGCTCAGGGTGAGCGCCGCCTCCGGGAAGCCGATCATGGCGACCGCCTGGGCGGCGGCCACGGCGGTGGGCAGCGCCGTGGGGTCGGCCAGGCCGATGTCCTCGCTGGCCGAGATCATCAGCCGGCGGGCGATGAACCGGGGGTCCTCCCCCGCCTCGATCATCCGGGCCAGGTAGTGCAGCGCGGCGTCCACGTCGGAGCCCCGGATCGACTTGATGAGGGCGCTCGCGACGTCGTAGTGCTGGTCGCCGTCGCGGTCGTACTTGACGGCCGCCCGGTCGACGGTCTCCTCCAGGGTCTGGAGGCCGATCTCGTTCTCCTGCTTGGACAGCGCCGCACCGGCCGCGGCCTCCAGCGCGGTCAGCGCCCGGCGGGCGTCGCCGCCCGCGATGCGCAGCAGATGCGCCTCGGCGTCCTCCGGAAGCGTCACCGCGCCGCCGAGCCCGCGCTCGTCGGCCAGCGCGCGCCGCAGCAGGCCGCGCAGGTCGTCGTCGGTGAGCGGTTCCAGGGTGAGCAGCAGCGAGCGGGACAGCAGCGGCGAGATGACCGAGAAGTACGGGTTCTCGGTGGTCGCCGCGATCAGCGTCACCCAGCGGTTCTCGACGGCCGGGAGCAACGAGTCCTGCTGCGCCTTGGAGAAGCGGTGGATCTCGTCGAGGAAGAGGACGGTCTCCTTGCCGTAGCCGCCGGTCGCGCGCCGGGCGCCCTCGATGACGGCGCGGACCTCCTTGACGCCCGCGGTGATCGCGGAGAGCTCGACGAAGCGCTTGTTGGTGGCCTTGCTGACCACGTACGCCAGGGTCGTCTTCCCGATGCCGGGCGGGCCCCAGAGGATCACCGAGGAGGGACCCGCCGGGCCGCCGTTGCCCTCGCCGACGAGGCGACGCAGAGGCGAGCCCGGCTTGAGCAGATGCTGCTGGCCGACGACCTCGTCGAGGGTGCGGGGACGCATCCGGACAGCCAGGGGGCTGCTGGACGGGTCGTTCTCCTGGCGGTCTTCGGCTGCTGCGGTAAAGAGGTCGGGCTCCACGTTTTGAAGCCTATGCCACGGCACCGACATCCCCGCCGGGCCGGTCGTCCGGCGGGGACCACAGGCCGGTCAGCTGGTCCAGAAGTCCCACCAGCGGGTCAGGATCAGCATGCCGATGATGCCGATCCACAGGACCGGCGGGACCCAGTGGAACTCCGTCAGTCCGTTGCGCAGCCAGTTCGGCGCGGGAATGATCCGGTGCTTGATGTTGTGCGTGGTGACGTAGCAGAACATGAAGATCGTGGCGACCCAGGCCAGGCAGCACCACAGGCAGAGCGAGTTGATGTTGTAGAGCGACTGGTACTGGAGCCAGGTGCAGAAGCCGACGCCGAACAGCGTGCCGGCGTTCATCCCGAGCCAGTACCAGCTGCGGAAGCGGGCCCCCGCGAGCAGCGCCAGCCCGATGCCGATGATCACGGGGTAGGTGGCCATGCCGAGCATCGGGTTCGGGAAGCCGAAGGCGGTCGCCTGCTCGCTCTTCATGATGTTGCCGCAGGCGACCACCGGGTTGAGACTGCAGCCCGGTGTGAAGTTGGGGTCCTCCAGCAGCTTGAGCTTGTCGATCGAGATGACCCAGGCGGCGAGAAGTCCGGCAGCGCCCGTGATCACCAGCAGCAGTGCGAGCGCCCGACTGCCGCCGATGGTCCTCGTCCCGCCGTCCTCGTCCTGGTCGGAGGAGGGATGGTCAACCGCTGCAGTCGTCATATCGCCGTTCCATCAGTGAGTGGCCTGCTGGGCACGGTCATTGTGCCGCACCGGGGTGCCGTCTCTCTGTTCGATGAACATAAAGATGTACCCGCGGTCCGTTTCCGGCCGACCCGGCGCACCAGGGTCCTCGGGAGGATCCGGCCCGCCCCGCACGCGCGGCGGGAGCACGGAACCCGCGGGCGGCTCGCGCCCGGCGGCCCCGGGAAACGGCCCGGACCTGGGAGTCCGTCGGGCCACGGAGCCGGAGCCCCGCACCGGGCGGGATCCGGGGGGCACACCCCCGCGAACCTCCCGCCCGGAGGCGCCCGCCGGGGTCCGGCGCCAATCCGGCCGGTAACGAACGCCGTTGACGTCTCCGATCAAGAGTCACCCGTCAGTATGAATGCACATACGCGAAGTTGACGACGGGGCGGACGGAAAGGGCGTCCCGTCCCGGGTTGGGCGACGCCCTCGCACGACGATGAACGGCCGACCGGGGCACATGCCCCGGTCGGCCGTTCATGACACCGAACTCCGTCGCCGGACTCCCGCCCTCCGGGCGAACGACGCTATTTTCGAAACACGCCCTGGGCCAGGCGCTCGCGGATCGCGTCGGCGGCCTCCGGCAGGGGCACCGCCGTCTGCTCGCCGGACTCCATGTCCTTGAGCTGGACGACGCCCTCGGCCAGGTCCCGTTCGCCCGCGACGATCGTGAACCGCGCACCCGAGCGGTTCGCGCTCTTCATCGCGCCCTTGAGGCCGCGGTTCCCGTACGCGAAGTCCGCCGCCACGCCGTCGCGGCGCAGCTGCGTGACGACGCCGAAGAGCACCCGCCGGGCCTCCTCGCCGAGCGGTACGGCGAACACGCTGGTGGTGGCGGGCAGTTCGAGCTCGACGCCCTCCGCCTCCAGCGCGAGCACCGTGCGGTCCACGCCGAGCGCCCAGCCGACCGACGGGAGCGCCGGGCCGCCGATCATCTCGGACAGCCCGTCGTAACGGCCGCCGCCGCCCACCGCGGACTGCGAGCCGAGCCCGTCGTGCACGAACTCGAAGGTGGTGCGGGTGTAGTAGTCGAGACCGCGGACGAGCTTCTCGTCGTCCTCGTACGCCACGCCCGCCGAGGAGAGCAGATCACGCACCTGCTCGTGGTACGCCTTGCAGGCGTCGCACAGGTAGTCGCGCAGCACCGGGGCGCCGACCAGCTGCTTCTGCACCTCGGGCCGCTTGTCGTCGAGGACCCGGAGCGGGTTGATCTCGATGCGGCGGCGGGTCTCCTCGTCCAGGTCGAGCTCGCGCAGGAAGCCCTGGAGGGCGTCCCGGTAGACGGGGCGGCACTCCTTGTCGCCCAGCGAGTTGAGCAGGATGCGGAAGTCGCGCAGGCCCAGCGTGCGGTACGCCTGGTCGGCCAGGATGATCAGCTCGGCGTCCAGCGCCGGGTCCTCGGCACCGATCGCCTCGGCGCCGACCTGCGAGAAGTGCCGGTAGCGGCCCTTCTGCGGGCGCTCGTAGCGGTAGTACGAGCCGGAGTACCAGAGCTTCACCGGCAGGTTGCCGAGCTTGTGGAGGTTGGCCTCCAGCGCGGCGCGCAGCACGGAGGCGGTGCCCTCGGGGCGCAGCGCGAGCTCGGAGCCGCCCTTGGTGGTGAGGGTGTACATCTCCTTGGTCACGATGTCGGTGGACTCGCCGACGCCGCGGGAGAAGAGGGCGACGTCCTCGAAGCCGGGCGTCTCGATGTAGCCGTACCCGGAGTTCTTCAGGGGCGCGGCCAGCGCCTCGCGCACCGCGAGGTACTTGGCGGAGTCGGGCGGAGTCAGGTCGTACGTGCCCTTGGGGGCCTTGAAGGTGCTCACGATTTTTTTCTCTCGTCACATTCCTCGTCGGGGCGCGTCCAAGCCGTTCAGGAACGGGTTGGAGGCACGCTCACGGCCGATGGTCGTCTGGGGGCCATGGCCGGACAGCACCACGGTCGAGTCGTCGAGCGGCAGGCACACCCGGGCCAGCGACTCGAGCAGCTCGGCGTGGTCGCCGCCGGGCAGGTCGGTGCGTCCGACGGAGCCGGCGAAGAGCAGGTCGCCCGAGAAGAGGATCTGCGGAACATCCGCGGCCTCGGGCATCCTGAACGTCACCGACCCCTTGGTATGGCCGGGCGCATGCGCGACACCGAATTCCAGACCGGCCAGCTTCAGGAGCGCGCCGTCGCTCAGCTCCTGGACGTCGTCCGGCTCCCCCACCGTCAGCTCGCCCATGAGCGGCATCCCGATGGAACGGCCGAGGGCCTTCTCCGGGTCGCTCATCATGTAGCGGTCCGCGGGGTGGATCCAGGCGGGGACGTCGTGCGCGCCGCACACCGGGACGACCGATGCGACGTGGTCGATGTGGCCGTGGGTCAGTACGACGGCGACGGGCTTCAGCCGATGCTTCTTCAGCGCTTCCTCGACTCCGGCCGCGGCCTGGTGGCCCGGGTCGATGATCACGCATTCCTCACCGGCGGCCGGGGCGACCAGATAACAGTTGGTCCCCCAGGCCCCTGCGGGGAACCCGGCAATGAGCACGATCGTCCTTAATGGTCGTCCGACAACGGATGGCGACTGAGAAGGTCGCGGCAGTTCAGAGCCTACCGGCGCTCCTCATTCCACAGCTAACCCATATACGGTACGGGCAGCCCAGGCCCCATACAGACGACCTACAAGGAGATCACCCGGTGGTCAGCAGCGATCAGCGGCGGCGGCAGCTCGCCAGGGAGAAGTTCGAGCGGCAGCAGCAGCGCCGGGAGGAGGCCCGCCGCAGGACGAAGCGGCTGTCGATCGTCATCGCCTCCTCGGTGGCCGTGGTTGCGGTCGTCGCGGCGGGCACCTATCTCGCCATGGGCGACGACGACAAGAAGGACAAGACCGACGCGGCCGCGAGCGCGAGCCCGTCGGCCTCGGCGTCGCCGCGCGAGAGCAGTGCGCCCGAGCCTGCGATGAAGGTCGACAAGAAGGCCGAGTACACGATGTCGCTCAAGACGAGCCAGGGCGACCTCGCGTTCACGATGAAGGCGGCGAAGACCCCGCACACCACGAACTCCTTCAAGTCGCTGGCCGACAAGGGTTTCTTCGACGGCACGAAGTGCCACCGGCTGACCACGCAGGGCATCTTCGTCCTGCAGTGCGGTGACCCCAAGGGCGACGGCACGGGCGGTCCCGGCTACACGATCCCGGACGAGAACCTGACCGCGCTGGGCAAGGCGGGTGCGGACGGCACGGTGACCTACCCGGCGGGCACGGTGGCGATGGCGAACACCGGCCAGCCGCACACCGGCGGCAGCCAGTTCTTCCTGGTGTACAAGGACAGCAAGCTGCCGCCCACCTACACCCCGTTCGGCACGATGGACGAGGCCTCGCTGAAGGCCGTCAAGGACATCGGCGCGGCGGGCGTGGCGGGCGGTGCCGCCGACGGTGCGCCGAAGAAGGCCGTGGACATCTCGAAGGCCGCCGTCGACAAGTCGTGATCCGGTCGGGGCGGCCGGACCGGGCCGGGCGGTGACGACGAGCGCGGGACGGATTTTTTTCGGCCGCGCTGAGTGCGGACAGCCGGGCGGCCGGTCGCCTAGATTGGCGTTGTGCAGGGCGGGCGCTGCCCGCCCCAGGAAACTGTGGACGATGCCAGGGGGGCGAACCCTCTCGCGGGCATCAGGTGGAGGAGGCGCTGTGAGCAGCGACCCGTGGGGCCGTGTCGATGAGACCGGCACCGTGTACGTGCGGACAGCCGACGGCGAGCAGGTCGTCGGATCGTGGCAGGCGGGTTCCCCCGAGGAGGCTCTGGCCTACTTCGAGCGCAAGTACGAGGGCATTGTGGTCGAGATCGGCCTCCTCGAACGGCGGGTGAAGACCACCGATCTGTCGGCGAAGGACGCCACGGCCGCCATCGAGCACCTGCGTGCGCAGGTGGACGAGCACCACGCCGTCGGTGACCTCGACGCGCTGCGCAAGCGGCTCGACGCGCTCGTCGCGGCGGTCGACTCGCGGCGCGAGGAGCGCAGGGCCCAGAAGGCGAAGCAGACCGACGAGGCGAAGCGTGCCAAGGAGGCTCTGGTCGCCGAGGCCGAGGAGCTGGCGCAGAGCGAGCAGTGGCGCTCCGCGGGCGAGCGGCTCCGTGCGCTCGTCGACACGTGGAAGGGGCTGCCGCGGCTCGACCGCAAGTCCGACGACGAGCTGTGGCACCGCTTCTCGCATGCCCGCTCGGCGTTCTCCAAGCGCCGCAAGGCCCACTTCGCGTCGCTGGACGCCCAGCGCGAGGAGGCCCGCAAGGCCAAGGAGAAGCTGGTCGCCGAGGCCGAGTCGCTCTCCGGCTCCACGGACTGGGGGGCCACGGCCGCCCGTTACCGCGAGCTGATGACGCAGTGGAAGGCGGCGGGCCGTGCCCAGCGCGAGGCCGAGGACGATCTGTGGAACCGTTTCCGCGGTGCCCAGGACGTCTTCTTCGCCGCCCGCGGCGAGGTCTTCGCCGAGCGGGACGCGGAGCAGGGCGAGAACCTCAAGCTCAAGGAGGAGCTCGCGGTCGAGGCCGAGCGGCTGGTGCCGGTGAAGGACCTGAAGGCGGCCAGGGCCGCGTTCCGGGCCATCAACGAGCGCTGGGAGGCCATCGGCCATGTGCCGCGCGACGCCCGCCCGAAGGTCGAGGGGCGGATGCACGCGGTGGAGCGGGCGCTCCAGGAGGCCGAGGAGTCGGAGTGGCGGCGGACCAACCCGGAGGCGCGTGCGCGCGCGGCGGGTCTGACCGGTCAGCTGCAGGCCGCTGTGGACAAGCTGCGTGCGCAGATCGACACGGCCCGTGCCGCGGGCAACAACGCCCGTGCCGACAAGCTGGCCAAGGAGCTGGAGGGTCGGCAGGCACTGCTCGACCAGGCGCTGAAGGGCCTGGAGGAGTTCGGCGGCTGAGCCCGCTTCCGGCGCGGCACGCGCCCCGCGCGTAGTGCGTCGGTCCCGAGGGCCCCTGTCACGGACGGGGGCCCTTCGGCCTGTCCGAGCCGGCCCGTACGGCGCGGTGTCTGCCGGGCAGGACTGCGGCTCCCCGCGCAGGGGGTCGCCCATGACGGACGCCCCGCACCGTGCCGGTCACGACGGACGGCAGCCCTCCGCGCGGTGTGCGGAGGGTTGCCGGAGGGCCGTGGGTCAGGGTCTGCGGGCCGAGGTCACCCGGTAGACGTCGTAGACGCCCTCCACGCCGCGTACCGCCTTCAGTACGTGGCCGAGGTGCTTCGGGTCGCCCATCTCGAAGGTGAAGCGCGAGGTGGCCACCCGGTCCCGGGAGGTCTGTACGGCCGCCGACAGGATGTTGACGTGCTGGTCGGACAGGACGCGGGTGACGTCCGACAGCAGCCGCGACCGGTCCAGCGCCTCGACCTGGATGGCGACCAGGAAGACCGAGGACTGGGTCGGTGCCCACTCGACGTCCAGGATCCGCTCCGGCTGCTGCGACAACGAGTCGACGTTGACGCAGTCGGCCCGGTGCACGGAGACGCCGCTGCCCCTGGTGACGAAACCGATGATCGGGTCGCCGGGGACGGGGGTGCAACAGCGGGCCAGCTTCACCCAGACGTCCTCGACGCCCTTGACGACCACGCCCGGGTCGGCGTTGGAGCGGCGCTTGTTGCGGCCGCGCGAGGGCGGTGAGCTCTCGGCGATGTCCTCGTTGGCGGCGTCCTCGCCACCGAGCGCCTGGACCAGCTTCTGCACGACCCCGGCGGCCGCGACGTGGCCCTCGCCGATCGCCGCGTACAGGGACGATATGTCGGGGTAGCGCATCTCGTGGGCGAGGGTGACCAGGGAGTCGCCCGTCAGGATGCGCTGGATCGGCAGGTTCTGCTTGCGCATGGCCCGCGCGATGGCGTCCTTGCCCTGCTCGATCGCCTCGTCGCGGCGTTCCTTGGAGAACCAGGCACGGATCTTGTTGCGGGCGCGGGGCGACTTGACGAAGCCCAGCCAGTCCCGGGAGGGCCCGGCGCCGACCGCCTTGGAGGTGAAGACCTCCACCAGGTCGCCGTTGTCCAGGGTCGATTCGAGCGGTACGAGCCGCCCGTTGACCCGGGCTCCTATGGTCCGGTGGCCGACCTCCGTGTGCACCGCGTACGCGAAGTCGACCGGTGTGGCGCCCGCAGGAAGCGCTATGACGTCTCCCTTGGGCGTGAAGACGAAGACCTCGTTGCGGGAGAGGTCGAAACGCAGCGACTCCAGGAACTCGCCGGGGTCCTCGGTCTCCTTCTGCCAGTCCAGGAGCTGGCGCAGCCACGCCATGTCGTTGACGGTGTCCTGGCTCCGGCCGCCGCCCGTGTTCTTGGGGACGTCGGTGCGCACCTTGGAGGCGCCCGCGACGGCCTCCTGCTTGTACTTCCAGTGCGCGGCGATGCCGTACTCGGCGCGGCGGTGCATGTCGAAGGTGCGGATCTGGAGTTCGACGGGCTTGCCGCTGGGACCGATCACCGTGGTGTGCAGCGACTGGTACATGTTGAACTTGGGCATCGCGATGTAGTCCTTGAACCGGCCGGGTACCGGATTCCATCGCGCGTGGACGGTGCCGAGCGCCGCGTAGCAGTCGCGGACGGTGTCGACGAGGACGCGGATGCCCACCAGGTCGTAGATCTCGGCGAAGTCCCGGCCCCGCACGATCATCTTCTGGTAGACGCTGTAGTAGTGCTTCGGCCGTCCCGTGACGGTGGCCTTGATCCGGGCGGCCCGCAGGTCGGCCTGGACCTCGTCGGTCACTATGGCGAGGTACTCGTCGCGCTTGGGGGCCCGCTCGGCGACGAGACGGACGATCTCGTCGTACATCTTGGGGTAGAGGATCGCGAAGGCGAGGTCCTCCAGCTCCCACTTGATGGTGTTCATGCCCAGCCGGTGCGCCAGCGGGGCGTAGATCTCGAGGGTCTCGCGGGCCTTCTTCTCCTGCTTCTCCCGCTTGAGGTAGCGCATGGTGCGCATGTTGTGCAGGCGGTCGGCGAGCTTGATGACGAGGACCCTGGGGTCCTTGGCCATCGCGACGACCATCTTGCGCACCGTCTCGGCCTGGGCGGCCTCGCCGAACTTGACCTTGTCCAGCTTGGTGACGCCGTCGACCAGCAGGGCGACCTGGTCGCCGAAGTCGCGGCGCAGGGTGTCCAGGCCGTACTCGGTGTCCTCGACCGTGTCGTGCAGCAGCCCCGCCATCAGTGTCGCCGGGTCCATGCCCAGCTCGGCGAGGATGGTCGTGACGGCGAGCGGGTGCGTGATGTACGGGTCGCCGCTCTTGCGCTTCTGGCCGCGGTGCCAGCGCTCGGCGACCTGGTAGGCGCGCTCGATCTGGCGCAGTGTGGCGGTCTCGATCTTGGGATCGTTGCCGCGGACGATGCGCAGCAGCGGTTCGAGCACCGGGTTGTACGGGCTGGAGCGCTGCACGCCGAGGCGGGCGAGCCTGGCCCGTACCCGGTTGGACGAGCCGCCGGAACGGGTCGTGGACGCGCTCGACGGAACCGGTTTGGCCGCGGGCTTCGCCGGGGGCTTCGGGGCGGACGCGGCCGGGGGCGCCGGCGCGACCGGCTGCGCGGGGGACGCGGTCCCGGACGCCGACGCGCCCGCCCGGTCCCGCCCCGGTCCGGGCTCGGGAGCCGGGGGCTTCGGCTTGTCCGCGGGCTGCTTCTTCCCGGGCGTGACGGGGGCCGCCGCGGGCTTGTCGGGCTGCGGGGCGGCGACTGGCTGGGCCTCGTCTGGCAAGAGCGCTCCTCGTGCGGATCCGGATACCCGGAAAGGCCATCGTATCGACCCTGTGGCCGGTCCTCCCCCGGGGACCGTGAGACCCACCACAACACGGAACGGACCCCCGGTTGTTCCCGGGGGTCCGTCCTTGTGTGCGTGAAACCTCGCCGCGTACGGTCCGGTGCGGCTCAGACCGTGATCAGGACTTCCAGCGGAGCGCTGCGCAGCCCCTGCTCCAGCCGGGCGCGCCCGGCCAGGAAGCCGAGTTCCATGAGGACCGCGACGCCCGCGACCTCGGCGCCGGCCCGGCGGATCAGTTCCAGCGATGCCTCGGCGGTGCCGCCGGTCGCGAGGATGTCGTCGATGACCATGATGCGGTCGTCGGCGGACAGGTCCTCCGCGTGGATCTCGATCTCGGCGGTGCCGTACTCCAGCTCGTACGCCTGGCTGAGCGTGGCTCCGGGCAGCTTGCCCGCCTTGCGGACGGGGACGAAGCCGAGCCCGGCCCGGACCGCGACCGGGGCGGCCAGGATGAAGCCGCGGGCCTCCAGGCCGACGACCTTCGTGGCGCCGTGCCGTACGCACAGCTCCGCGAGGGTGTCGGTGAGGACCGTGAACGCCGTCGGGTCCGCGAGCAGCGGGGTGATGTCCTTGAACATCACGCCCGGCTTCGGGTAGTCCGGCACGTCGCGGATCCGGCTGAGCAGGATCTCACGGGTGCTTTCGACGGTGCTGCTCATCAGCGCTTCCCCGAGGTCCGGCCGTGGCCCCTGGGGGGCTGCTGGCGCTGGCCGACGACCGCGGCGGCGGGGGCCGGGTCGTCGTCCGACGGCTCGCCGTCGGCGGTCTCGCCCTTGGCGGAGGCTGCCGCGCGCTTGGCGAGGACCCGCTTCTTCAGGGCCTTCATCTGCGGATCGCGTTCCTTGAGGTCGGCGACGAGCGGGGTGGCGATGAAGATCGAGGAGTACGCACCGGCGGCGAGGCCGACGAAGAGCGACAGCGAGATGTCGTTCAGCATGCCCGCACCGAGTACGCCGCCGCCGATGAAGAGCAGGCCGGCGACCGGCAGCAGTGCCACGACGGTGGTGTTGATGGAGCGCACCAGCGTGCCGTTGATGGACCGGTTGGCGATCTCGCTGTAGGTCCAGCGGGTCTGCTTGGTGATGCCGACCGTGCTCTCCTTGAGGCTGTCGAAGACCACGACGGTGTCGTACAGGGAGTAGCCGAGGATCGTCAGCAGACCGATCACGGTGCCCGGGGTGACCTCGAAGCCGACCAGGGCGTAGACGCCGACCGTGATGGTGATGTCGTGGATCAGCGCGATCAGGGCCGCGATGGCCATGCGCCATTCGAAGGCGATGGCCAGGTAGATCACCACGAGGACCATGAAGATGCCGAGGCCGGTCCAGGCCTTGTTGGCGATCTGCTCACCCCAGCTGGGGCCGACCAGGTCGGCGGCGATCTTCTCCGCGGGGACGTCGAGGTCCTTGGAGAGCTGCTCCTTGATCTGGTCCGACTTGGCGGTGTCGACCTCGGTGATCTGGATGCGCAGGCCGCCGTTGCCGAGCTTCTGGACGATCGCCTGGTGGCCGGAGGCCTCCGTCGCCAGGTCCTCCGCCTCGGAGACGGTGGCGCTGGTCTTCGGGGTGGTGAAGACCGCCCCGCCCTTGAACTCGATGCCCATGTTGAGTCCGCTGACCACCAGGCCGACGATGGCCGTGATGGTGATCAGGACCGAGACCCCGTACCAGATCTTGCGCTTGCCGATGAAGTCGTATCCGACCTCGCCGCGGTAGAGACGGGCGCCGATGGTGCCGAGTCGCGACATCTCACGCCTCCTTCGGGTCAGTGGGGGCGTTGACACGGCGCGAGCGGCGCAGCGGCGGCTTGGCGCCGAGCCGCTTCGGGTCCAGGCCGGACCACGGGTGACCGCCGGAGAAGAACTTCGTACGGGCCATCAGCGTCATGACGGGCTTGGTGAAGAGGAACACCACGACCACGTCGAGCAGGGTGGTGAGACCCAGCGTGAAGGCGAATCCCTGGACCTTGCCGACGGTGACGACGAAGAGCACCGCCGCGGCGAGGAACGAGACGAAGTCGGAGACCAGGATGGTGCGGCGGGCACGCGGCCAGGCGCGTTCGACGGCCGGGCGGAGCGTACGGCCCTCGCGGATCTCGTCCCGGACCCGTTCGAAGTACACGATGAAGGAGTCGGCGGTGATACCGATGGCGACGATGGCGCCGCAGACCGCCGGGAGGTTCAGCGCGAAGCCGATGGCCGGGCCGAGCAGCGACATGAGCGTGTAGGTCAGGATGCCGGAGGCCAGCAGGCTCAGGAGGGCGATGAACGCGAGGCCCCGGTAGTAGACGACCAGGTAGATGACCACCAGGGCCAGCCCGATGGCACCGGCGATCAGGCCGGCCCGGAGCTGCTCGCCGCCGAGCGCGGCAGTGACGGTGGTGACGCTCTGCTCGCTGAACGAGAGCGGGAGCGCACCGTAGGAGAGCACGTTGGCCAGGTCCTCGGCGGACTGCTGGGTGAAGCTGCCGGAGATCTCGGCGCTGCCGCTCAGCGTCGTGCGGACGGAGGGCGCCGAGACGACTTCGCCGTCGAGCGCGATGGCGAACTGGTTCTGCGGCGGCTGCTGCTGGGAGAGCTTGCCGGTGATCTTCTGGAACTGCTTGGAGCCCTTGTCGGTGAACTCCATCTGGACGATCCACATGCCGCGCTGCTGGTCGAAGTTGGCCTTGGCGCTGTCGACCTCGGTGCCGGACACCTCGGACGGGCCGAGGACGTACTTCTCGGCACCGTCGGAGCTGCACGCGACCGCGCTGTCGGTGGGCTTGACGCCCTGCGCGGCCTTGGAGCGGGATTCCTTGCTGGTGCAGTCGAGCGCCGCGAACTGCTTCTGCAGCTTGGCGGCGGCGGCCTCGCCCCCTGCGGAGGGCGACGGCGAGGCGTCGGCCTTCGGCGAGGCGCTTCCCTTCGGGCTCGGCGTGGAGTCGGCCTTGAGGGCTCCGGTGACCGCGCGGCCCTGGGTGGTGGCGCTCGCGCTCGGCGACGCCGAGGACTTGCCCTTGTCCGTCGCGGTGGCGCCCTCCGACGCCGAGACGCTCGGGCTGGCGGACGGGGAGGGCTTGCCGGACGGCGAGGTGCTGGGCTCCGGGGTGGGCACGCCCTGGGCGACGGTCAGCACCGGCCGGAAGTAGAGCTTGGCGGTGGTACCGACCTGCTCACGGGCCTGGGCGGAGTTCGTGCCCTTGGGGATGTTGACGATGATGTTGCGATCGCCCTGTGTCTGGACCTCGGCCTCGGAGACACCGAGACCATTGACACGGCGCTCCATGATCTGGACCGCCGTGTCCATGTTGGTCTTGTTGATCGCCGATTCCTGGCCCGGCTCGCTCTTCGCCTCCAGCGTGATGGACGTGCCACCCGCCAGGTCGATGCCGAGCCGCGGAGTCGGCTGATCAGCCAGGAACATCCCGCCGGTGAGCGCGACCATGGCGATCAGGATCAGAGCCAGGGAACGCCCCGGCTTGCCCTGACCGCCGGAGGCTCCCCGGCTCTTCTTCGGTGCTGCCACCTTCTCGTTTCTCCCTGTCCAACCGCCCCGCGGCGGGTACGCGCCCGAGCGGCCACGAAGTGTAGTGGGGACCCGCCCCCGCAGAAGATCGCACGGTCCGGGGAGTGCCGGACGCCGGTGGGCCCACGACACTCCCCGGTTCGTGGACTACTTCGCGTCGGCCTCGCCGTCGGCCTTGCCCTCGGCCTTCTTGTCGGACTTGGCGTCCGTCGGCTCGGCGTCGTCGGCCCCGGCCTTCTTCTCCAGGTCGATCGCGGCGTCGTCCGAGGCGGCCTCGTCGGCCTCGGTCAGCGAGGAGGCGTCGTCCGGCACGATCGCGCCGTCGAGGGCGTCGTCGCCGTGGACGATGCGGTTGTACTCCTCGTCGTCGAGGACGGCACCGACGGCGTTCTTGGCGTAGACGGCGTGCACGCCGGGCGCGACCTCGAGGAGGACCGTGTCGTCGTGAACCGCCTTGACGGTGGCGTACATCCCCCCGATCGTCCGGACGCCGGTGCCGGGCTGCATCTCGTTGCGCATCTGGACTGCGGCCGCCTGCTTCTTCTTGGCGGACCGCGTCATCAGGAACATGGCCCCGATGAGCACGATGAAGGGGAGGAGAGTCACGGGATTCACGGGACGAGTTTCCTTCGCACGACCGCGCTGGAGGGCGGCCTGTATCTACGGGGGTGGGCACACCGACCTGCTAAGGGCGGCATCGGCGGAGTCTAAGCGAGTCCGCATCGATGGAACAACGCCCGACGCCGCGCCGTGGTTCCTGCTTCGGCCAACCTGTGACACTTCACGCCCCGAACAGGCCCTGTTGTCCCTTTCCGCCGTGCTGCGGGGGCACGAGACCGAGGTGCGCCCAGGCCGCGGGAGTCGCGATCCGCCCGCGCGGCGTCCTGGCGAGCAGTCCTTCCCGGACCAGGAAGGGCTCCGCGACCTCCTCGACCGTCTCGCGCTCCTCCCCCACCGCGACCGCGAGGGTGGACAGCCCGACGGGGCCGCCGCCGAAGAGCTTGAGCAGGGCTTCGAGCACCGCCCGGTCCAGCCGGTCGAGGCCCCGGGCGTCGACCTCGTACACCCCGAGGGCCGCGGCGGCGACCGGGCGGTCGATCCGTCCGTCGGCCTTGACCTGGGCGTAGTCCCGGACGCGGCGCAGCAGCCGGTTGGCGATGCGGGGGGTGCCGCGGGAGCGTCCGGCGATCTCGGCGGCGCCGTCCGCGTCCGTCTCCACGTCGAGCAGGCGGGCGGAGCGGTGGATGACGCGTTCCAGTTCGACGGGGGTGTAGAACTCCATGTGGCCGGTGAAGCCGAAGCGGTCGCGCAGCGGCGGCGGCAGCAGTCCGGCCCTGGTGGTCGCGCCGACCAAGGTGAAGGGCGGCAGTTCCAGCGGGATGGCGGTGGCTCCGGGGCCCTTGCCGACGATTACGTCGACCCGGAAGTCCTCCATCGCCATGTAGAGCATCTCCTCGGCGGGGCGCGACATGCGGTGGATCTCGTCGAGGAAGAGGACCTCGCCCTCCTGGAGGGAGGAGAGGATCGCGGCGAGGTCGCCGGCGTGCTGGATGGCGGGGCCCGAGGTGATCCGGATCGGTGCGCCCATCTCGGCCGCGATGATCATGGAGAGGGTGGTCTTGCCGAGGCCGGGGGCGCCGGAGAGCAGGACGTGGTCGGCGGTGGCGCCGCGGGCCCTGGCCGCCTTGAGGACCAGGTCGAGCTGTTCGCGCACCTTCTCCTGGCCGACGAATTCGTCGAGGTCCTTCGGCCGCAGGGCCGCTTCGACCGCGGTGTCCTCGCCGTCCGCGTCGGCCCGGACGAGGCGCTCGTCGAGCCGCTCGTCGATGTCGGGTCCGGTCTCGTCCCAGTTCATGTGGTCTGTCCCGCCTCGGATGGTTCGGTGCCGTGCGGTGCCCGGCCCGGCGTCGGGGTGTCCCCGGGGTGTCGCGCTCCGGTCAGCGTGCGCGGTTGAGGGTCTGCAGTGCGGCGCGCAGCAGCTGCGGCACGGGGGCCTGTCCGCCCTCGGCGAGGGCCGCCTCGGCCTGCGGGGCGACGGCGGCGACCGCCTCGTCGGCCTCGCGGGTGGCGTAGCCGAGGCCGATCAGGGCGGCCTGGAGCTGGTCGCTCCAGGAGGAGGTGACGGCGGTGCCGATGCCCTGCCGGCCGCTGTGGGTGCCGATGGGCTCGCCGAGTCTGCCCTTCAGTTCGAGGAGGAGTTTCTGCGCGCCCTTCTTGCCGATGCCCGGGACTGCGGTGAGCGCCTTCTCGTCGCCGGTGGCGACCGCGGTGCGCAGGGCGTCCGGGCTGTGGGTGGCGAGCATGGCCTGGGCGAGCCGGGGGCCGACCCCGCTGGCGGTCTGGAGCAGCTCGAAGATCTGCCGCTCGTCGTCGTCGGCGAAGCCGTAGAGGGTGAGCGAGTCCTCCCGTACGACGAGGGAGGTGGCGAGTCTGGCCTCCGTGCCGATCCGGAGGCCGGCGAGGGTGTTCGGCGTGCACTGGACGGCCATGCCGACGCCGCCGACCTCGATCACGGCCGCGGTCGGGGCGAGGGCGGCCACGGGGCCACGGACGAAGGCGATCATCGGGGGACCTTCCGGACGGGAACCGCGGATGTACGGGGGGCGCGCCGGGTGCCGGCCGCCTGTGCCTGCTGGAGGCGGTTGACGGCGGGGGCGCGCCAGATGTGACAGATGGCGAGGGCGAGGGCGTCCGCCGCGTCGGCCGGTTTCGGCGGGGCATCGAGCCGCAGCAGCCGGGTGACCATCGCGCCGACCTGTGCCTTGTCGGCGCGGCCGCTGCCGGTCACGGCCGCCTTGACCTCGCTGGGGGTGTGCAGGGCGACCGGTATGCCGCGCCGGGACGCGCAGAGCATGGCGACGGCACTGGCCTGGGCGGTGCCCATCACCGTACGCACGTTGTGCTGGCTGAAGACCCGCTCCACGGCGACGAACTCCGGCCGGTGCTCGTCGAGCCATTCCTCGATGCCGCGCTCGATGGCGACCAGCCGGTGACCGAGCTCCGCGTCGGTCGGGGTGCGCACCACTCCGACGCCGAGCATCGTCAGGGGCCTGCCGACGACGCCCTCGACCACGCCGACACCGCACCGGGTCAGCCCCGGGTCTACGCCGAGTACCCGCATGGGACGCCCCTTCCGCGCCAATCGTTCAACTGTTCCCGCAGGCTATCCGCTTGCACTGACAATGCCTCGCACCGACGGTGCGACGGGCCGACAATGCGACGGGCCGACGGGGTGTGTTCCCCGCCGGCCCGTCCGCGAAGGCTGTGCCGCTGAGCCCGGCTCAGGCGTCGACCTTCTCCATGACCTCGTCCGAGACGTCGAAGTTGGCGAAGACGTTCTGCACGTCGTCGCTGTCCTCCAGCGCGTCGATCAGCTTGAAGATCTTGCGCGCGCCCTCCTCGTCCAGCTCGACCTGCATGGTGGGCAGGAAGTTGGCGTCGGCGGAGTCGTAGTCGATCCCGGCCTCCTGGAGCGCGGTGCGGACCGCGACCAGGTCGGTGGCCTCGCTGACGACCTCGTAGGTCTCGCCGAGGTCGTTGACCTCCTCGGCGCCCGCGTCGAGGACGGCGCCCAGGACGTCGTCCTCGGTCAGCTCGCCCTTGGGGACGATCACGACGCCCTTGCGGTTGAAGAGGTACGAGACCGAGCCCGGGTCGGCCATCGAACCGCCGTTGCGGGTCATGGCGACCCGCACGTCGGACGCGGCACGGTTGCGGTTGTCGGTGAGGCACTCGATGAGCACCGCGACGCCGTTCGGACCGTAGCCCTCGTACATGATCGTCTGGTAGTCGACGCCGCCCGCTTCGAGACCGGCGCCGCGCTTGACCGCGGAGTCGATGTTCTTGTTCGGTACGGAGCTCTTCTTCGCCTTCTGGATGGCGTCCACAAGGGTCGGATTTCCATCGGGATCCGCACCGCCGGTACGGGCGGCGACCTCGATGTTCTTGATCAGCTTCGCGAAGAGTTTGCCGCGCTTGGCGTCAATCACGGCCTTCTTGTGCTTCGTCGTAGCCCATTTAGAGTGGCCGGACACTGCCTTCTCCTTCGCGTCACCAAAAACGATTCGAACCCGAGAGATCCTACCGGGATCGAGTCAGCCGACTGCGCGCACCATGTTCACGAACAACGCGTGAACGCGGTGGTCTCCGGTCAATTCCGGGTGGAATGACGTGGCCAGGGCGTTTCCCTGACGTACGGCGACGATGTGCCCGTCGTGCTCCGCCACCACCTCGGCGCGCGCACCGACCGATTCCACCCAGGGGGCGCGGATGAAGACGCCCTCCACCGGGCCGCCCTCGACGCCGGCGACCTCGACGGCGGCCTCGAAGGACTCGTTCTGCCGTCCGAAGGCGTTGCGGCGCACGATCATGTCGATCCCGCCGATCGTCTCCTGGCCCGCGCGCGGGTCGAGGATCTTGTCGGCCAGCAGGATCATTCCGGCGCAGGTGCCGTAGACCGGCATGCCGGCGCGGACCCGCTCGCGCAGTGGGTCCAGCATGCCGAACAGGGTGGCGAGCTTGGACATCGTGGTGGATTCGCCGCCGGGCAGGACCAGGCCGTCGACCTCGGCGAGTTCCTCGGGACGCCGGACCGGCCTGGCCAGGGCGTCCGCCGAGGCCAGGGCGATCAGGTGTTCCCGTACGTCGCCCTGGAGCGCCAGGACTCCGATCACAGGGGTGTCACTCATCGGTGCTTACCAGCCGCGGTTGGCGTAGCGCTCGGCCTCGGGCAGGGTGTCGCAGTTGATGCCGACCATGGCCTCGCCCAGGTTCCGGGAGGCGTCCGCGATGATCTTCGGGTCGTCGTAGAACGTGGTGGCCTTCACGATCGCGGCGGCGCGCTTGGCCGGGTCGCCGGACTTGAAGATGCCGGAGCCGACGAAGACGCCCTCTGCGCCGAGCTGACGCATGAGCGCGGCGTCGGCCGGGGTGGCGACACCACCGGCGGAGAACAGCACCACGGGCAGCTTGCCGAGCTCGGCGACCTCCTTGACCAGCTCGTACGGGGCGCGGAGCTCCTTGGCGGCGGCGTACAGCTCGTTGTTGTCGTAGCCGCGCAGCCGGGCGATCTCGTTCTTGATCTGGCGCAGGTGGCGGACCGCCTCGACGACGTTGCCGGTGCCGGCCTCCCCCTTCGAGCGGATCATGGCCGCGCCCTCGGCGATCCGGCGCAGGGCCTCGCCCAGGTTGGTGGCGCCGCAGACGAACGGCGTGGTGAAGGCGAACTTGTCGCTGTGGTTGACCTCGTCGGCCGGGGTGAGGACCTCGGACTCGTCGATGTAGTCGACCCCCAGGGACTGCAGGACCTGGGCCTCGACGAAGTGGCCGATGCGCGACTTCGCCATCACCGGGATGGAGACGGCCTCGATGATCTCCTCGATCATGTTCGGGTCGGACATCCGGGCCACGCCGCCGTCCTTGCGGATGTCGGCCGGAACCCGCTCCAGGGCCATGACGGCCACGGCGCCCGCGTCCTCGGCGATCTTCGCCTGCTCGGCGTCGACGACGTCCATGATCACGCCGCCCTTGAGCTGCTCGGCCATGCCGCGCTTGACGCGGGCGGTTCCGGTGGCCGGGGAGTCGGCGGACTGCGGGGTGGAGGGAAGCGTGGACATGGAGCGACCTCACTCGGAGAAAAAGTTGCCGAAAAGCGCTGGTTGGCGCAGAGCTGAGCAAACTCTCCGGGAGCAGTCCACGACAAGGGCCAATAGGAGGCCGGTGGATCGTTTTGCACGTGTACGGACCGGGATGTGGCCCCGGTCACGCGCGGGAGGGACGATGGCGGCTCAGCCGACGGGGCGGTCCGCGAGGGCCACCGGCGGTTCGTCGTCCATTTCGAAGGCGAGCGGGAACGGGGCGTGGCCGGCCAGCCGGAACCACCGCACCTTGCGGTGGCGGCGCAGCGCGCGCGCCGCGCGCACCGCGTCGTTGTGGAACCGCCGGGCCATCGGGACGCGGCGCACGGCGGCGGCCAGTTCCAGTGCCGCCTCCTCGCCGCCGGGGACCTCCTTCACCGCCTCCACCTGCGCCGCCTCGCCGAAGACCGCGCGCAGCGCGGTGCTCAGCTCGCTCTCGGCGACCTCGCGGTTCTCCTCCTCCGCCTGGCGGGCGGCGTGCGCGGCCTCGTACAGCACGATGGAAGCGGCCGGGTCGAGGACACCGGACGTGGCCAGTTCCTGGGTGACCGATGCACGGCGCAGGAGCTGCGCGTCGAGGGCGGCGCGGGCGGCGTCGATACGGGTGTGCAACCGGTCCAGCCGTCCGGCGGTCCAGCTGAGGTACATGCCGGTCGCGACGACCGCGACGGCGATCCAGATGAGGGTTTCGATCACGGGCGGCAAGGCTACCGCCGGTGCGCACACGGTGTGACCGCCCGCAGTCCGGCGCGGACGGCCCCGGTCGTACGACAGCGCGCCGGACGGCAGCACGGCGGAGCACCGTACGGGCCCCGGCGCGCGGCCCGGTCCGAACGGAAAACCCTATTCCCGTGCCAGGCCGAGCCGGGCGCGCAGCCCCGGGCGTTCGTCGGCCGCCACCGAGGCCGCGCCGCCCGTCACCGTCTCGTACACCGCGAGGATGTCCGCCCCGACCGTCGACCAGTCGAACCGCCGCACGTGGGCGGCTCCCCGCTCGCTCAGTTCCGTGCGGCGCCGCGGGTCGCCGAGCAGCCGGATCGCGGCCTCGGCCAGCGCGTCCGCGTCCTCGTTGGCGAAGAGCTCGCCCGCCGCGCCCTGGTCCAGGACCTGCGCGAACGCGTCCAGGTCGCTGGCGAGGACCGGGGCACCGGCCGACATGGCCTCGACCAGGATGATCCCGAAGCTCTCGCCACCCGTGTTGGGGGCGACGTACACGTCGACGCTGCGCAGCAGCCGGGCCTTGTCCTCGTCGCTCACCATGCCCAGGAACTCCACGCGCTCGCGCATCTTCCCGGGCAGCGAGGCGACGGCCTCCTCCTCGTCGCCCCGGCCCGCCACCAGGAGCCTGGCGTCCGGGCGCGCCTCGAAGATCGCGGGCAGGGCCCGCATCAGGACGGGCAGGCCCTTGCGGGGCTCGTCGATGCGCCCGATGAAGCCGATCGTCGCCCCCTGCCACTCGGCCCTGGGCTCGGCCGCGGCGAAGAAGTCGACGTCGACGCCGTTCGGGATGACGACCGCGTCGCCGCCCAGGTGCTCGACCAGGGTGCGGCGCGCGTACTCGCTCACCGCGATCCGCGCGCTGATCTTCTCCAGGGCCGGCTGCAGGATCGGGTACGCCGCGATCATGGCCCGGGAGCGCGGGTTGGAGGTGTGGAACGTGGCCACGATCGGTCCCTGCGCGGCCCAGCAGGCGAGCAGCCCGAGCGAGGGCGAGGTCGGTTCGTGGATGTGGATCACGTCGAAGGTGCCGTCGTGCAGCCAGCGGCGGACCCGGGCGGCGGAGAGGAAGCCGAAGTTCAGCCGGGCCACGGAGCCGTTGTACGGGACGGGTACGGCCCGGCCGGCCGACGCCACGTACGGCGGCAGCGGCGTCTCGTCGTCCGCGGGGGCCAGCACCGACACCTGGTGCCCCAGCCGGATCAGGTGCTCGGCCAGGTCGCGGATGTGGAACTGCACGCCCCCGGGCACGTCCCAGGAGTACGGGCAGACGATGCCGATCTTCACGGCCGGTCCTCCCGGGGCTCCAGGTCGGCGAGCCAGAGCCGTTGCAGCATGTGCCAGTCCTCCGGGTGCTCGGCGATCCCGGTGGCGAAGGCGTCGGCCAGGGCCTGGGTCATCGCGGCCGTCCTCTCCGTGCGGTCGCCCGCGGCGGGCACCTCGACCGGCGGGTGGATGCGCGCCTTCATCACGGGCGTGTCGTCGTAGCCGAGCGTCACCGGCAGCAGCAGCGCACCGGTCTGCTGGGCGAGCAGCGCCGGGCCCGCGGGCATGCGCGCGGTCTCGCCGAAGAAGGACACCTCGACCCCGGAGGCCGACAGGTCGCGGTCGGCGACCAGGCAGATCAGCCCGCCCGAGCGCAGCCGCCGGGCCAGGGTGCCGAAGGCGGCGCCGCCGCTGTGCGGCAGGACCTCCATGCCGAGCCCCTCGCGGTAGGCGACGAACCGGTCGTACAGGGTCTCCGGCTTCAGTCGCTGGGCGACCGTGGTGAAGGGCACCTTGAGGTCGGTGGTGACCCAGGCGCCGGCCAGGTCCCAGTTCGCCAGGTGCGGCAGGGCGAGGATGACGCCGCGGCCGGTGTCCAGACCGTCGGTCAGCCGGTGCGCGTCGGTCACCTCTATGGACGCCTTGATCCGTTCCGGGCTCCAGGCGGGCAGCCGGAACGATTCCATCCAGTAGCGCATGTACGAGCGCATGCCGGCCTTGGAGAGCTCGGCCAGCCGGGCCGGGGACGCCTCGGGCAGGACCCGCGCCAGATTCGCCTCCAGCTGCAGCACTCCCTTGCCGCGCCGCTTCCACGTCCGGTCGGCGATGGTCCGGAAGAGGGACCGGGCGACCGGTTCGGGAAGCTTCTTGACTGCGGCCCAGCCGAGCCCGTACAGGCCGTCCGTCAGCCGGTCGCGCAGCCCGGTCCGCTCGTTCCCCGGTGCGTCGCTCACTGGGTGGCCCCGCTCCCCTGCGCGGCAGCGGCCTCGGCGGCGTCGGCCTCGGCGGACTCGCGGCGCACGGTCACGACCCGCTGCACGAGCGTCACCAGGCTGCCCACGGCGACGATCCACAGCGCGATCGGCAGCAGCACCTGGATGCCGGGGACCCCGAACTTGTGCAGGCCGGCGAACCCGGCCGCGACCAGCGAGACCACCAGCCGCTCGGCGCGCTCCACGAGCCCGTTGACGGCGACCGGCAGCCCGATCGACTCGCCGCGCGCCTTCGTGTACGAGACCACCTGGCCGCTGGCCAGGCAGAAGATCGCGACCGCGCAGAGCGCGTTGTCGTCGCCCCTGCCCGCGTACCAGAGCGCGAAGCCGCCGAAGATCGCCCCGTCGGCGACCCGGTCCAGCGTCGAGTCCAGGAACGCGCCCCAGCGGCTGGAGATGCCGGCCTGCCGGGCCATGTTCCCGTCGACGAGGTCGGAGAAGACGAAGATCGTGATGACGATCGTGCCCCAGAAGAACTCCCCCATCGGGAAGAAGACCAGCGCACCCGCCACCACTCCGGCCGTACCGATCAGCGTGACCGCGTCAGGGCTCACGCCGAGACGGAGGAGCAGTGCGGCGAACGGTGTGAGGACACGCGTAAAAAATGCACGCGCGTACTTGTTCAGCATGGCCTTCCCGAGGGTCGGTGGGCCGAGCGGCCCCTTCGGCCACCGGCTGGCCCATCGTAGTCACGCCCACCCGGCTCCACCGTCCGGGCACCCGGGCGGCAGGGGGGCGGGGACGTTGTATGGACGCATTCCGGCCCGAGTGGAAAGCTCGAATTACCGCGGGTGTCGTCGTGGCCGCCGCGGCGGCTCCCCGTGCCCGTGACTTCTCTCCCCACCCCGCGCCGGTCCTTCCGTCCGGCGCCACCATCCGGGAGGCACATCATGGGTGACAGGACACGCGCGCACACCGGGGCCGCCGGCGGGGCGACGACGGCCGACCGGCCCTCGTCCCTGCGGAACGTGGTGCTCGTCGGCCACAGCGGTTCCGGGAAGACCACACTCGTCGAGGCCCTGGCACGGACCGCGGGGGCGGTCAACCGGGCCGGCCGGGTCGAGGACGGCACCACCGTCTCCGACTACGACGAGATCGAACACCGGCAGCAGCGTTCCGTACAGCTCTCCCTGGTCCCCGTCGAGTGGGCCGGGTGCCGGATCAATCTGCTGGACACGCCCGGCTACGCCGATTTCGTCGGGGAGCTCAGGGCCGGTCTGCGGGCGGCGGACGCCGCTCTGTTCGTCGTCTCCGCGGCCCAGGAGGCGAACGCGGTGGCCGGTGCCACCCGTGCCGTGTGGGAGGAGTGCGCGGCCGTCGGCATGCCGCGCGCGATCGTCGTCACGCACCTCGACACGGCGCGCACCTCCTTCGACGAAATGACCGGGATCTGCGGCGAGATCTTCGGCGGTGACGACCCCGACGCCGTGCTCCCGCTCCATCTGCCCCTCCACGGTCCCGAGGGGCCCGACGGGCACGCCCCGCTCACCGGACTCACCGGGCTCCTCACCCGGCAGGTCTTCGACTACTCCTCGGGCGAACGGCAGGAGAAGCCGCCCGACGAGGCCCGGCGGGCACCGCTCCGGGAAGCCCGCGACCGGCTCATCGAGGGGATCATCGCCGAGAGCGAGGACGAGACCCTGATGGACCGCTACCTCGGCGGGGCCGAGATCGATGTCGCGACCCTCGTCGACGACCTGGAGCGCGCCGTCGCCCGCGGCACCTTCCACCCCGTGCTCGCCGCCGCCCCCGCGGCCGACGGCGCCGGCGCGGGCGTCGGCACCGTCGAGCTCCTGGACCTGATCACCAGTGGCTTCCCGACCCCGCCGGAGCGCCCGGTGCCCGGCGTCACTCCCCTGCACGGGGCGTCGCGCCCGGCCCTGGCCTGCGATCCGGACGGGCCGCTGGCCGCCGAAGTCGTCAAGACGTCCTCCGACCCGTACGTCGGCCGGGTCTCGCTCGTACGCGTCTTCTCCGGCACCCTGCGCCCCGACGAGACCGTCCACGTGTTCGGCCACGGTCTCACCGACCCCGCCCACGAGGCCCGTCCCTTCCACGAGGCCGAGGTACGCGTCGGCGCGCTCTCCACTCCCTTCGGCAAGCAGCAGCGCCCGCTGACCGCGTGCATCGCGGGGGACCTGGCCTGTGTCGCCAAGCTGGGCACCGCCGAGACCGGGGACACCCTCTCCGACCCGGACCTGCCCCTGCTGCTGGACCCCTGGACCACTCCCGACCCGCTGCTGCCGCTCGCCATCGAGGCGCACGGCAAGGCGGACGAGGACAGGCTCTCCCAGGGGCTCTCCCGGCTGGTCGCCGAGGACCCGACCATGCGCCTGGAGCAGAACCAGGACACCCATCAGGTGGTGCTGTGGTGCCTGGGCGAGGCCCATCAGGACGTGGCGCTGGACCGGCTGCGCAACCGCTACGGCGTCCAGGTCGACGCCGTGCCGCACAAGGTGGCGCTCCGCGAGACGTTCGCCGCCCCGTCCACCGGGCGCGGCCGGCACGTGAAGCAGTCCGGCGGCCACGGCCAGTACGCCATCTGCGAGATCGACGTGGAACCACTGCCCGCCGGGTCGGGCGTCGAGTTCGTCGACAAGGTGGTCGGCGGGGCGGTGCCCCGGCAGTTCGTCCCCTCCGTGGAGAAGGGCGTGCGTGCCCAGGCGGCCCGCGGGGTCGCGGCCGGGCATCCGCTCGTCGACGTGCGCGTCACCCTGCGGGACGGCAAGTCCCACTCGGTGGACTCCTCCGACGCCGCGTTCCAGACGGCGGGCGCGCTGGCCCTGCGCGAGGCCGCCGCGGACGCCCGCATCCAGCTCCTGGAACCGGTCGACGAGATCCGGGTGCTGATCCCCGACGACTACGTCGGGCCGGTGATGAGCGACCTGTCCGGCCGCCGCGGCCGAGTGATCGGAACCGAACAGTCCGGCTCCGGACGCACCCTCGTACGGGCCGAGGTGCCCGAACTGGAGATCGGCCGGTACGCCGTCGACCTGCGGTCCCTCTCCCACGGCGCCGGCCGCTTCGACCGGGCGTACGCCCGGCACGAGGCGATGCCCCCGCAGCTCGCGGAACGTCTCAGGGAGGGCCGGGAGAACGACCCGAGCCATGTCTGAACAGCACGGCCGGCCACCTTTGTCCACAGGTGCCAGCGGCGCACCGATCCGGACGATACGCTTTGG
The DNA here is from genome assembly GCF_053596315.1 of Streptomyces sp. NPDC001732. NCBI lineage: Bacteria > Bacillati > Actinomycetota > Actinomycetes > Kitasatosporales > Streptomycetaceae > Streptomyces > Streptomyces sp. NPDC001732. The sequence goes on from NZ_JBSFFY010000041.1 coordinate 57,353, forward strand.
TCCCAGCTCAGAAGGTGTGCCGGGCACGGCAGTTGGGAAACAGCCGCAGGAGCGGTTCTTGGCGGCGAGTGGGGGCGACAGTGGCCAACGACGGATTCGATTTCTCTCCCGGAGCGCAGATCCCGCTCCAGGGCTCGGGCGGGCAGGCGGTGGCGACGAACGCCCTCGCCTCCGCCGCGTACCGCGACAGCCCGGTGGAGAAGATCCTTGAAGCCAACAGCGAGTGGCACAAGTCCGAAGTGAAAGCGGGCCGTTCCAAGTTCATCAAGGCCGACTACTTCAAGCCCAATCTCGGCGAGGCGTTCTCCCGCGCCGTCCAGGAGCGCATGCTGGGCGGCGCCAGGGCCGCGCTCATCCAGTCCTTCGGGACCGACCCGCAGACCGTCGTCGAGCACTGCCTGTCCGCGTCCCGGCTGCGCAGGACCCGGGACGCCAAACTGACCGCCGTCACCGTCCTGTTCGGCTTCCTCTTCCTGCCCGGCATGCTCCTGTGGATCATCGCGTTCCGGCTGCGCGACTGGCTGAGCGGCACCAAGGACAAGGCCCTCTCCGCCCTGGGCAACGCCCTGCTCCCGATCATCGGCATCGTGGCCCTGTTCTTCCTGGTCAAGCTGCCGCTCACCGGTTTCGTGGCGATCTACGCACGGGCGATGCTCATCGCCCCCGTCATCGGCTGGTACGTCGCCAGACGGATCGCCGAGTCCTCCGCCAAGGACATGCGGGCCCGCTGGGAAGGGCTCCTGTCCGGCGGCGGCGTCATCGCCAAGATCCCCGAGGCCGCGCCCAAGAACCCCAACGAGACCTCCCGCGAGGCGCTGCGCCAGGGGCTGGAGAAGCTCTCCGCCGAGCAGCAGTCCAACTCGGTCTTCTACGCGGGCCCCAAGGGGATCCTCGGCATGGGCACCCGCTGGGGCAGCTGGCAGCTCGCCGAGGAGCTCGTCCCCAAGGCACCCAACAAGGAGTTCCACCAGTTCCGCAGCTGGGACGTGATCCGGGCCATCCACGACCAGCTCAAGCTGCTGGAGCGCGGCCCGTTGAACACTGGAGGGTTCCCCACCCCGTCGGTCACCCACTGGATCGTGTCCCCCGTGGGGGAGAACGCCGGCTCGGTCTCCCGCCCCGACGGCGAGGACGTCGCCACCTTCCAGGTCAAGCCGCACGAGATACAGCGGATCTGCAACCACCAGCAGTTCGGCGGCGGCGACCGGCACTACCTGGGCGTCCAGTTCACCCTCTGGGAGGGCCAGTTGGTGATCACCATGATGATCACGGTCACGGTCCTCTACGAGACCCTGCGCATCGAGGTCACCGGGCACGCGCTCGGCCCGGTCCACTCCCTCTTCACCAGCAAGCCCGCGGCCAAGACCAAGACGGTCAACAAGACCGTGCGGTTCTGGGAGACCCGCGACATCGCCCTCGCGCTGGTCGAGCCCGAGGAGGTCGTGCGCCTCGCCCTGCGCGCGCCCTTCACCTGGTACCCGCCGATCCTGGACTACCTGGGCGGCAAGCTCGCCCTGCCCGAGCCGTTCGGCCTGCGGCACGCCTGGGCGGAGAAGCCATGGCGGCACCGCTTCATGGCGGACGACGCGATGCGCGCCGCGACCCCCGTGCTGCGCGCCGTGCACAGCGCCGCCCTGCGCGTCCTGGAGGAGAACGGCGTCGACACGGAACGCTTCGACAGCCGCTCGATGGCACTGAGCGGCCAGGTGCAGGACCCCTCCCCCCGCAAGGCGGACGTGTACGACGCATAGGCCGGGTCCACCACGTGCGGACATGCGAAGGCCGCCCCGGCCGGAAGGCGGGGGCGGCCTTCGCACGGGGCGAGGGTCCCGGTCAGTCGACCGGCCAGGCGTCGGCCAGCATCTTGCGCGTGTCGGCGAGCAGTTGCGGGAGCACCTTCGTGTGCCCGACGACCGGCATGAAATTGGTGTCACCGCCCCAGCGCGGCACCAGGTGCTGGTGCAGATGGGCCGCGATGCCCGCTCCCGCCACCGCGCCCTGGTTCATGCCGATGTTGAAGCCGTGCGCGCCCGAGGCCGACCGCAGGGCCACCATCGCCCGCTTGGTGAAGTCGGCCAGCTCCATCGTCTCCGGGCCGTCCAGCTCCGTGTAGTCCGCGACGTGCCGGTACGGCACCACCATCAGGTGGCCGCCGTTGTACGGGTACAGGTTCAGCACGGCGTAGACGTGCCGGCCACGTGCGATGACGAGCCCGTCCTCGTCCGATTTCGACGGGATGCCGCAGAACGGGCAGCCGTCGCCGGCCTCCGGGCCGGTCGGCTTGTTCTCGCCCTGGATGTACGCCATCCGGTGGGGCGTCCACAGGCGCTGGAACGCGTCGGGCGTTCCCACTCCGATCTGCTGCTCCGGCTCACTCGTCATGGCGATCAGCATATTGCTTCACCCCCACGGAGCGTGTCGCCGGGGGCCGCGCCCGTGGGCGGACGGCGATGCTGAGGCGGTGCCCGACCAGTCCGCCGACTCGGCGTCTCCTTCCCTCCGGCGCTGGGAGCAGCGCACGGAAGTGCCGCTCCTCGTCGCCTCGCTGCTCTTCCTGCTCGGCTACGCGGTGCGCGTCCTCGCCCCCCACGGCGCCGGGTCCTGGCGCGGCCTCGCCCTCGCCCTGGTCGGCGCCACCTGGCTGGTCTTCCTCGGGGACTACGTCGTACGGCTCCGGCTCAGCGGCCTGGGTGTCCGTTTCGTCCGGGTGCACTGGCTGGACACGGTGGTCCTGCTGCTTCCCCTGCTGCGGCCGCTGCGCCTGATCCGCCTCTACACCGCGGTGCAGCGGCACCGGCAGCGGCCGCGGCTGAGCCTGTACGCCCGGGTGATCGCCTACGCCGGTGCGAGTGCGCTGCTGCTCGGCTTCTCCGCCGCACTCGCCGTCTACCACCAGGAGCACACGGCGGCGGGCGCCTCGATCCGCACCTTCGGGGACGCGGCGTGGTGGGCGTGCGCGACGCTCACGACGGTGGGGTACGGGGACGCGGTCCCGGTCACGCCGGGCGGGCGGGTCGTCGCCTCGGGCCTGATGGCCTGCGGTCTGGCCCTGCTGGGGGCGGTGACGGGCTCGTTCTCGTCGTGGATGCTGCAGGTGTTCAGGCGGGAGGACGAGAAGAGGCCCCCGGAGAGCGGATAGCTCTCTTGAGTTCTAGCGATCGTTGCAACACTTCCTGGCTCAGGTGGTGAGTAGATCACGTAGACGCTCGGCTGGTGTACTCCAGCCGAGCGTCTTGC
>NZ_JBSFFY010000042.1:0-55429 GCF_053596315.1 Streptomyces sp. NPDC001732
CACCGTCAGATCATCGGCAAAACGCCGCTCACCCGTGGCATCGGGCACGTACTTCACACAGACAACGATCCTCAAGCTCACGCCGGCTCTCCTACTGCATCGTCTTTTCCGGGCTGCCTTGTTGCACGCAGCATAGGCGCCTGATGGGGCGGCTTCCGGTCGGGATGACCGGCGCTCCGAACGAAATATTACTAGTCAGTACACCCAGCGTCCCACCGATGGGCAAGCGCCCGGAGCTGTGATCTGGCCAACGCCCCGAGCCCTTGTGCCGCCTGGCCGTCCTCAGTCCCGCAGAGCGGTGAAACGGCCCTGGTGATAGAGCAGCGGACGCCCGCCTCCGGCCGGGTCCCCGACCACGGCCTCGGCGATCACGATGCAATGGTCCCCCGCCGGGACCCGCGCCACCACGCGGCAGACCAGCCACGCCAGCACGCCGTCGAGCACCGGCACGCCTTCGGGGCCGTTGCGCCAGAAGGTGGACGGCCCGAATCGGTCGGCGCCGCTGCGGGCGAAAGTGGCGGCCAGCTCCTGCTGGTGCTCGCCGAGTATGTGGACGCCGATGTGCTCGGCCTCGGCCACGACGGGCCAGCTGGAGGACGAGGTGCCCACGCCGAAGGAGATCAGCGGGGGCTCGGCGGCGACGGAGGTGAGGGAGGTCGCGGTGAAACCCACCGGCCGGTCGCCCGCCGCGGTGATCACCGCGACTCCGGCGGCGTGCTGCCGGAAGACGGAACGGAGGAGTTCGGGGGAGGCCGTGCGGGGAGCACCGAGCTCGGGGGAAGCCGTCATGGAGATGTCCTTCTGCGAAGAGGGCGTACGGGGCCGTGGTTGCTCAGGCACCCGGACAGCGCGCGCTCGCGTTGCGGGCGAGGTCCACATGAACCCGGCCGTGGAGAAGGTTTTCAGACGGCATAGCGTCAGACTGACGATGCACGGTGGGTGCAGTCAAGGGCGTTCCCCGATGTGGGAGATGCATCACGGTCCGTCACAACACCTGCCCCAGGGCGGCGACCACGTCGGCGGTGCGCGGCTGTCCCGCGGCCCGGCGGGCGATCCGGCCGTCGGCGTCGAGGACCAGGACGGTCGGCGTCCGGCTGATCCCCAGCTCCCGCACGAGAGTGAGATGCGCCTCGGCGTCGATCTCGACGTGGGCCACGCCGTCCACCATGCGCGCCACCTCGGCGAGGGTGCGGCGGGTCGCCCGGCAGGGCTGGCAGAACGCGCTGGAGAACTGCACGAGCGTGGCCCGTTCCCCCAGCTCCGCGCCGATTCGGGCCGCGTCGAGCGTGCCCCCGATTCCCTGCCCGTCCACCTTCGGCCTCCTGTTCGGAACTTCCCGCAGGTGGTCAGCGCCACCGGCCGACGAGACATTCCCGCCGGTTCCACGTGACGAGAATCTCGCGCCCCGTGCCCTCTGAGACTGGCCACCGCGTCGTACATGGGGCACGATCGGCGCCATGCCGCAAACCTACGGCTGCGTAACTTCCGCCGGGAGAACCCTCCTCAGGCGCTGAAGAAGGGTCTTCCCCAGATGGCAGAACTCGTCTATCGGCCGGTCATCGGCGCCGCCCTCACGTTTTTCAAGGCGCTTGACCTGAAGATCGACACTCAGGGTTCCGAGCACATCCCGAAGACCGGTGGCGCGGTACTGGTGAGCAACCACATCAGCTATCTGGACTTCATCTTCACCGGGCTCGCGGCTCTGCCGCAGAAGCGGCTCGTCCGCTTCATGGCGAAGGAGTCGGTCTTCCGGCACAAGGTCTCCGGGCCGCTGATGCGCGGCATGAAGCACATCCCCGTCGACCGCAAGCAGGGCGAGCACGCCTACGCCCACGCGCTCACCTCGCTGCGTTCCGGCGAAGTGGTCGGGGTGTTCCCCGAGGCCACGATCTCGGAGTCGTTCACGCTGAAGAGCTTCAAGTCGGGTGCCGCCCGGCTGGCCCAGGAGGCCGGCGTGCCGCTCGTCCCCATGGCGCTGTGGGGGACGCAGCGGCTGTGGACCAAGGGCCGTCCGCGCAACTTCAAGCGCAACCACTTCCCGGTGACGATCCGGGTCGGCGAGCCCGTGGAGGCGCCTGCCGACCAGTACGCGGGCGCGATCACCCGGCGGCTGCGCGAACGGGTCCAGGAGCTCCTGGAAGCGGCCCAGCGCGCCCATCCGGTGCGTCCGAAGGACGCGACCGACACCTGGTGGGTGCCGGCGCACCTCGGCGGCACCGCTCCCTCCCCCGCCGAGCTGCGCGAAAAGAGCTGACGCGACCGGTTCCGGCGCCGAAACGTCACTCCGGGAGGGCCGGCACCGGCCCGCCCTCCCGGAGCCCGGCGGGTCCGGTCCCCGGGCATGCGGCAGGCCGGGAAGTCGGTGACTTCCCGGCCTGCCGCACGGCTGTCCGGCGGTGCTTACCTCGCCATCTCCTCCTTCAGTGCGAGGACGAACGCGTCGACGTCCTCCTCCGCGGTGTCGAAGGAGCACATCCAGCGCACGTCGCCGGCGGCCTCGTCCCAGAAGTAGAAGCGGAAGCGCTTCTGCAGCCGCTCGCTCACCGCGTACGGCAACCGGGCGAAGACCGCGTTGGCCTGAACGGGGTGGAGGATCTCGACGCCGCCCACCGCCCGCACCCCCTCCGCGAGGCGCTGGGCCATGGCGTTGGCGTGCCGGGCGTTGCGCAGCCAGAGGTCCCCGGCGAGCAGCGCCTCCAGTTGCACGGAGACGAAGCGCATCTTCGACGCGAGCTGCATCGAGAGCTTGCGCAGGTGCTTCATGGCGCGGACGGCATCCGGGTTCAGGACGACCACGGCCTCGCCGAAGATCGCCCCGTTCTTCGTGCCGCCGAAGGACAGGACGTCGACGCCGACGGTGTTGGTGAACGTGCGCATCGGCACGTCCAGGGACGCCGCGGCGTTGGCTATCCGGGCCCCGTCCAGGTGGACCTTCATGCCGTGTCCGTGGGCGTGGTCGCAGATGGCGCGGATCTCGTCGGGGGTGTAGACCGTGCCCAGTTCGGTGTTCTGGGCGATCGACACGACCTGCGGCATGGCGCGGTGCTCGTCGTCCCAGCCGTACGCCTGCCGGTCGATGAGCTCGGGCGTGAGCTTGCCGTCCGGGGTGGGCACGGTGAGCAGCTTGAGGCCGCCCATCCGCTCCGGGGCACCGCCCTCGTCCACGTGGATGTGGGCGGACTCGGCGCAGATCACCGCACCCCAGCGGTCGGTCATCGCCTGGAGGGCGACGACGTTGGCGCCGGTTCCGTTGAAGACCGGGAAGGCTTCGGCGGTGGGGCCGAAGTGGCTGTGCATGACGCGCTGAAGGTGGTCGGTGTACGCGTCCTCGCCGTAGGCGATCTGGTGACCGCCGTTGGCGAGGGCGACGGCCGCAAGGATCTCCGGGTGCGCGCCCGCGTAGTTGTCGCTGGCGAAGCCGCGTACCTGCGGGTCGTGGTGACGTCGCGCGTCGGTCCTTACGGTTGTGGGGTCAGCCACAGGCGCTTTCCGTTCACTTCCGGGGCGGGCCGGTCCCAGACGCCGGCGATGGCATCGGCCAGGTCCCTGACGTCGGTGAAGCCCGCGAATTTCGCATTCGGGCGCTCGGCGCGCATGGCGTCGTGCACCAGTGCCTTGATGATCAGGATCGCAGCCGCCGTCCTGGGCCCTTCGTCGCCCCCCGCCTTGCGGAAGGCGTCCGCGAGGGCGAGGGTCCATGCCTCGGCGGCCGCCTTCGACGCGGCGTAGGCCGCGTTCCCGGCGGTGGGCTTGCTCGCCCCGGCCGCGCTGATCAGCACGTAGCGGCCCCGGTCGCTGCGCTGCAGCCCCTCCTGGAAGGCCAGCGAGGTGTGCTGGACCGTACGGATCAGCAGCTTCTCCAGCAGGTTCCAGTCGGCGAGGTCGGTCTCGGCGAAGCTCGCGCTGCCGCGCCAGCCGCCGACGAGGTGGACCAGGCCGTCGATCCGGCCGAATTCCTTCTCGGTCTTGTGCGCCCATTCCCGGGTGGCCCCGAGGTCGAGCAGGTCGACGGTGTCGCCGGTGACGGTGGCGCCGCCGTGGGCGTAGCGCGCCGCGTCGACCGCCTCGGCCAGGCGGGTGGCGTCCGCGTCGGAGGCGACGACGGTCGCTCCGGCCTCGGCGAGCCTCAGCAGGGCGGCCCGGCCGGCCGGCCCCGCAGCCCCTGCGACCGCGATCACGGCACCTTCGAGAGCACCGCTCCCGTTGCCCTTGCCGTTTGCGTTCATGGCCACCGCCTCCTCGGACCCGGCGCTCACGCGGCTGCCTGCTCGGCGGCCGCGGCGGTGATCCCCTTGGTGGAGGCGATCACGTTCTTCAGCTTCTTGGCGAGCGCCTCATAGAACATGCTCAGGGGAAACTCGTCAGGAAGCACATCGTCGACGAGCTTACGCGGCGGCTGCGACAGGTCCAGCGCCTCGGGGCCCTTGGCCCAGCGGGAGCCCGGGTGCGGGGCAAGGTAGGTGGAGACCAGGTCGTACGCGGCGAACCAGTGGACGAGCTTGGGGCGGTCGATGCCGTCGCGGTAGAGCTTCTCGATCTCGCCGCAGAGCTGGTTGGTGATCTGCGGGGCGCGGTCCCAGTCGATCCTCAGCTTGTTGTCGGTCCAGCGGATCACGTCGTGCTTGTGGAGGTACGCGAAGAGCAGCTGGCCGCCGAGGCCGTCGTAGTTGCGGACGCGCTCGCCGGTGACGGGGAAGCGGAACATCCGGTCGAACAGCACGGCGTACTGCACGTCGCGGCCCTGGGCGAAGCCGTCGGCCTCCAGCTTCACGGCCTCCTTGAAGGCGGTGAGGTCGCAGCGCAGCTCTTCGAGCCCGTACATCCAGAACGGCTGGCGCTGCTTGATCATGAAGGGGTCGAACGGCAGGTCGCCGTGGCTGTGCGTCCGGTCGTGGACCATGTCCCAGAGTACGAAGGCCTGCTCGCAGCGCCGCTGGTCACCGACCATCTCCCGGATGTCGTCGGGCAGTTCGACGCCGAGCAGCTCGACCGACGCCTCGGTGACCCGGCGGAAGCGGGCGGCCTCGCGGTCGCAGAAGATGCCGCCCCAGCTGAAGCGCTCGGGGGCCTCGCGCACGGCGATGGTCTCCGGGAAGAGCACGGCGGAGTTGGTGTCGTAACCCGAGGTGAAGTCCTCGAAGGTGATGCCGCAGAACAGCGGGTTGTCGTAACGGGTGGCTTCGAGCTCGGCCAGCCATTGCGGCCAGACCATCCGCAGCACGACCGCTTCGAGGTTGCGGTCCGGGTTGCCGTTCTGCGTGTACATCGCGAAGACGACCAGGTGCTGGAGCCCGTCGGCGCGGTCCTTGGCCGGCTGGAAGGCGAGCAGCGAGTCGAGGAAGTCCGGCACGCCGAAACCGTCCGTGGCCCAGCGGCGCAGGTCCGTGACGAGGGCGCGGTGGTACGCGGCGTCGTGCGGCAGCAGGGGGGACAGCGCCTCGACCGCGGAGATCACCTGCTCCAGGGTCGTCCGGGCGGCGTCCCGGGTGGGCGCGCCCTCGGCCTCGAAGTCGATGGAACCGTCCTTCGACTGCCAGGGACGGATCTCCTCCACGGCGTTCTTGAGCGTCGGCCATGCGGGGTGGTCGACCACCCGCCGATCCGTAGCTATGTCACCCGTGGCGACGTCCTGCACAAGAATTTCCGTCATAACACTTCCTCCACGGGAGAACCTCGCGTCAAGCAACCGTATACATGTGCGGTTGCTACGAACAAGTGGAGCCTCGGTAAATTATCCTGCCGCACCCCCATGGTCACCGTGATTCTTCCTGCGTGAAACCATGTCGACGGTTGCTTCCATCGGCCTCGCCGTACGTCGGCTATCGGGCCGCCCGGACCGTCGGCGCCGGGTTCCCGCCGCCGTTCCGCCGTGATGCCCCGCCGCCTCGCGGGTAGGAGTGGCACGTGGAAGAGGCCGTCGACGGAAGCGGGTTGCCTTGTCTTTTCTCACCATCGGTCATCGCGGGGTGATGGGCGTCGAGCCGGAGAACACGCTCCGCTCGTTCGTCCGCGCGGAGCGGGCCGGGATGGACGCCATCGAGCTGGACCTTCATCTGAGCAAGGACGGCGCACTGGCCGTCATGCACGACGCCGAGGTCGACCGCACGACCGACGGCACGGGGCCGATCGCCCTGAAGACCCTGTCCGAGCTGCGTGAACTCGATGCCGGGCAGGGCGAGCGCGTGCCGGTCTTCGAGGAGGTGCTCGACGCCGTGCGGTCCCCCGTGCAGGCGGAGATCAAGGACGCGGCCGCGGCCCGCGTCCTGGCCGAGGTGATGCTGCGGCGCGGTCTCGTCGACCGGGTCGAGGTGTCGTCGTTCCACGACGGGGCGGTCACCGAGATCGCCCGGCTGGTGCCGGGCGTACGGACCGTGCTCATCGCGAGCCGCTGGGGCGGGGACGTGGTGGAGCGGGCGAAGGCGGTGGGAGCGGCGACCCTGGCCCTGAACATCCGCCGTCTCACCCTGGAGGTGGTCGAGCGGGCGCACTCCGAGGGACTGAAGGTCATCGGCTGGGTGGTGAACACCCAGGACCACCTGCGGCTGGCCCGCGCCCTGCGGCTGGACGGCGCGACCACCGACTACCCGGAGATCCGCCGCGCCGGCCGCTTCACCGCATGAGGACGGGGCCGCTCAGACCAGGTCCTTGACCAGCAGTTCGAACGTGAGGTCGTCGCGCTGCGGAATGCCGAAGCGCTCGTCGCCGTACGGGAAGGGGGTGAGCTTTCCCGTACGGCGGTAACCGCGCCGCTCGTACCAGGCGATCAGCTCGTCGCGCACCGAGATCACGGTCATGTGCATCTCGGTCGTCCCCCAGCTCTCCCGGACGACGCGCTCGGCCTCGGCGATGATCACCTTGCCGAGCCCCTCTCCCTGCAGTTCGGGGCGGACCGCGAACATCCCGAAGTAGGCGGCCTCGCCCCGGTGTTCGAGCTGGCAGCAGGCGACGAGGTCGCCGTCGCGCTCCACCACGAGCAACCGGCTGCCAGGGGCCTCGACGACCTGGCGGACCCCGTCCGGGTCCGTCCGCTGCCCCTGGAGGAGATCCGCCTCGGTGGTCCATCCGGCCCGGCTGGAGTCCCCGCGGTACGCCGACTCGATCAGTGCCACGAGCGCGGGCACATCGGCGTCGTCCGCGTCGCGGAAAGTCAGTTGTCCCGGGTCCTGGGCAGGAGCTGTGTCCATGGCGATGGCTCTCCGATCCTCTGCTGTGGCGGTGCCGGAGCAGCGTAACCCTCGTGCCGCCGGCCGAGGGGCGGTGTCCACCGCGGGAGGGGCGGGCCGCGCGGACGGTCCTGGGGCGTGTTCCGGAAGTGGCGTCGTTCGCGCGGAGGGCGGGGCCGCGCGGACGGTCCTAGAGTCGGGACATGGTCCATGTGCTGAGCAGTCGGATCCTGTTGCGTCCGGTCGATCCCGAACGGTCACGGGTCTTCTACGGGGAGGCCCTCGGGCTGTCCGTCCACCGGGAGTTCGGTACCGGCCCCGAACGGGGCACCGTCTACTTCCTCGGCGGCGGCTTCCTGGAGGTCTCCGGGCGGGCCGCCGGACCGCCGGTGCCCGGTCTCGAACTGTGGCTCCAGGTCGCGGACGTGCGGGCGGCCCACGAGGAGCTGTCGGCCCGCGGGGTCGAGGTGCTGCGGCCGCCGGTGCGCGAGCCGTGGGGGCTGGTGGAGATGTGGATCCGTGACCCGGACGGGCACAGGATCGTCGTGGTGGAGGTGCCGGCGGACCATCCGTTGCGCTACCGGCCCTGAGGGCTCGTGGCCGACGGGGTTCTCAGTGCGCGGTGCGGCTCCGCTCCGCGCAGTCGACCAGCAGCGGCAGGGCCCGCTCCAGGCCGCCGTCGTGATCGGCGAACGGGAGGCGCAGGTGGTGCCGGAACCCGTCCACGGCGGAGAACGCCGGGCCGGGGACGATGAGCACGCCCGCGCGGCGGGCCAGCTGGGCGGTGGCCTCGGCGTCCGCCCAGGGGATCTCCACCCAGAGGGCGGAGCCCCCCACGGGCCGTTCCCACCGCCAGCCGGTCCCCCGGTCGCGCAGGAGCCGTTCGGTCTCCGCCAGACGTTCGCGCAGCCGGGAACGGCGCAGGGCGCGGGCCTCGGGCAGTTGCCGGAGCAGCCGCACGGCCACCATCTGCTCCACCACCGGGCAGGCCAGGTCGACGGACCGCTTGATGTCCGCCAGACGGCGGATGACGGTGGTGGAGGCGCGGATCCAGCCCAGCCGCAGACCGCCCCAGAAGAGCTTGGACAGGGTGCCGATGGTGGCCGTCGCGGCGGGCGGCAGCAGACCGGCGAGGGAGACCGGCGCGGCGTCGTGGTGCAGGGACAGTTCCGCGTTGGCGTTGTCCTCCACGGTGTACAGGCCCTGTTCGGCCAGTACGGCGGCCCAGGTACGGCGGGTGTGTTCGGTCATGCCGCGCCCGGTGGGGTTGTGGACGGCCGGCTGCAGATAGACGAGGCGCGGGCGGACGTGGCGGGCCAGGCGGGCCAGGGCGGCGGCATTGTCGCCGGGGGCGGTGTCCGCGGGCAGCGGGACCAGCCGGGCGCCGCGGGCCCGTAGCGCTTCGAGGGCGCCCCGGTAGGTCGGGTCCTCCACGACCACCGTGTCGCCCGGCTCGACCAGCCCCTGGGTGATCAGCCAGACGGCCTGCTGGGACCCGGCGGTCACCAGGATCTGCTCCGGGGAGGTCGGCAGGCCCGCGGCCCGGTGGTAACCGGCGATCCCCTCACGCAGCTCGGGCAGCCCGTACGGCAGGTATCCGTCGCCGGTCAGCGCCGTGGCGAGGTCGCGGGCCGACAGGTCACCGACCGCCTCCGCGACGGTGGACAGGCCGTCCAGCGCGCCGCTGGACAGGTCGATGCCGCCGTCCCGGGTCCCGAAGCTGGCCAACCGCCCCTCGGTGGCGGGTTCGCCCATCGCCCCGGAGCCCCTCAGCCGGGAGCCGCTGCCCTGCCGGCTCTCCAGCCGGCCCTCGGCCTCCAGCAGACCGAACGCGGCGGTCACGGTGCTGCGGCTGATTCCCAGGGCCGAGGCGAGGGCGCGCTGCGAGGGGAGCAGGGTGCCCGGTGCCACGTCCCCGCGCTGGGCCAGCTCGCGCAGCGCCTGCGCCAGCAGTTGCGGCAGGGGGCCGGGGCCGCCCTTGGACCATCCGGTCAGCAGACGGGACAGGCGGGTGGGTGGAATCCGGTCCATGGCCCCATCATCGCCTGCTCCAGGCCAATTGCCGCCAAGTGGTCTTTGCCGCCCTCCGGTGCCCGTCCCATGATCGGGAGAACGCCGTTGCAAAGGAGCAGAACATGGCGACCGTGGTGCTCGTCGGGACGCTGGACACCAAGGGGACGGAGTACGCGTGGCTCTCGGAGCGGCTGCGCGCGTCGGGGTGCGACGTCGTGCTCGTCGACGCCGGGGTGCTGCCCCCGTCCGCGGGCACCCCCTCGGGCGACGTCGACGCCGCGGCCGTCGCCCGCCGCGCCGGGCACGACCTGGAGGCGCTGCGCGCCGCCGGGGACCGGGGCGCCGCGGTGACCGCCATGGCCCGGGGCGTCGAGCTGGTCGTCGGCGACCTGCACCGTGAGGGGCGGCTGCACGCGGTGCTGGCGGTGGCCGGCAGCGGCGGCTCGTTCATCGCCGCCCACGCGATGCGAGCCCTGCCCATCGGCGTTCCGAAGGTGCTGGTGTCCACCATGGCCTGCGGGGACGTGTCGCCGTACGTGGGCAGCAGCGACATCACCATGATGTACAGCGTCGTCGACGTGGCGGGCATCAACTCCGTGTCGTCGCAGATCCTGGGCAACGCGGTGGCCGCGGCGGCGGGCATGGCCGTCCACCACGAGCGGAGCCTGAACGAGCCGCGGATCCATGGGCGCCCGCTGATCGGCGCCAGCATGTTCGGCGTCACCACCCCCGCGGTCGACGCCGCGCGGCAGCGTCTGGACGAGCTCGGCTACGAGGTCCTGGTCTTCCACGCCACCGGTGCAGGCGGCCGGGCGCTGGAGAAGCTCGCCGCGGGCGGTTTCCTCTCCGGCGTGCTGGACCTGACCACCACCGAACTCGCGGACGACCTGGTCGGCGGCGTGCTGAGCGCGGGCCCGGACCGGCTCACCGCGGCGGGCCGGGCCGGTCTCCCGCAGGTCGTCGCGCCCGGCGCGCTGGACATGGTCAACTTCGGCGCCCGGGAGACCGTCCCCGAGCGCTTCGCCGACCGGCGCCTGCTCGTGCACAACCCCACCGTCACCCTGATGCGCACCACGACGGGCGAGATGGCGGAGCTCGGCGAGTCCATGGGGCGGAAGCTGGCCGCGGCGCACGGCCCGACGGCGGTCCTGTGGCCGCTGGACGGCGTCTCCGCCGTGGACGCCCCGGGCGGGCCCTTCCACGATCCGCAGGCCGACGCGGCCGGGCTGGCCTCCCTGCGCATCGCTCTGCGCGGCAGCGCCGTCGAACTGCGCGAGCTCGACGCCCATCTCAACGACCCGGCCTTCGCCGTCGCCGCCGCCGATCACCTCCACCGGCTGATCAGCGCGTCCGGGCGGCCGGACGCGCCCGCCTGAGCGGGGCGGACACCCGATACCGAACGGGGCGGCCGATGGCCCGGCCGCCCGCACCGGGCGGCCCGTCCCGCCCGCACCACGACCGAACAGGAGCCCAACCGTGAACCGCAACCAGGCCCTGGCCCGCCTGACCAGGCAGATCCACTCCGGCAAGGCCGTCATCGGCGCAGGCGCGGGCACCGGCCTGTCCGCCAAGTGCGCGGAGGCCGGCGGCGTCGACCTGCTGATCATCTACAACTCCGGCCGTTACCGGATGGCCGGCCGGGGCTCGCTGGCGGGCCTGCTGCCCTACGGCGACGCCAACGCCATCGTGCTCGACATGGCGGGCGAGGTCCTTCCCGTGGTGCGGGACGTCCCCGTGCTCGCCGGGGTGTGCGGCACCGACCCGTTCCGGATCATGGGCAACTTCCTCGACCAGTTGAAGGCCATCGGCTTCACCGGCGTGCAGAACTTCCCCACGGTCGGCCTGTACGACGGGAAGTTCCGCGAGAATCTGGAGGAGACCGGCATGGGCTTCGGGCTGGAGGTCGACATGATCCGCCAGGCCCACGAACGCGATCTGCTCACCGCGCCGTACGTCTTCGACGCCGAGCAGGCCGCCGAGATGGCGCGGGCCGGTGCCGATGTCCTGGTCCCGCACGTCGGACTGACCACCAAGGGGTCCATAGGCGCCTCCACCGCGCTCACCCTCGACGAGGCCGCCGCCGCCGTACAGGAGATGCACGACGCCGCCAAGCTCGTCAATCCCCACATCGTCGTGCTCTGCCACGGCGGCCCGATCGCCGAGCCCGAGGACGCCCGCTACATCCTGGAGCACACTTCAGGCATCGCCGGATTCTTCGGCGCCTCGTCCATGGAACGGCTGCCGACGGAGCGCGCCATCACCGAGCAGGCACGCGCCTTCAAGGCACTCACGGTCGACTGAGCCAAGGCTCACGGTCGACTGAGCCAAGGCTCACGGTCGACTGAGCGAGGCACATGCCCGGCCGGGCAAGGCACATGCCCGGCCGGGCGAGGCACGGGAGCACACGGCGCGGCGGTGAACACCACCTCCGCGCGCTCCCCTGCACCCCAGTGCGCCGCGTACGACACTCCCGGGCCGGGCATCGACCAGGGGGACCGCGTCGTACGTCCAGGGGGAGGTGCGCTGTGCACGGACCGGCGATGTCCGGGTGGCTGCTGATGGCGTTGTGCGCGCTGACGGGCGCGTACTGCCTGCTGCGCACCCGCAGCGAGACCGGGGAGGGGCTCAGGACGGCGCGCGCCGAGGCGCTGATGGGCTTCGGCATGGCCGCCATGGCGGTGCCGGCGGCCGTCGTGCCACCACCCTCGTGGGGGTGGGCGGTGTACGCGGTGCTGTTCGGCGCGGCGGCGTTGCGCGCGTTGTGGTTCTCCCGGCGCAGCGGACACCATCTGCACCACCTGGTGGGCTCGGTGGCGATGGTCTACATGGCGTTGACGATGGCGCCCGGCGGGGCGACGGCACAGGGCGGACACGGGGGGCACCCGGGCCACGGCGCGGCGGTCACGGCAGGCGGAATACCTTTGCTGACCGGGCTGTTGCTGGCCTACTACGCGGTGTACGTGGTGCGGTCGGGGGTCCGGCTGATACCCGTGGCCGCCGCAGCGGGCGGGGGCGACGGCGACGGTCCGGCCGGGGGCGGCCGGGGCGCGCGGCCCGAGCTGGCGCTCGCCTGCCGACTGGCGATGGGGATGGGGATGTTCGCGATGCTGCTCGCTCTGTGAAATGTGAGGGGCGGCAAACCGTGGCGTGCGTCACTTGCCGTGCAGAGCCATACCCGTGGGTACCGCACCCTCAATAGGCTGATGCCATGTTGGTCTCCCTGGTGCTGCTGTCGCTCGGTGCACTGGCTGCCGTCCTGACTCCGCGGCTGATGGCGCGGTTCCGGTGGCCGGAGCGCGAGCCCGTGGTGGCGCTGTGGGTGTGGCAGTGCGTGGTGGCCGGGGTGTTGCTCTCCTTCGCGCTCTCCATGACGTTCAGCGCGGCGGCGGCCTGGCAGGCCGTGCGCGGTCAGGTCTTCGCACCGGCGCCGCGTGCCGTGGTGGACGCGTACGCCCTGGGCGGGCACGGGCAATGGTCCGCCGTCATGGCCGTGCTGCTGGCACTCGGCGGGGTGTGGTCGGCGGTGATGCTGGCCCGGGAGGTCCACCGGGCCCAGGTGCGTCGCAGGCAGCGCCGTGCCGAACTGCTGGTGCGGGCCCCGCTGCTGCCCGGCGAGGAGCCCGGCAGCGGTCGTCTCGTCGTCCTGGAGGGGAAGCGTCCGGATGCCTGGTGGCTGCCGGGTGCCGCGCCCCAACTGGTCATCACCACCGCGGCACTCAGCCGCCTGAAAGGGCGTCAACTGGATGCGGTGCTGGCGCACGAGCAGGGGCACGCGAGGGCGCGGCACGACTGGCTGCTGCACTGCGCGGGCGCGCTCGCGATCGGTTTTCCGCAGGTCCCGGTGTTCGCGGCCTTCCGTGACGAAATGCACCGGCTGGTCGAACTGGCCGCGGACGACGTGGCGTCGCGGCGTTTCGGACGGCTGACGATCGCGCTCGCCCTGGTGGAACTCAACGAGGACCGGGGCGTGTTCGGCCCCTGCCCGACGCCGGGGACCGATCTGCCGCTGCGGGTGAACCGCCTGCTGACCCCGGTGGAGCGGCTCACGGCGGGCCGTCGGCTCCGGCTGACCGCGGCGGCCACGCTGGTACCGGCGGTTCCGCTGCTGGTGGCCTTCCTTCCGGGACTCAGTGCTCTGGGATAGCCCGCGTCGCGGGTCTTCCGCGAAGATCGCTCCATGTCAACAGCAACCCCGACGCCCTCCCGGTCCGCCGGGGCGCGCCCTCGTGTCACGCTCTTCGGGGCGGGTGCGGTCTGTGCGTTCCTCGGCCTGGCACTGCTGGTCCTCGTCGCCGTCCGCTGGTCCCCGCTGATGGAGGCGGACCGTACGGTCGCGATCTCACTGCACCGCAGAGCGGTGACCGAACCCGGGCTCGTCCATGTGAACCGGATCCTCAGCGACTGGGTGTGGGACCCGTGGACGATGCGCATCCTGATCGCGGTGGCCGTGGTGGCCCTGTGGTGGCGCGGGGCGCGGTTGCTCGCGGGCTGGGTGGCGGCGACGAGCCTGCTGTCCACGCTGCTCCAGCAGGGGCTGAAGGCCGCGGTCGGCCGGGAGCGGCCGCAGTGGCCCGACCCGGTGGACACCGCCCATTACGCGGCGTTCCCGTCCGGCCACGCGATGACCGCGACGGTGAGCTGCGGTCTGCTGCTCTGGCTGCTGCGCCGGCACGGCGCGGGGGCCGGACCCTGGTGGGCGGCGCTGGTGGTGGCGTGCGTCTCGGTGATCGGCGTGGGCTTCACCCGGCTCTACCTCGGTGTGCACTGGATGAGCGACGTGCTGGGCGGGTGGCTGCTGGGGGCGGCCCTGGTGGGGTTCTCGATCGCCGGGTTCGTCCGTTACGAGCGTGGCGACCGCGCCACCGTGCCGCACCGTCCCTGAACCGTCTCCCGGGCCCGCACGGCCCCGGGAGACGGCGGTCGCCCCGGCATCCCGGAACGCTCCCGCCGCACCGCCCCGGGACGGCCTTGTCGCTCCGCTCCCCGACCGGGGAGGATCGCCCCATGCAGATCAAGGGTGTGCTCTTCGACTTCTCCGGGACCCTCTTCCGCATCGAGTCGGTCCGGTCCTGGTTGCGCGCGGTCCTCGTGGAGCGGGGGACGACGGTGGACGAGGCCGACTTCGAGCGGTACGCGCGGGAGCTGGAGGCCGCCGGAGCGCTGCCGGGCGGCCCGCTCCCCCGGAACCTCCCCGCAGGGCTCGCCTCCGTGTGGGCCGCCCGCGACGAGAGCGCGGAACTGCACCGGGAGGCGTACACGGCCCTGGCCCGGCAGGTGGACCTGCCGGATCCGGGGCTGTACGACGCGCTGTACGAGCGGCACCGGTCGCCCGAAGCCTGGCGGCCCTACCCGGACGCCGCGGAGGTGCTCGGCGCACTGCGCGACGCCGGGGTGCGGGTCGGTGTGGTCAGCAACATCGGCTGGGACCTGCGGCCGGTCTTCCGGACGCACGGGCTGGACGCCCCGGTCGACGCGTACGTCCTGTCGTACGAGCACGGCGTCCAGAAGCCGGACGCACGACTTTTCCACACGGCCTGCACGCTTCTCGAACTGGATCCGACGGATGTGGTGATGGTCGGCGACGACCGGCGCGCGGACGGCGGGGCGGCGGCACTGGGCTGTGACGTACGCTTCGTGCAGCATCTGCCGGTGGAGGAGCGGCCCGACGGACTGCGGACGCTCGAACTGGTACCGGGCGTTGCCCGACGGACATGTGAGAGATGTCCCTGACACCCAATGGGTCCGATTATCACATCGTGGCCTTAGCCTGTATGTATGTCCCGTTCTCCGTGCTCCTCCGATTCCACGCGTACCGCCGCCGTGGTGAACGAAGAAATTCGCGACCTGTGGCAGCGCTCCGGCGGCTGTCTGTCCCCGGAGGACGAGGAGCAGTACCAGCGGCTGCTGGTGGAGTGGGCCGCGGCGACTCACGGAAGCACCCGGCACGCCGCCTGATCCCGCCCTTTCCCAGGCGACGTCGTACGACCCCGGCTGCATCCCGCATCCGTGCCCGGCTTCCCCGGCAGCCCCGCACCACCCCGTGGCGACCGTCGCGGCGTGCCGCGGGGAGGGGGCGCCCCGGGGCACGCCGCGGTCACACGGTGGAGCCGGACGGTTTCTCCGGGCGATCCTGACGGCCGGTGCTGACCGGCACCGGTCAGTGGTCGAAGTAGTCCGGCTGCGTCTGGACGTTGAGTTCGTCCAGCCGCACCCGCTTCGCCGGGTCGGTCCGCCGGTCGTCGATCTTCAGGACGTCGAGGCCCTTGGCGATGTCGTTGGAGTAGATGTAGCCGTTGTAGTAGTACGCCGACCAGGGGCCGGCCGTGGTGACGGCGTCGGTGCTGACGGGGCCGCGCTCGAAGTAGCCGATCTCCTTCGGCTTCGACGAGTCGGTGAAGTCCCACACCGAGACTCCGCCCTGGTACCAGGCCTGGACCATCACGTCGCGGCCCTCGACCGGGACGATCGAACCGTTGTGGGCGACGCAGACCTCGGTGGCTGCCTGCGGGCGGTCGATCTTGAAGTAGCTGCGGAAGACCAGCTTGCGGTGGTCTCCCCTGCCGACGATGTCGTAGATCCCGTTGGCGCCGCGGTCCGGGCCGACCTCGTCGTTGCAGGTGGCCGCGCCACCGCCGCCGAGCTCATCGGTGAAGACGACCTTGTCCGTCTTCTGGTTGAACGTCGCCGAGTGCCAGAACGCGAAGTTCACGTTGTCCTGCACCCGGTCGATGATCTTCGGGTTCTCCGGGTCCTTGATGGAGAACAGCAGACCGTCCCCCATGCAGGCACCGGCGGCCAGGTCCTTCGAGGGCAGCACGGTGATGTCGTGACAGCCGGTGGTCTTGGAGACGCCCGGGTTGGTCGGGGCACCCGGGTTGCCGCCGTCCGGGAAGAGCACCGGGAAGTTCACGACCGCGGCCTTCTCGGGTGCGCTGCGCGGCACCTTGATGACGGAGATTCCGTCGTGCGGCGGCTGACAGTCCGGGAACGCCTCGCTCGGCGAGTACGAGGAGACGTACACGTACACGTTCCTGCGCTCGGGCACCAGCGTGTGGGTGTGCGACCCGCAGGCGGTCTCGACCGCGGCGACGTACTTCGGGTTGCGCTTGTCGCTGATGTCGAAGACCTTCATGCCCTCCCAGGAGGACTTCTCCGTGGCGGGCTGGGTGGTACTGGTGCAGGAGTTGTCGCTGCGCGAGGAGTCGGTGGACAGGAAGAGCAGGTTGCCCGAGACCGAGATGTCGTTCTGCGAGCCGGGGCAGAGGACCTGCGAGACCGTCTTCGGGGACTTCGGGTCGCTGATGTCGAAGATCCGGAAGCCGTCGTAGTTTCCGGCGTAGGCGTACTTCCCCTGGAAGGCCAGGTCCGTGTTCAGCCCCTTGAGTGCGTCCTTCGGGACGTTGGCCAGGTGGGTGATGTTGCTGCTGTGGACCATCTCGTCCACGCCGGGTATCTCACCGCTCCTGATGGCGGCCTCGGCTTCGGCCTGCTGGGCGGTGGAGGCACCGGTGCGGGCCGCGGACGTGTCACCGGGGTCGGGCGTGGCGGCCGCGGGCCCGGCCGTCAGGACAGCGGCCAGCAGGCCGGCGGCGGCTGCCACCACACCCAGGTGTCTGCGCCGTGCCGGGTTCGTACGCAACGAAATCACTGCGTCCTCCCATGTGTCCGAACGTAGTTGAACGGTTCACGGTCTCCGGCAGTATGGTCCTTCCCGCGATGATCCCGACAGATGGCGGCGGAGACGTGCCGAAAGTTTCCGGTCGCTGTCGTGCGGAAGCGTGTCAGCACGGCCACAACCGACCCATGGGGCAATGGAGGTCCACTTGTTGATCCGCCGTCAGACCATGTGTGTACGCAGCTCCGCGCTCGTCGCGGTCGTCCTGTCCACGGCCCTGGCCCTGAGTGCGTGCGACGCGGACGGCGGCGAGGACCGTGCCGCCGGGGCGCGGGCGGGCGGGGGCCCCTCGGTGGTGGCACCGGGGAAGCCGGGCGAGCCCGCCCGCACCCTGTCCGCGGAGGAGGCCGCGAAGGCCGCCGGGAACGACCGGGCGAACTCCGCCGACTTCCGCTATGCGCAGATGATGATCCAACACCACGCCCAGGCACTGGAGATGACCGGTCTCGCCCCCGATCGCGCCGGCTCCGCCGCGGTCAAACGGCTGGCCGAGCGCATCGCGGCGGGCCAGAAACCGGAGATCGGCGCCATGGAGGGCTGGCTCACGCACAACGACGGCGAGAAGCGCGGAACCGCCCGCGGCCACGACCACTCGGCGATGCCCGGCATGGCCACCGCCGCCCAGCTGAAGCGGTTGCGCGGGGCGAAGGGCACCGCCTTCGACAAGCTCTTCCTGAAGCTGATGATCACCCACCATCAAGGGGCGGTCACGATGGCGACCGAGGTCCTCTCGGAGGGGAACGACGTGCAGATCGAGGAGATGGCCGGGGACGTAGTCGCGCAGCAGACGGTGGAGATCAACAGAATGCGCACGATGACGCCCTGACGGGGTCCCGTCGCGCATCCCCGGCCCGGCAATGCCGCAGGCCGGGGACGCGCGGCGCGGGCCGGGGCCACAGGGATGCGGGGCCCCGGGCCGCAGGCCGCAGGCATGGCCGGATGGGGCGGGGCGGTCGTCCCGCGGCCCGGGGCCCTAACGGTCCTCGCCGAGGCGCTGCGCCTGGAGGTTCGCCGCGCCGAGGACGCTGTCGAGGAGCCCGGGGAACAGCTCCTCCAGGTCGTCGCGGCGCAGCCCGTTCATCTTGGCCGTCCCCCGGTAGATCTGCTGGACGATCCCGCTCTCGCGCAGCACCCGGAAGTGGTGCGTGGAGGTGGACTTGGACACCGGCAGGTCGAAACAGGAACAGGTCAGTTCGCGGTCGGCGGCGGCCAGCTCGCGGACCACGCGCAGCCGCATCGGGTCGGAGAGCGCGTGCAGCACCCCTTCGATGCGGATCTCGTCCCGCGCGGGATGGTCGAGCACGCGGCCGCCGGCCTCGGCGGCGCTTGCGGCAGGGGCGCTGAGGGGGGTCACGACGGCTCCACTTCCTGGATTGTTCCGGCCTTCCGCGGCCGACCTTCCACGGTCGGTCCTCCATGACCGGTCTTCCACGATCGGCTCTGATCGGCCTTCCATGCTACGAGATTCATCGTAGTTCGAGACCGGAAGGAGGCGGCGTCCGTGGTGTCCGCGCGACGGGGCACGGCGCGGCGCGCCCTCGCACGGGGCCGGGAGTCGTCACGGAAACCACCCGCCGGAGCCCCACAGCGACACCCGCACCAGCACTGCCTCCCCCACCGGCACGGGCACGGATACCCGCACCGGACGCCCCGGACCGGCCCTCCGCCCGGTTCAACTGCTCGGATCAGCCGCTGAGCAGATCCGGATTCTCGGCGAGCGAGGCGAGGTGCCCGGCCGGGTCGGCGATCAGTTTGCGGGCCGCCAGGTCCAGCATCCCGGCCACGCCGGTGACCTCCGCCGCAACGGTGCCGTCCTCCTTGAGGATCTGCTGCGCGACCGTGAACGTCTTCCCCCCGGTGTACACGAACCGGCAGGTCACCCGCACCCGATCGCCGCCGCGCAGTTCCCGCCGGAACTTCACCGTCGTTTCGAGCGCCACCGGTCCCACACCACTGGCCAGCAGCTTGTCCTGCGGCAGACCGGCCGCGCGCAGCAGTTCCCAGCGCGCGTGCTCGGCGTACTGCAGATAAACGGCCTGATTCAGATGTCCCTGGGTGTCGAGTTCATAGCCCCGTACGGTCACGTCCACATAGAAGGTCATGGACATCCCAACCCCGCGTCGTATTCCGCCATTCCCCGGCCACGGCGGCCCCGCAGCCGAGACAGCCGGACCGGGGCGGAACCGGTTCCTCGGGCTCGCTCGCGGATCCGTAGCAATGGGCCGGGTGTGGAAATGGATCGGACACGGGCGGCCGCCCGGCCCCGGGCGGGCGCCTGCGCCCGGGGCGACACACCGCACCTCCTGACCGGGCGACTCGGTCAGACCGCCCGGAGGTACTGGTTCGGCGTGCGGATCTCAGCGCCCAGTTCACGGGCCGCCTGCTGGGCCCACGAGGGGTTGCGCAGCAGCTCGCGCCCGAGGAGCACCGCGTCCGCCCGGCCCTCGGTGAGGATCTTCTCGGCCTGCTGCGGTTCGGTGATCAGGCCCACCGCCGCGACGGGGAGCGAGGTCTCGTTCCTGACCCGCTCGGCGAACGGCACCTGATACCCCGGACCGGTCCCGATGCGGGCGCGCGGCGCGTTGCCGCCGCTGGAGACGTCCAGCAGGTCGACGCCGTGGGCCTGGAGTTCCGTGGCCAGCCGCACGGTCTCGTCGACGGTCCAGCCCTCGCGCTCGTCCTCGTCGTTCTCCGTGAGCCAGTCCGTCGCGGAGACGCGGAAGAAGACGGGCAGGTCCTCCGGCCAGACCTCACGGACCGCGTCGACGACCTGCAGCGCGAGGCGGATGCGGTTCTCGAAGCTGCCGCCGTACTCGTCGGTGCGCCGGTTGCTGTGCGGGGAGAGGAACTCGCCGATGAGGTACCCGTGGGCGCCGTGCACCTCGGCGACCTGGAACCCCGCCTCGACCGCGCGGCGCGCCGCGTCGCGGAAGCGGTCGACGATGCCCCGGATCTCCTCGACGGTCAGCTCGTGCGGTACGGGATGACCGTCGTCGAAGGGCAGCGGGCTGGGGGCGACGGGCGTCCAGCCGTGCGCCTCGTCCCCGACCGGGGCGCCGCCCAGCCAGGGAGCCGCAGTGGATGCCTTGCGCCCGGCATGTGCGAGCTGGACGCCGGGAACGGACCCCTGCTCCTTGATGAAGTCGGTGATCCGGCGGAGGGCGGCGACCTGGGTGTCGTTCCAGATGCCGAGGTCGGCGGGGCTGATCCGGCCCTCGGGGCTGACGGCCGTCGCCTCGGTGAGGATGAGCCCGGTGCCGCCGATGGCACGCGCCGCGAGATGGGCGAAGTGCCAGTCGGTCGCGACGCCCGCGGCCGGCCCGACAGGTGCGGCGCTGTACTGGCACATGGGCGCCATCCAGACCCGGTTGGGAATGACGAGCGACCGCAGGGTGTAGGGCTCGAAGAGGGCACTCACGTCGGACTCCGTTTCGACGGGTACGGAAGAATCGCTAGTACGATACACACCGTACTACGACGTCCGTCAAATTACGACGCTCCTCGTACAACGGAAAGGGAAACCGACCGACCGGACACCAGCAGGGACGACCTCATCGACCTCCGGTCCGTCGCCGCAGTGCGATGCCGGCGTCCGCGTCGTACCCCTGGGTCCAAATGCGCCCGGCGCCCGACTTCCAGGTGACGTGAGCGGTGGCCCCGTCGACCCTGACCTCCTCCACCGTCATGGTCCGGTCGCCGTCGCGCACGTCCCCGCGTCGCAGCTCGCGCGCCTTGACGGTGACGGGCTCCGCCGACAGTGCGCTCTCGGCCTCGTCCGCCGCGAGGGCGAGGGCCGCCGCCAGTTCCCGGGCCCGGTCGGGGGCGCAGCTCAGCGAGAGTTCGCCCGAGGGCGCCGAGGCCCTGAGCTCGACCCGCGCCCCGACAGGAACCACCTCCAGGGCCGCCCCGTACCCGTCGCCGTCCTCGAACCCGTGCCCGCTCGTCATCGCCACCCTCTCCGTTCCTCACCCGGTCCGCCGGTACGGCCCGGCACCGACCGCCGGGTCCCGCCGAGGAAACCTCGGACCGGTCACCAGATTTCAGCACACGGGCGTTCCACCACCGCCCGGTTCAGCACTCGGCCACGACGACGTAGAACGTCACGGCCGCCAGGAAGGGCCCGTCGGCGAGGTGGTCCAGCCAGCGTCGGCCCGCCTCCTCGGTGAGATGCCCGGCTTCGACGGCACGCCGCGTGGTGCGCTCCAGGCCGAGGATCCCGTCCGCGGCGCGGACGTCCCGGAACACGGGAGTGATCGGGAGGACCGTCGGCACCGCGAATCCGGCGTCCGCCGCCAGCCGGGGCAGCTGACTGCCGATGCGGGCGTTGCGAACGGCTTCGTCCGTGACGTACCGGGTGTAGGCGCTCGACAGACCGCTGTCCGGATGATCGACCGTCAGCGTGCCCCAGTCCGGCTCCCCCATGACGAGCCGCCCACCGGGCCGAAGCACCCGCCGCGCCTCACGAAGCACCCGGCCGGGATCGGCGACATGCTGCAGAACCCGGTCGGTGCGGGCCCGGTCGGCGCCCCCGTCCGGCAACGGCAGTTCATGAAGATCGCCGAGCCGAACGGTCACGTTGTCCCGTCCGGCAGTACGGTCCCTGGCGGCTGCCACCGCGGACTCGTCGCGATCGACACCGATCACGGAACCCGCCGCGGTGACCACCTCGGCGAGCGCCCCGAGATCGGTACCGGGCCCACACCCGAGGTCGACCACCGTTTGCCCTGTCCCGGCCTTGAGTTCGTCGAGCATGCACCTCTTGTAGGACCGGCCCAGGTCGGTGGCCGCAACCCGGTCGAGGTAGGCGATCGGGTCGGGAACGGCAGTCTCGAACACGGATGAGTTCATGGGTCCCAGTCAACCAACTTCCGTGGCCCCACGCCCTCCTGGAAACCCTTCCGGATGGAGCGGCCGGAGAACTTCGGCCTGGGGACGGGGACGGCAGTCAGGTCCTGCCTGGCAGTTGATCTTGTGCCGCCACCCGGGCCGGGTCAGTATGTGAGAAGCGCGGCCCGTCCGTTGGGCTGTGCCCGTCTTGAGGGAGGGCGGCAGATTGGCAGGCTCGGGACCGGACCGGTCCGGGGTCCTCTGGTCGGGCTCCCTCGGCCGGGTGTCCGCAGCGGTACGGGAAGTGGACGGTCAGCGGGTCCTGCGGATCGGTGACTGGCCGACCGTCGTCGATGCCCGGACGCAGATCCGCCACCAGAGCGGTCGGTTCGCCCCGAGTCAGCGCATTGTTGTTCTCCAGCCCGGCCGACCCGCTTTCGTGCACCGCCACCGGCTGCCGCGGCTGCTCCGACTCGCCCCGTTCCGGGAAGCCGCCTACGACCGGTGGTCGGCTGAAGCCGGCGACCCGGGTCTGGAGCTGGTGGAGGTGCTGGGCGGAACAGACGACTGGCAATGATTGATCTTTGTGGTGGGCCGACCGGAGGGGGCCGGGTCGGCCGGCTCCACGGTCGACCGGGCGCATCAACACGCCACGGACCGGGCCGGGGCGCCCACGCACCCGCCCCAGCACTTCGGCCGGCACCGGAGCGGTGCAGTCGGTGAAAGTGGGCCCTCACGCGACGCGACGATCGAGCCGCGGAAGACTTCGTCGGCGACAGGGCAGGGAGCCGGGATGGCGGGCGAGGGTGCTGCGGCGGCCACCGGTGCCCCATGGCCGGCGCATCCACAAGTGAAGGTGGGGAACCGACATGAGTTTGCGCCTCTATCTGGACAGCGCCCGGCAACCCCGTACGCCGGACGGGTCGGCGGGTGAATGGGCCGATTTCTTCGACGGGGCGTCGGAACTGGAGGCCAAGAACTGGCCGCCGCTGCTGTGGTGGGCGATGTTCAGCCCCGAAGACCTCGTGGAGGCGAGGATCGCCGACACCGAGGACGCCGGTACCGAAGAGCACGCGGAGTTGCTGAGCGAGTGGGGCGAGGCCACCTACCCGTACCTGGTGGTCGACCAGCGGACGGCGCTGTCGCGACTGCACGCCCGGCGGCAGGGGCTGACCAGTCGGCTCGGCGCGCGGTTCTCGCCCCTCTACGACGAGTTCGTCGCGCTCATCGATGCCCGCTTCGGTCCCTACGTGCTGCTGCGGACCGAGGCGTTGGCCGATTGCGGTGAAGGATGACGGTCGGCGCCCGCATCCGGCGTCGACGGCAACGGCCTCGAAAAATGTCCGTTGCGGACCGGCCGTTTCCCTGCGTAGCGTCACCGGCCATGACTGCCTCTGCCCTGAACACCGCACGGCTGCGCCTGGAACCGTACACGCCCGGCGACGAGGAAGACTTCGTCGCGCTCTTCCAGGACGTCCGGGTATCCCGCTGGATGGGGGACGGCCCTTCCACCGAGGCCGAGGACCGTGCCCTGTTCGGACGGATCTTCAGCAAGGTGTACGCGCAGGACCTGTTCGACGTCTGGGCGGTCCGGCACGAGGGCCGGTTCATCGGACACGCCGAGATCAAGCCGTCCGAGGAGGTGGGCGGCCACGAGATCGTCTACGCGCTGGCCGTCACCGCGTGGGGGCGCGGGTTCGGCACCGAGATCGCGGAGGCGCTGACCGGCTACGGCTTCGGCACGCTCGGGCTTCTTGAAGTGCACGCCACGGTGGACGTCGAGAACGCCGCGTCCCTGGCCCTGCTGGGCCGGATCGGGTTCCGGCACGTCCGGGACAAGACGGAGGACGACGGCAGCACGACCCGGGTCCTGACCCGCTCCGCCGGGACCGGGACGGCGGCCGGCACCGGCGCCGGAGCCGGGACCCGGAGCTGATCCGGCGCGGAACCGGGCCGGCGCGCCGGGCAACAGCGGTGTCCGGGCGTCCCGCCGCGCAGGCCGTCCGCGCCTGCGCGCACCGCATCCGCACCGCCCCGGGCGCGACAGGGTCCGGATGTCGGTGCCGCCCTGCGGGCCGGTGTCAGTGGTGGGGTGCAGACTGGCCCGTATCCGACACAACGGCGTTTCGGGAGGTTCGGTCATGACCGACGTACTGCTCACCGTGGGCACCCGCAAGGGGCTCTTCATCGGCCGCAGGAGCGGTGGCGCGTGGGAGTTCGACGGCCCGCACTTCAATGCCCAGGCGGTCCATTCGGTTGCCATCGACACCCGGAGGAAGGTCCCCCGGCTGCTGGTCGGCGGGGACAGTTCGCACTGGGGCCCTTCGGTCTTCCACTCCGACGACCTGGGCAGGACGTGGGTGGAGCCGCAGCAACCGGCCGTGAGGTTCCCACGGTTCACCGAGGCGTCGCTGGAGCGGGTCTGGCAGCTGCACCCGGCGGGCCCCGAGGCACCCGATGTCGTGTACGCGGGAACGGAGCCCGCCGCGCTGTTCCGTTCCGAGGACGGCGGGGAGTCGTTCGAGCTGGTCCGTCCGTTGTGGGAGCACCCGACGCGTTCGCAGTGGGTGCCCGGCGGTGGCGGTGAGGGGCTGCACACCATCCTGACGGACCGGAGGGACGCCCGTGCCGTGACCGTCGCGGTGTCCACGGCCGGGGTGTTCCGCACCAAGGACGGCGGCGCGAGCTGGGCCCCGTCGAACAAGGGAGTGTCGGCGGTCTTCCTGCCCGACCCGAATCCGGAGTTCGGCCAGTGTGTCCACAAGGTGACCCGGGACGCGGTCGATCCCGACCGGCTCTATCTCCAGAACCACTGGGGGGTGTTCCGGAGCGACGATTCCGGGGACAACTGGACCGACATCGGGCGGGGGTTGCCCTCGGACTTCGGTTTCGCCGCGGCCGCGCACCCGCACCGTCCGAACACGGCGTACGTCTTCCCGATCAACGCCGATTCCGACCGGGTGCCCGCCGAGCACCGCTGCCGGGTGTTCCGTACCGACGACGCGGGTGCCACCTGGGAGCCGCTGTCGGCCGGTCTGCCCGACGGCGCCCACTACGGCACGGTGCTGCGGGACGCCCTGTGCACGGACGACGCCGACCCGGCGGGGGTCTACTTCGGCAATCGCAACGGCGAGGTGTACGCGAGCGCGGACGACGGGGACAGCTGGCAGCAGCTCGCCTCGCACCTGCCGGACGTCTTCTGCGTGCGGGCGGCGGTCATCGGCACCTGACCGCCGACAGCCGGTCCGTGCGACCGGCCCCGGGCACGCGGGCGGCCTGTCCCGGCCCCCGTCCTCGGTGTGCCCGGGTACCCCTGCACGGCCTCTTCCTGCCGGTCATCGGTCCAACTCGGGTCCGGAGAAAGCCGATTCCGTGTGATGCGCGGCGCGGTGGTGGCGCCGGTACGGCGCGCCTGTCCTTCGGGGCGGGCGCGCCGTACCGGTAACAGCACTTTCGCGGCCGTGCTACGGCAGTCGCCAGTCCACCGCCTGGGCGCCCTGGCCGAGCAGGAGTTCGTTGGTGCGGCTGAACGGGCGCGAGCCGAAGAAGCCGCGGTCCGCCGACATGGGCGAGGGGTGCGCGGACTCGATCGCCGGGTAGTCGCCGAGGAACGGCCGCAGGTTGCGGGCGTCGCGCCCCCACAACACGGACACCAGCGGTTTGCCGCGCGCGGCCAGTGCCCGGATGGCCTGTTCGGTCACTTCCTCCCAGCCCTTGCCGCGGTGGGCGCCCGGCTTGCGGGGGGCCGTGGTGAGCGCCCTGTTCAGCAGCAGCACACCCTGTCGTGTCCAGGGCGTCAGGTCGCCGTTGGACGGGCGCGGCAGGCCCAGGTCCGTGTGGAGTTCCCGGAAGATGTTCTCCAGGCTGCCGGGCACCTGGCGGATCTCGGGGGCCACCGAGAAGCTCAGCCCCATCGCCATTCCGGGTGTCGGGTAGGGGTCCTGACCGACGATCAGGACGCGCACCTCGTCGAAGGGCTGCTGGAACGCGCGCAGGACGTTCGCCCCGGCCGGCAGGTAGGTGCGGCCCGCCGCGACCTCCGCCCGCAGGAAATCGCCCATCGCGGCGATGCGTCCGGCCACGGGGGCGAGTGCCTCGGCCCAACCGGGCTCTACTACTTCATTCAAGGGTCGTGGTGCCACGGTGCATCACTCTACCGGCGTGGCCGGACCGCTCCCGTCCGTTCCCGACCGCCCACATCCGCCTGCGTCCGCCCGCGCTCGCCCCGCCCCGGCCCGCGTCGGCCCGGCTCCGCCCGCGAGAACGCGACGGCCGCTCCCCCGGTCCCGGTCCGCGGGGATGGGGATAGGCTGCCGCCGTCGTGTCCCTCCCCCACTGGAGCCGGTCCATGAGCTCAGCCAGGCGTTCGCCGGAAAGCACCGGTGCGACATCGGGGCCGTATGTGCTCGGCGTGGACTCGGGCGGTTCGGGGCTGCGGGTGGCGCTGGGCACCGTCGGCGCGTCCGACCCGGTGGCGACGACGGTCTGCGCCGAGCCGGTGCGCACCGGGCCCGCCGGGATCGACGCGGACCATCTGCTGGAACAACTGCTGCCCGCCGTCCGCCGGTTGCTGGAGGAGTGCGGCGGCGCGGACGACGCCGGGATCGGGGCCGTGGCGGTCGGCGCCGCCGGCATGGCGACGCTCGGCGGGCAGTTGCGCGCAGAGCTGCCGTCGGCCCTGGAGAAGGCGTTCGGGGTGCGGCGGCTGGCCCTCGCCGCCGACGCGGTGACCGCGTACGCGGGAGCGGTCGGCCTGCGTCCGGGCGCCGTCGTCGCAGGTGGCACGGGCATGATCGCGCTGGGTACGGATCTGCGGAGCTGGCGCCGGGCCGACGGCTGGGGACATCTGCTGGGCGACAGCGGGGGCGGTGCCTGGATCGGCCGGGCCGGGCTCGACGCGGCCATGCGTGCCCACGACGGGCGGCGCGGTGGGTCCGCCGCGCTGCTGGCCCGGCTGGAGGCGGTGTTCGGGCCCGCGCCGGAGCTGCCGGGGCTGCTCTACCCGCGTACCGACCGCCCTGCCGTACTGGCCTCGTTCGCGCCCGAGGTAGCCGCGTGCGCCGGGGGCGATCCGGTCGCCGCGGGCATTCTGCGCGAGGCCGCCGGGCACATCGCGGACGCGGCTGCGGCGGTGTGCCCCGGGGCCGGGGCCGACGGCGGGCCGTGCGAGGTGGCGTTGACGGGCGGCCTGTTCCGGATGGGCGATCCGCTGCTCCTGCCGCTGCGCGCGGAGCTGGCGCACCGGCTTCCGTGGGCACGGCCGGTCCCCGGTTCGGGTGATCCACTGACGGGAGCGCTCGTGATCGCCCGAGCGCTGGCGACCGGGGACCTACCGCTGCCCCGCCATCCGACACTGCTCAGCGTGCCTGGTGACGGGCCTGGACAAGAGATCGACTAGGCACCGCCAGAGCGGAACAGTCGGTTGATACGCCACCCATCGGATAAAAGTGGACAGATGTCGCCCGTCCGGGCCCTCCCCGAACAGAGGCGCACCCAAAACCAGTAGCATGCGGCGCCATGAGCACCCCCACTGGGCCCGCTTCCGGCCTGCCTGTACGAATGCCGCGACCTCGCCAGTCCGGACGGCACCGCCGCCCGGAGCCCGTGGTCGCACCCGAGGGCGCTGCCGCGCTCGTCCTCGCCGTCCCCGGCACTCCCTCCTCGGCCACGCGTGGTCTGGCCGAAGAGGTGATCAGCATCGCCCGTTCCGAGCTGCCCGGCCTCAACGCCCGGATCGGTTACCTCGACGGCGACGACGCCGAGTACCCGACGCTCTCCTCCGTGCTCGCCCACTGCGCCGCCGAGCGCGTCGCGCGTTACGAGCAGGCGCAGGCCGCGGGGCGTGAGGTCGCCGAGCCCGAGGGGCCGTCCGCCGTCGTCGTGCCGCTGCTCGCGGGTCCCGACAGCGCCCTGATCCGGCGGATACGGCAGGCGGTGATGGACAGTGGTACGCAGGCCGAGCTGACCGATGTGCTCGGGCCGCACCCGCTGCTCGCCGAGGCGCTGCACGTACGTCTCTCCGAGGCCGGGCTGGCCCGCGCCGACCGGGCGAGGCTCTTCACGGTGGCCACGGCCGCCGACGGAATCGTGCTGGCCACGGTGGGCGGCGAGGAGGCCGTGCAGGCCGCCGGGATCACCGGCATGCTGCTGGCCGCCCGGCTGGCGGTGCCCGTGATGGCCGCGGCGCTCGACGTGGAGGGTTCCGTCGCGTCGATCGCCGAGCAGCTCACCGCTTCCGGCTCGGTGCAGCTCGCGGTGGCGCCGTACCTGGTCGGCCCGGAGGTGTCCGAGGGGCTGCTGGACGCCGCCGCGAAGGAGGCCGGCTGCGCGACGGCCGAGCCGCTCGGCGCGTACCCGGCGATCGGCAAGCTCGTGCTGTCGATGTACATGACGACGCTCGGGATCACGCCGGTGACGCCGCAGGGTGCCCAGGCGCACTGACCCGGTGCCGGGTGCCCGGCACTCCCGCCGTTCACGATCGCCGGGCGGTACCGGTCCTCCGGTCCTGCCCGGCGATCGTGTCGCGGGGGGATGTCGCGTGCGGAGGGAGCGGTCAGCCGAAGATCACGCAGGAGGCCGAGGGGACGTCCAGCGAGCCCGCGCGCTCCGGGATGCCGGTCGTCGGGTCGATGTCGAACCAGGTGACGTTCCCGGACCGCTCGTTGGCCGCGTACAGCCGACGCCCGGTGGGGTCGAGCGCGAGGTCGCGCGGCCAGTGCCCGCCGCAGTCCACGGTCGTGACCGGGGTGGCCCGCTCGCCGGTTCCGTCGAGCGCGAGGACGGAGATGCTGTCGTGCCCCCGGTTGGCGGTCCAGAGGAACCGCCCGTCGTGCGAGGCGACCACCTCGGACGGGTACGTCGCCGCGCCGCCGTCCGCCGACGCCCCGTCCGGCAGCACGGGTGTCTCCCCGAGCGGTTCCAGGGTCCCGGCGGCGGCGTTCCACCGGCACGTGGTGACGGTGGGTTCCAGTTCGTTCAGGACGTAGGCGTGGCCGCCCGCGGGGTGGAAGGCCAGGTGGCGCGGGCCCGTGCCCGGTCGCAGGGACGTCTCGCCGTGCGGCCGCAACGCCCCGGTGGCCGGGTCGAGCGCGCAGATCCGTACGGAGTCGGTGCCCAGGTCCACCCCGAGCACCCAGTTCCCCGACGGGTCCGGCAGCACCTGGTGGGCGTGCGGGGACCGCTGGCGGTCGGGGTGGGGGCCGCTGCCCTCGTGCCGGAGCACGGACGCGGCCGGGCCGAGCGAGCCGTCCGTCCGGACGGGCAGGACGGTGACGCTGCCGGAGTTGTAGTTGGCGGTGAGCAGGTGGCCGGCCACGAGCGCGAGATGGGTCGGGCCGCTGCCGTCCACCGGCCGGGGCCCGTCGATCGGCCGCGGTACGTCGCCGGTGACGTCCAGCGCGGCTGCCGCACCGTCCTCGGTCTCGCTGACCGCGTAGAGCACGCCGCCGTCCGGCCCCGTGCCGTGGCCGAGGGCGAGGTACGAGGGGTCGGGCACCGCGTCCGTGGCGCCGAGGGCGGTCAGTGCCCCGGACTCCCCGTCCACGGCGGCGACGGTGATTCCCGGTCCGCCCGTCGAGGTGAACGAGCCGATGAACGCCCGTGTCGCACCGCTGTCGCTGCCCATCGCACTGCCCCTCTCGGCCGACTGATCACGGCCGCGTGCCGGGGCGTGATCTTCCGGGGCGACGGTAGCAGTGACCGCCCTGGTCCGGACCAGGGCCTCGGCCGTCCGTCATCGGGCATCGGGCGTGTTTCGAAAGTCCCGTCCGGTCGGGAACGCCCGGCCCCGCCCTCCGGGCGGACGACGCTGCTTTCGAAACACGCCCT
The DNA here is from genome assembly GCF_053596315.1 of Streptomyces sp. NPDC001732. Classification (NCBI taxonomy): domain Bacteria; kingdom Bacillati; phylum Actinomycetota; class Actinomycetes; order Kitasatosporales; family Streptomycetaceae; genus Streptomyces; species Streptomyces sp. NPDC001732. The sequence goes on from NZ_JBSFFY010000042.1 coordinate 29,506, forward strand.
CGACCGGTCCGGTGGGGCGTCTCACGCACCGACCAGCGGCGCCCGCGGGTCGGAGCGCAGCGGGGCGGCGAGTTCGGCGAGCGCCCGTTCCAGGCCGTGCAGATGGGCGAGCGCGGGCCCGGCCGCGGCCGGGTGCGGCGGAAGGCCCGGCACGGCGCCCGTCCCGTGCGGGGGCTCCGGGGCCGTCAGGGCCTCCACGGACGCCTCGACGCGCCAGCAGGCGGCGGCGAGCCGGGCGTCGTGGCTCGCTTCCGGGTCGGCCGCGACGGAGGCCAGGCCACGCACCTCGCGGGCGCAGTCGTCCAGCAGCGCGAGCACCTGCCCGGCGCGGACCCGGCGGGCGCGCAGCGGGCTCAGCGGGTGGACCAGCGGGGCCAGGGACAGCCGCACCCGGCCGAGGAGCGCCTCCAGTTCGGCGATCCGGGGCGCCGGGTCGGCGGTCGGTGAGCCCGAGAGCCGGGCGGCGGCCTCCGCGGTGCAGGCGTGCACGCAGCGCAGGGCCCGCTGGATCCAGGCGTCGGTCGTGGCGTGTGTGGTGACGGGCAGCACGAGGAGTACCGCGAGCATCGCGCCGAGCGCGCCCACGCCGGTCTCCGCCAGTCGTAGTGCGAGCAGCGCCGGGTCCAGCACGCCGAGGAGTCCGTAGAGCGCCCCGGCCAGCACCGTGACCGAGAGGACCATCCAGGTGTAGGAGACCGCGGCGGTGTAGAAGATGCCGAAGACTCCGGCGGCGACGAGGATCGCGGTGGGTACGGGCGCCCCGTGCAGGGGGACGACGACGGCCAGGCCGACGGGGACGCCGATCAGCGTGCCCAGGATCCTGCGGAAGCCGCGCACCAGTGTCTCGCCGCGCGAGGCGGTGTTCACGAACACCCACCAGGTGGCGCCCACGGCCCAGTACCACCGCTCCTCGGAGAGGAGCAGTCCCGCCATGAGGGCGAGGGCGCCGCCGACGGTCGCCTGGACCGCCTGGCGCGTGGTCGCCCTGGCCAGGCCGCGGCCGGGCACCGGGGCGAGTGCGACGGCGGGCGGCTGCCGACGCTCGTAGCACCACAGCCCGAAGCGGACGGCCGACGCGACGAGCAGCGAGAGGGCGATCGCGGTGTACAGCTCGGGCAGTTGTCCGGGCAGGGTGTGGAGGAACTGCGCGGTGAAGAAGGCCATGAACGCGAACACGCCGAGCGAGTGGCCGCGCGGCCCCCAGCGCCGGGCGTACACGCCCGCGCCCACGATCGCGAGGAAGGCCGCGTCCCGGGCCATCGGGTGGTCGTGCAGTCCGGCGGCGAGGGCGAGCACGGGGAAACCGACGGTCGGCAGCAGGGCCGTCGTGACCGCCTGGCCCCGCACCGTGGGGTCCAGCACCGTGAACAGGGCCAGCAGTGCGGCGAGGCCGCCGGTGACGGCCGCGACGAGCGAGTGGCCGGCCAATCCGCACACCGCGACGGCCGATCCGATGCCGAGGACGGCCCGGAGGGCGCCGCGCAGCCGCGCCCGGCCCGGGTCCGGGGAAACGAACATCCTCTTCAGCACCGCATGCTCCCGCTTCCGCACGCCGGTTCCGTGCACCGGCATGAAAAAGGCGCCGCGGAAATCCGCAGCGCCATCGACGGGTACATCACAGCATCTTTCCGAATCATGGCTCAACTCGGCACAAAACTGCTGAGCCATTGGCACAGTGAACCGGTCGATCGACGCACCATGAGTAAGCCAACGGACCGGCGGTGTGCCGCGTCCGGGCCGTCCCACCGCGCCGTGGACCGGCGAAGCGGCGGGACGGTGTTCCCGTACCGGGGCGGCCCCTACTCCTCGCCCGGCAGCGCCACCGCCGCCCGTTCCCCGACGGGGGTCAGGAGGTGGTTCAGACGGCGGGCCGAAGCCTCCCAGGTCCAGTTCTCCTCGACCCAGGCGCGGCCCGCGGCGCCCATCGCGGCCCGCTCGGGGTCGAGGAGCATGCCGGTGAGCGCCTCGGCGACGGCCGTGTGGTCGGTGCCGTCCACGACCCGGCCGGTCCTGCCGTCGAGGACGGTGTCCGGGGCGCCGCCCGAGTCGCCGACGAGCACCGGCAGCCCGCTCGCCGCCGCCTCCAGGAACACGATCCCGAGCCCTTCGGCCTCCAGCCCGGCCCTGCGGGTGCGGCACGGCATCGCGAAGACGTCCGCCGCGGCGTAGTAGGGCGGCGTACCGGTGTGCGAGACGCCGCCCACGAAACGGACGGCTCCCCCGCCGTGGCGTTCGGCCAGTCTGCGCAGCCGGGCCTCGTCGGGGCCCTGGCCGACCACCACCAGCACCGCGTCGGGCACCTTGTCCCGGATCAGCGGCAGGGCCCGGATCAGTGTGTCCTGTCCCTTGCGGGGGACGAGCCTGGCGACGCACAGGACGATGCGCGCCCCGTCCGGGCCGAGCTCGGCCCGCAGGTCCGCCGCGGCGTCGGCGGGCGGCCGGTACACCTCGGTGTCGACGCCGGGCACCAGTCGGCTCATGTGCACCCCCGGGCCGAGCGCGGGCTCGATCCGGTCGCGCGTGTACTGCCCCAGGTAGGTGACGACGTCGACGCCGCGGCCCATCCGGCGCACGAGCCGGCGTACGCCGGGGGTTCGGGCCCACCAGATCTCGTGGCCGTGCGTGGTCGCCACGATGCGCCGCACACCGCCGCGGCGCAGGGCCGGCGCCATCAGGGCCAGGGGGGCGGCGGCCCCGAACCAGACCCGGTCGCAGCCGTGGCTCCGGGCGATCTCGACGGCCCTGCGGGTCGTCCGGCCGGTCGGCAGCAGCATGCGGCCGGAGTCCCGTACGACGGGGAACGGGAGGTGCGCGTCGTAGGCGGCGCCGCCGGGCTCGTGCGAGGTGTAGACGACCACGTCGTCGTCGGGCACGCGAGTGGCCATCGCGTGGACGAAGGTCTCGATGCCGCCCTGGCGGGGCGGGAAGTCGTTGGTGATGACAAGGGTGGAGCCCATGGGTGTGTCGGTTCCTTCGGCTGGACGGGATCGGTCGGTCCGCGGGGAGGCGGGGTCCGGTGCCGGGCGCGGCGGGGTTGCGGTGGTTTCGGGCGCGGTGCGGCGCCGCACGGCCGTTTTCGGGCAGGCGGATGTTTCCGGGCAGGCGTCCGTTTCCGGGCCGGCGGAAACGGACGCTGCGTGCGGGTGGTGATGGAGGAGGGGGCGGGAAGGGGGGGGACGGTGCCGGATCAGTAGCCGGTCGGGCGCACCAGTCCCGTCTCGTAGGCGTGGACCGCGGCCTGGGTCCGGTCGCGCAGTCCCAACTTGAGCAGTATCCGGCCCACATGGGTCTTCACGGTCTGCTCGGCGACCACCAGGCGCGTGGCGATCTCGGTGTTGGACAGGCCCTGCGCGATCAGGGAGAGGACCTCGGTCTCACGTTCCGTCAGGTCGCCCGTGCGGCTCTTCACCGGGGCGCGCGGCGCGGCGCTCACCCGGGCGAACTCGGCGATCAGCCGCTTGGTGATGTTCGGGGCGAGCAGTGCTTCGCCGGCCGCCACCACCCGTACCGCGTGGGCGAGTTCGTCGGCCGAGGCGTCCTTCAGGAGGAATCCCGACGCGCCCGCGCGCAGCGCCTCGTAGACGTACTCGTCGAGGTCGAAGGTGGTGAGGACGAGGACCTTGGCGGTGGCCCCGTCGCGTCCGGTGATGCCGCGCGTCGCCTCGATCCCGCCGAGCCGGGGCATGCGGATGTCCATCAGGACCACGTCCGGGGCGAGTTCGGCCTCCTTCTCCAGGGCGTCGACGCCGTCCACCGCCTGGCCGACGACCTCGATGCCGGGTTCGGCGTCGAGCAGCACCGTGAAGCCCTGCCGGACCATCATCTGGTCGTCGGCGATCAGAACGCGAATGGCCGTCATCGGGTGTCCTCGGCAGGGTCGGCGGGGGCGTCGTGTGCCACTGGGGGCTGGGCGGGCAGTATCGCAGCGACTTCGTAGCCGCCGTCGGGGGTGGGCCCGGTGGCGATCTCGCCGCCCAGCATCGCGGCGCGCTCGCGCATGCCGAGCAGGCCGTGGCCCGCGCCCGGCGAGGGCGGGACCGCCCGGTCCGGGGCGGTGTTGGTGACCCGGACGGTGACCTCGGACGTGCCGTGGCCGATCTCCACCCGCACCCGTGCGCCCGGTGCGTGACGCATCGCGTTGCTGAGTGCCTCCTGCACGATGCGGAAGACGGACAGTTCGACGCCCGGCGACAGGGGGCGCGGTTGTCCGGTGGTCCCGGCGGTGACCGTGACCCCGGCGCCGCGCGCGTTGCCGATGAGTTCGTCCAGCCGGTCCAGGGTGGGCTGCGGGGCGTGCCGGGCCGCCTGCGGAAGGGGGTCCTCGGAGCGCAGCACGCCCAGGACGCGGCGCAGTTCGGTGAGGGCGTCGACCGCGTTCCTGCGGATGCCCTCGACGTTCTCCCGCAGTTCGTCGGACGGGTTGTCGACCAGGTGCGGGACGACCTGCGCCTGGATCGAGACGACCGACATGTGGTGGGCGACCACGTCGTGCAGTTCGCGGGCGATGCGGTTGCGTTCCTCCAGCAGGGTGCGCCGGGCGCGTTCCTCGGCGGTGAGCTCCTCCTGCACGACGAGTTGGGTACGGGCCGCCGCCAGGCCGCGCAGGGCGGCGCCCATCATCGCGGTGACGACGAGGACGGCGAGGGCGAGACGGGCGCCGGGGGCGTCGTGCCGGGGAACGGCCGCGCCGCAGGCGAGTCCCACCAGGACGGTGATCGTGAGGGTCTCGGCGGTGATCCGGGGACGTACCCGCAGGGCGAGCAGGAACAGCACACCGGCCTGCACCGCGATGCCGACTCCGCTCCAGGGGAACGTCACGGGGTCGGGGCCGGTGGTCGCGGCGGCTCCGCTCCAGGGGAACGCCCTGCGGCCGGAACCGGCGTTCGCGGCGAACGGGGTGACCAGCACCATGACGAGCATCGACGTCCACCAGGCCGGGACCGGGCGGTACAGGGCGACGACGAGCGCCGTCGACTGGATCCCGGCGAACAGGACGCCGAGCTGGATGCCCGTCCCGAGGCCGAAGGTGTACTGATTGGCGGCGGCGACGAGCACACCCACCGCGAGCAGCACCAGCGGCACCATGATCACCGGCCGCCATTCCAGCCAACGCGGCTGCCCGTACGGCCCGTTCGGGTCGGCGGCCGATGTCATGAGGTCCTTGCGCAGGGTACGGGGCAGCGCCCGCAGCACCCGCGCCGACCGCTTCACCATGTCTCCCCGATTCACAGATCGCACCTTAAACACGTCGTGCCGCCGGCCGTCGGGGGTGTTCCTCGCGGACGACCAGGCTCCTCTTTCTCGGCCGTCCCCGTTCGTGGCCCCGGAACGCCGCCCAGCAGACCGCCAGCGCGAGGGCGAACACGGGCAGCCAGGCCAGCCGGGCGAGCACCCAGCCGGGGTGGTCGGGAACGGTGTGCAGACCCGGCAGGGCCCCGCCCGCCGACAGGCCGAGCGCGGTGACCGCGATCATCGCGGTCTGGTGCCACAGGAACACCGTCATCGCGGAGAGGTTCAGCACCGCCACCACCGCCCAGACGGCGGGGCGCCTCAGTACCCGGCGCAGCGGGCCGAGCAGCAGCAGCGCCGCACCGCACTGCGCGAGGCCGAAGGCGACCACGGCGAGGGTCGGCGGGTCGAGGTTGGAGACCTCCGTACCGGGCACGCCGACCATGGCCGCGGGGTAGCCGCCCCGGCCGACCAGTCCGGCGGCGACCGCGGCCCCGCCGATCAGCAGGATCCAGCCGGTCCGGCGGCTTCGCAGCTCACCGCGCGACCACGCCGCGCCCAGGCAGTACGGCACCAGCCAGCCGGCCGCCACGTTGACCGGGGCGAATCCGGTGGGCGGCGCGTCCAGGCCGAACCGGCAGAGGTCGACGACGAGCACGACGGCGAACGGCCAGAGCGGGTGCAGCCTCGCCACCAGCGGGGTGGCCGCCGTCAGCGCCGCGAAGACCGCCAGGAACCACAGCGGGGACCAGACCAGTTTGCACAGGGCCCGCACGGTGTCCTGGTCCGTTCCGGAGACCAGCATCGTGCCCGCCGCCACGGTCCATACGGCCAGTACGACGAGCACCGGCCGCAGCAGTCTGGTCATGCGGGTGCGGAGCCATCGGCCATAACTCCTGCCGCGGGCACGGGCGAGGGCGTGGCTCCTCGCCGCGACCTGCCCGCCGACCAGGAAGAAGAGCGCGAGGGTCTGGAGGAGCCAGGAGACCGGTACGAGGCCGGGCATGTACTGGAGCGGGCTCGCGCCGTGCACGGTGCCGCTGTCCACGACCAGCGCGGTCACCAGCCAGTGGCCGAGGACCACTCCGAGGATGGCGACGGCGCGCAGGGCGTCGACGGCGCGGTCGCGGTCGGCGGGGGTGACGGCGTCGATCCGCCGGACGAGGTCACGCACGGCGCCCTCCCGGGGACGGGGCTGACGGGGCGGATGCCGCGGCGGCGCCCCGGACCTCCGCGGCTCCCTCGCCCTCTCCGGTCTCCCTGATCTCCCCAGCCTCCTTGGTCTCTCCGGCCTCTCCGGCCTCTCCGGTCACGATCCGGGCCATGTGCCTCAGCGACTCGGAACCGCTCTTCAGGTAGTCGCTGTGACCGGCGGAGCCCGCCGCGAAGACCTCGGCACCGAACCCGGGCGAGACCGGGTCCGTCCCGAACCCGATGTCCGAGAAGGGCAGTCGGAGCTTCACATGGGGGACGTCGGCGATCCAGTCGTCGCTGCCGCGGCCCGCCCAGACGGTGGCCGGGGTGTGCAGGGCCGCGACGTTCCCGTAGCCGGTCCCGGGGCTTCCGTACAGGACGATGCCGTCGACCCGCAGGCCGTGCGCGGCCCGCGCGCAGACGACGGAGCCGTAGGAGTGGCAGAGCAGGGTGGTCCGGGCCGTGGGTCTCAGTCTTCTCAACTCCCTCGTGAACGCGCGCAGTCCGGGGGCCGCCTCGGCGGCCCGGCCCGAGGTCAGCGAGGTCGTGCTCACCGTGGTCGGAGTCCGGTAGCCGAGCCAGGCGATCACGGCCGACCGCCCGCCCAGTTCCTCGTGCAGCGCGAGCGCCCCCCTGCGCAGCCGCCAGTAGTGGTCGAGGCCGACGCCCGCGCCCGGGACCAGCACGGCGATCCGCTCGGCACGGGACAGATCGCCGACGACCTCGACGCCGCGGCCCCCGTCGCGCCCGTCGAAGGAGAGGAAGTGGCGGCCGGGGCCGGTCATCGCGCGCAGTGCCGCGGCCCGCCCGTGGTCGCCGTGCCGGGCCGCCGTCCGCCCGGCCGCGTCGATGTCGGCGCGGGTCGCGGCGTACCGCTCGGCGAGGGCCTGGGGGGCGGCGGTGCGCAGCGGTGCGTGCGCGGTCGGGGCGGGCGCGGGTACGGCCGAGGGGACCGCCGCGCCCGAGACCGGCACGGCCACCGAGGCGGCCACCAGCGCGGCGAACAGACCGCGGCGCAGGCGGGTTCCGCGCGGAGGGGACGGCATGACGGGGTGTTCCTTCCGTACCGGGCGACTGGGGAACTTCGGGTACAGAAGTTAGGTACGGCGCCTCGTAGTCGGCGTCCCACCCTGGGGTGAACCTTCTCCGTAGCTCCGAGGGACTACAGGTATGAGGCGGCATCGGGCCGGGCCGGACATGTCCGTCAGGTCGGCCTTTCATGCCGTTGGTACATTCGCAGCCCCGACCGGCCCACCAGGAAGAGACCATCGGACCCATGGCCGTGGACGCCCTCGACACCCGTATCCTGCGGTTGCTCATCGAGCAGCCGCGTACCAGCGTCCGTGAGTACGCGCGCATCCTCTCGATCGCCCGGGGCACCCTCCAGGCCCGGATCGACCGGCTGGAGCGGGAGGGGGTGATCACGGGCACGGGGCCGGTGCTGTCCCCCGCCGCGCTGGGTCATCCGGTACTGGCCTTCGTGCATCTGGAGGTCACCCAGGGGCATCTGGACGAGGTCGGCGAGGCGCTCGCCGCGGTGCCGGAGATCGTCGAGGCGTTCTCGACGACGGGGGGCGGCGATCTGCTGGCGCGGGTGGTGGCCCGGGACAACGGGCATCTGGAGGACGTGATCCAGCGGCTGATCCGGTTGCCCGGCGTGGTCAGGACCCGCACCGAGGTGGCGCTGCGCGAACGGGTTCCGCACCGGCTGCTGCCGCTCGTCGAATCGGTGGGGCGCACGGCGACCGGTGGCCAGAAGTGATCGCCGGGCGGCCCGGGTTCGCCGGTCCGGCGGCCGCCCCGTCCCGCGACCGGGCGGGACGGGGCGGGGCGGGGTCCGGCGGACCGATATCCTGATCTTGCCGCGCGCCCCCCACCTCGTCCCGATCCCGGTCGGGTCGCCGCCGTGGCAGCAGAAGCGGCCCACGATCCGAGATTGGTGCACAGGTGCTGGTAGCTGGTCGGTACCGGTTGATATCCCCCATCGGCCGCGGCGGCATGGGGGAGGTGTGGCGCGCCGCCGACGAAGTGCTCGGCAGAGCGGTCGCGGTGAAGCTGCTGCTGGGCGACCACGCCGACGAGTCGGCCACCGCCCGGTTCCGCCTGGAGGCGCAGACCGCGGCCCGGCTGAGCCACCCCCATCTGGTGGCCGTGTTCGACTTCGGCGCCTGGGAGGACCGTTTCTTCCTGGTGATGGAGCTGGTCGAGGGCAGAAGCCTGGGTGATCTGCTCGCGGCCGAGGAACGGCTCGGCGCCGAACAGGTCGCCCGGATCGCGGGCCAGGCGGCCGCCGGGCTCGCCGCCGCCCACCGCCAGGGCATCGTGCACCGTGACATCAAGCCCGGGAACCTGATGCTGGACGCCGAAGGGTCCGTCAAGATCGGCGACTTCGGCATCGCCCAGTTCGTCGACGACCCCTCGGCCGCACTGACCACCACGGGACAGATCGTCGGCACCAGTCTCTATCTCGCCCCGGAACGGGCCCTGGGCCGTACGGCCGGCGCGGCGTCCGACATGTACTCCCTCGGCTGTGTGATCTACCAGCTCCTGCTGGGCCGGCCGCCGTTCCGTTCGGACACGGCGACCGCGACGCTCTATCAACATGTCGACACCGCACCGGTGCCGCTGCGGCAGCAGGGCGTCGACCTGTCCCCGGCCTTCGACTCCTATCTGCTGGGGCTGCTGGCGAAGCAGCCCGAGGACCGGCCCGGCGCGCAGCAGGTCGCCGACTGGTTCCAGAGCGGTGCCTGGCGGGGGCAGCCCGAGCCGCTCCCGATGTACTCCCCCACGCCTCCGGCGGCGACCGGCGCCCCTCGCCCCGCCCCGTCCGCCGCGGGCGCTCCTCGCCCCGCCCCGGCGCCCTCGTTCGCGCCCGCGCCCGTCTCCGACCCGCAGTCGGGGGGCATGGCGACGTACCGCCTGCCGCAGGCCGGTGGCCACCGGCGGCGCGCGGCCGAGCGGCCGACGTCCGCCCGGCGGGGTGCGCCGGGCCGTCCACGCACCGGGACGCGCGAGGCGATCAGGCGGCGCCCGAGGGTGGCGAGCGCCATCGCCGGGACGATCGCCTTCATCGCGGCGGTGTACCTGGGGATGACCCTGTTCTCCCCGGACACCGAGCCGGGCGGTACGCCGGAGACCGGCTCGACCGCGACCACCGGGCCCGCCGCACCGGCTCCCTGACCGCGCGTCGGTCCGGAGCCGGGCCGGACGGCCGCGCACGCCGGGGCCGCAAGCCGCCCCGGTCCCGGCCGTCGTGCGATCGCACCACTGCGGCTTGACCAAACTTGCCAAGTCCCCCGGCGGCCACCGCAGTTCATTGACGAGTTCATGGCGACGTGTGAGTGTTCGGTCGCTCGCTCACGGGCGCCGGAAACCCGGCGGCCGTCGCCGTCGCGTCTCCGTGCGCGGCTGTCCGTGGTCGAGGACCCCCCAACTCAAGGAGCCTCGATGAAACGCAGACCGTTGACGGCCGGGACCACCCTGGCCGTCCTCGCCGGAATGCTGGTGGTCACCAGCGGCCAGTCGGCGTCCGCCGAACCGTCCCCGCCCGCCCCGTCCGCCCTCTCGGTCGCGGTGTCCGCCGCCGACCGGGCCGCCGCCAGCGGCCTCGACACCCTCGCCAAAGGGCCCGAGGAGCGGTACGAACGGCAGATGGTGACCCCCTGGGTCAAGGGTCTGTACTCCGTCGCGTACCAGCGCACCTACCGCGGGCTGCCCGTCGTCGGCGGGGACGCCGTCGTGGTCGCCGACTCCAAGGGCCGGGTCCGCGGCACCCAGTCGGCGGTCTCCCGCCGGATCAACGTGCCGACCGTCCCGACCGTCTCCGCGAAGAAGGCCGAGGCCACCGCCCGCAAGAAGCTCCGCACGGTGCGGCGGGTCGAATCGCAGCGCTTGGTGGTGCGCGCCACCGAGAAGACCTCCCGGCTGGCCTGGGAGACGGTGCTCTCCGGACGCACCGCCAAGGCCCCCAGCCGGCTGCACGTCTTCGTGGACGCGGGCACCGGCAAGGTCCTCGACAGCTACGACGACGTCAGGGCGGGCACCGGCAACAGCCAGTGGAACGGCCCGTCGCCGCTGGCCATCGACACCACCGCCTCGGGCGGCAGCTTCTCGCTGCGCGACCCGAACCGGCCCGGCCTGAGCTGCGCCGACTACAGCACGGGCAGTGTCTTCAGCAAGTCGAGCGACTCCTGGGGCACCGGCAACGCCACCAGCAAGGAGACCGGCTGCGTCGACGTCATGTGGGCGGCGCAGCACGAGTGGAACATGCTCAAGGACTGGCTGGGCCGCAACGGGCACGACGGCAACGGCCGCAGCTGGCCGGTGAAGGTGGGGCTCAACGACGTCAACGCCTACTGGGACGGCTCGTCGGTCTCCATCGGCCACAACAACGCCAACCAGTGGATCGGCGCGATGGACGTGGTGGGCCACGAGTTCGGCCACGGCCTCGACCAGTACACGCCCGGCGGCGCCAACAACGAGTCGGGGCTCGGCGAGGCCACCGGCGACATCATGGGCGCCCTGACCGAGGCGTACGCCAACGAACCGGCACCGTACGACGATCCGGACTACACGGTCGGCGAGAAGATCAACCTGGTCGGCAACGGGCCGATCCGGGTCATGTACGACCCGGCGCAGACCGGTGACCCGAGCTGCTACAGCTCCTCCATACCCAACACCGAGGAGCACGCCGCGGCCGGTCCGCTGAACCACTGGTTCTACCTGCTGGCCGAGGGCTCCAACCCGGGCGGCGGCAAGCCCTCCAGCCCCACCTGCAACAACGCCTCGATCGCCGGCGTGGGCATCCAGAGCGCCGGCAAGGTCTTCTACGGCGGCATGCTGCTCAAGACGAGCGGAATGACGTACAAGCGCTATCGCACGGCCACGCTCACCGCCGCCAAGAACCTCGACGCCGGCTGTGTGCTCTTCAACCGCACCAAGGCCGCCTGGGACGCCATCAGCGTCCCGGCGCAGAGCGGCGACCCGGTCTGCACGCCGAGCGGGAACAACGACTTCTCGATCTCCCTCGACCCGGCGTCGGGCTCGGCGCAGCCGGGCAGTTCGGTGACGGCCACGGTGCGCACCTCGGTCAGCTCCGGGAGCGCGGAGGCGGTCGCGCTCACGGCGAGCGGCCTGCCGAGCGGTGTCACCGCCTCGTTCAGCCCGGCGTCGGTGCAGTCCGGCGCGTCCTCGACGATGACCGTGTCCGCGTCGTCCGGCGCCGCGCCCGGCTCGTACACCTTCACCGTGAAGGGTGAGGGCACCCAGAGCCACACCGCGCAGTACACCCTGACCGTCGGCGGCGGTGGCACCCCGGGCGGCGACGCACCGGACATCAGCGTCGCCAACGTGCAGGCGCACCTCACGCAGCTCAACACCATCGCCTCGCAGAACGGCGGCAACCGCCGGGCGGGGAGCGCCGGTTACACGGCCTCGGTCGCCTATGTGAAGAGCAAGCTGCAGGCCGCCGGGTACACCGTCAGCGAGCAGACCTGCACCAGCTGCACCTACCGGGGGAACAACCTGATCGCCGACTGGCCGGGCGGCCCGGCCGACCAGACCGTCATGTTCGGCGCCCACCTGGACGGCGTGTCGGCCGGTCCCGGCATGAACGACAACGGTTCCGGTTCGGCCACCCTGCTGGAGAACGCGCTCGCCCTGGCCCAGCGGAACCCGGCCATGACCAAGCACGTCCGCTTCGCCTGGTGGAACGGCGAGGAGCAGGGCCTGCAGGGTTCGCAGTACTACGTCGGCCAGCTCACCTCCGCCCAGCGCGGCACCATCAAGGCGTACTACAACTTCGACATGGTCGCCTCGACCAACGGCGGCTACTTCATCAACAACATCGGCTCGGCCGCCTCGGCCCCGATGAAGGAGTACTGGGACTCGCTGGGCCTCTCGCCGGAGGAGAACGTCGAGGGCCAGGGGCGGTCGGACGACTACTCCTTCCAGCAGGGCGGCATCCCCACCTCGGGCTACGCCACCGGCGCCAGCGACACGAAGACGTCGGCGCAGGCCGCCAAGTGGGGCGGTACGGCGGGCCGTTCCTACGACCCGTGCTACCACTCGTCCTGTGACACCACGGCCAACATCAACGCGACCGCGCTCGACCGCAGCGCGGACGGGGTCGCCCACACGCTGTGGAAGACGTCCGTCGGCACCACCGCGCCCGGCGACGACTTCTCCGTCTCGGTGAAGCCGGTAACCGGCAACGTGCAGCCGGGCGGCTCGGTCACCGCGAGCGTGTCGACCGCGACGAGCGGCGGCTCCGCGCAGACCGTGAAGCTGTCCGCCTCCGGCGCGCCGAGCGGTGTCACGGTCTCGTTCGACCCGGCGTCCGTGCAGTCGGGCTCCTCCTCGACGATGACCGTCTCCGCCGGGGCACAGGCCGCGGCGGGCACGTACACCATCACGGTGACCGGGACCGGCAAGGCCACCCACACCACCACGTACTCCCTCGTCGTCGGTGGCGGCGGCAGCTGCCAGGCCCGGCAGGTCGTCGTCAACGGCGGCTTCGAGGACGGTGTCGCCCCATGGACGCAGACGGACGGTGTGATCAACAACCGGACGTCCGAGAAGCCCGCGCACGGCGGCTCGTACACGGCGTGGCTCGGCGGCTGGGGCTCCACCCACTCGGACACGGTCTCGCAGTCGCTGACCGTCCCGTCGGGCTGCTCGGCCTACAAGCTCTCGTTCCACCTGCGCACCGACACCGACGAGTCGGCGAGCGACCCGACCGCGTACGACACGCTCACCGTGAAGCTGGGCACCAAGACGCTCGCGACGTACTCCAACACGGACGCCACGGGCTCCTACGTCCAGAAGACCTTCGACGTCGGTGAGTTCGCCGGCCAGACGGTCACCCTCGGCTTCACCAGCAAGGAGGACGCCTACCTGCAGACCAGCTTCGTCGTGGACGACGTCGCACTGAACGCCGGTTGATCCTCCGCCGGTGAACCACTGGGGGCGGGGCGTGTGCACACACGCCCCGCCCCCGCCGTCTCAGCGCACGACGGCGGCCAGCCGCCGGACGAAGTCGTCGGTCTCCGGCCGGTCGTCGCGCCGGGCCGCCAACCTGCCGTGCAGGCCGCGCAGTTCCTGGCCGAGCAGGGTCGACGCGGTGATCTCGGTGGTGTCGAGCACGGGCCGGGCGACGGCGATCGCCGCCTGCGGGTCCTGGGCGCAGGCGTGGGCGTCCGCCATGCGCACCAGGAACAGCTTCCGCGCCGAGTCCATCCCGGGCGGGAGCAGGTTCAGCGCGGCGCGGGCCGCCCCGACCGCGCGCAGGGCCAGCCGACGGTCCCCGGTCGCCGCGGCGAGGTCCCGCAGCGCTCCTGCGGCACCGGACTCCACCCGCAGGCGCACGGAGGCGACGGACAGCCAGGGCGCCTCGGTCTCGTCCCGTTCGCGGACCCGGTCCAGCTCCGACCAGGCGTGTTCGATGTGCCCCAGGGCCTGTCGCGCGTCGCCGCGGACGGCGTGGCCGCGCGCCTGGTACAGGTCGCTCATGGCGCCCGCCCAGTGCCGCCCGGCGGCCACCTGCCGGATCGCGCCCCCGTAGGCGAGGGCGGACAGGCCGTCGCCCTCCAGCCGGGCCAGGGTACTCATGTCGCCGAGTGCGGCCACCTCCGTCCCGATGTGCCCGGCCATTCCGGCCCAGACCAGTGACCGGTCGAGCCAGGCCATCGCCGTCGCGTTGCGGCCCCACAGCAGCCTCAGACAGCCGGCCGACTGTGCGTACTCGGCTGCCAGCGGCGCCAGTTGGCGCTGGTAGGGCGCCGCGGGCAGGGCCATCCAGCGGAGCATCGCGTGCAGGGTGCGCTCGACCACGACGGTCGCTCCGGGCCAGGCCCGCTCCTCGTCGGCCCGCAGACAGACGGCGAGCAGCGCCGTCAGGGCGTGCACCGTGTCGGTGTCCAGCGGAGGGTGGGACACCGTGGCCGGGCCCAGCGCGCAGAAGGCCGTGTGCAGGGCGACCACGTCGTCGAGGGCGGGAACGGCGCACCCCTCGCGGCCGTGCACCGGGCACACCAGCCCGTAGGTGGGCAGGCTCCGGGGCAGCACGGTGTCCGGCGGCAGCATGGCGAGCAGGGAGCCGCCCGCGGGTTCGCCGGGCAGCGGGCCGGTCCGCGCGGGGGCCGGTGCGGGCGGTGCTCCCCCGCCCTCCTCGCCCTGGCCCGCGGCGCTCTCGGCCTCCGCCGCGGCCTCGCAGGCGGCGAGGAGGTCGCCGCCCGCCGTCATGAGTTCGTCCAGCCTGCGGGCCAGCGGCAGCGGTGTCCTGCGGGTGCCGTGTTCCAGTTTGCTGATGGCGGTGTGGTCGTATCCGACGCGGGTGCCCACCTGTGCCTGGGTGAGCCCGGCGCGCCTGCGCCACTGCCGCAGTCTGGCCCCGAAGTCCTGCCACACCTCTGCGGTACGGGCGTCCTGCAGAGGGCCCATGCCCTCGGTGATCACCCGGAGCTCCGCGCGACCCCGTCGAACTCCCCACCCGTGCCACGCTCATGGCTCATAGCCGGGAAGAATAGCGAGCACGCGCACCCGCTGTCCCCTGCGCGAGGTAAAGATGGCGTCTTCCCGTTGTCTCCCGTTCCGTCCCGTGCGGGACGGAACGGCGCCGAAGCGCCGCCCGGCCCGTCCGGTGTCCGACGCGCCGTCATGTTCCGCCCGGCGTACGCCTGGTGGGGCGAGGGGCGGGCGCGCCGTCCCGTCGCGAAGAGTCCCGGAAGATCCGCATGAGCGGGCTGCCCACCGGGCATATGACGGATTACCGATCAGGAGGTGATGGCAATGGGCCGCATCAGGATCGTCCGACGTCCACAACCGCCGTCCCGGCCGGCGCCCCTCGATCTGCGGACTCCGTCCGGCCGCCCGTTGCCGTACTGAGCGGGGGCCCGGCACGCCGCCGCCCCCGGCCGGGGGCGGCGGACCGCGTTTCACCGTCGCCGGGCCCCCGGCCGGTGACGGCCGCCGCATCCGCGCGGCACGGCGTCGTGGTGTCGCGTTCGCGCCGCGCCTCGCCACCGTGACCTCGTGGTTGAGGAAAACCGCAGGGCGGCGGGTGCGGACGACCGCATCCGGTTCGACGGTGATCCCCGTACCGGCGCCGACCGCCGATTCCTAGCGTTGCCGGTGAGGCGCGACGGACTTCTCGCGCCCGTCACCACCGGCCGGGAGTCAGGTCATGAATTTCGTGCAGTCGGGCCTTCCACAGGAACCCGCGGGAGGCGTCGCGGGCTGGGCAGCCGATCTCGTCGACGCCATGGGAGGCCCGGGAGCCGGCCTCGCCATCGCCCTGGAGAACCTCTTTCCGCCGCTGCCCAGCGAGGTCGTCCTCCCGCTGACCGGCTTCGCGGCGGGGCGGGGCGTCATCTCCCTGACCTCCGCGCTCGTGTGGACCACGCTCGGTTCCGTGGTGGGCGCGGTGGCCCTGTACTGGCTCGGGATGCTCTTCGGCCGCGACCGGATGCATGCGATCTGGGCGAAACTACCGCTGGTGAAGACGTCCGATCTGGAGCGTACGGAGCAGTGGTTCGCCAGGCACGGCACCAAGGCCGTCCTCCTCGGCCGCATGGTGCCGGTCTTCCGGAGTCTCGTCTCCGTGCCGGCCGGGGTGGAGCGCATGCGGCTGCCGCTCTTCGTGGCGCTGACCGCCGTGGGCAGCCTGCTGTGGAACACGGTGCTGGTGACGGCCGGGTACTGGCTCGGCGACCGGTGGGACCTGGTGGAGACCTACGTCGGGGTCCTGTCCAAGGCCGTTCTCGCCCTGGCCCTGGTTGCGGTCGCCGGATACGTGGTCCTGCGGCTCCGGTCCCGCGGCCGGGCGCGGCACCGTCGTGTCCTCTGATCCGCGGGCCGCGGCCCCGTACGGCGGGGGCCGCCCCGGGCCGGACGAACGATCTTGCCCCGGCCGTTCCGCACGACTAGCCTCGCCCTTCGTGCGGGGGGATTCCACAGACGGTTCGGCCGGTCGTGCCACGGGTTCGCCCGGTCCACGGCCCGAGGAGGGGGGCGCCCCGGCGGGGCGCGCCCGGCCGTGGCACCTGAGGGCCGTCGGTTCCCTGCTCGGTTGCTGCACCGCCCTGGCGGGGCTCCTCCACTTCGCCGTCGTCGGCGTGCCGACGGGCCCGTTCCTCCTGTGGCCCCGCACGCGTCAGCGCGCACGGGCCGTGCTGAGCGCCGGTGCGCGACGCCTGGTGGAACTCGAACGCGGGCGTCGCAGCTTCTTCTTCGGTGACCGGTTCCCCACGCGCCGGGCCTCCGACCCGGACGTGCTCCGCCACCTCGCCGTGCGCACCTGGGCGGGCATGCTGACGGGTGCCGTGCTCGCGCTGCTCGCCTACGGAGTCGTCCTGGCCGGTGTGCTGGTGACCAGGCTGCCCCACTCCTCCTCGGGCCCGCTCGCCCTGTTGGCACAGGCCGTCCTCGGCGGCCTGCTGCTCTTCCTCGGCCTCCAGGGGCTCGTCTCCCTCTGTGCCCTCGACACCCGGCAGGCGCGCGAGCACTTCGGCCCCTCCGAGCGGGAGTTGCTGGAGCGGCGGGTCGCGGAGCTGGCCGCCAGCCGGGCCGAGGTGCTCCGGGCCGTCGACGCGGAACGCAGGCGGATCGAACGCGATCTGCACGACGGGGTGCAGCAGCGGCTCGTGGCGCTGGCCATGCTGCTGGGACGGGCGCGCCGCAACCGGACGCCCGAGCAGGTGGCCGCGCTGCTCCGGCAGGCGCACGAGGAGGCCGGGGAAGTCCTCACCGAACTGAGGGAAGTGGCCTGGCAGGTCTATCCGTCCGCACTGGACGAGCTGGGGCTGGAGGAGGCGCTGACCGGGGTGGCACAGCGCTGCGCCATTCCCCTGCACATCGCGTTCGACGTGCCGCCGCCGCTGCCCCGGCCCGTGGAGACGGCCGCCTACTTCGTGGTGTCGGAGGCCGTGACCAACGCGGCCAAGCATTCCGGTGCCGGCCGGGTCCGGGTCCGGGTCACGGGCGACGGGAACCGGTTGTCCGTTTCCGTCCGGGACGACGGCACCGGTGGCGCGGATCCCGCGGGCGGCGGACTGGCCGGGCTGCGCGGCCGGGTGGACGCGCTCGACGGCCGGTTGTACATCGACAGCCCCGTCGGGGGCCCCACCACGATCACCGCGGAGTTGCCGTGCGCGTAATGCTGGCCGAGGATTCGACCCTGCTCAGGGAGGGCCTGGCGCTCCTGCTGGCCGAGGAGGGGCATGAGGTCCTCGCCGCGGTCGGGGACGGGGCGTCCCTCGTCCGGGCCGTCGAGGCGGATCCGCCGGACCTCGTCGTCGTGGACATCCGGATGCCTCCCACGCACACCGACGAGGGGCTGCGGGCCGCGCTGGAGATCCGGGAACGGTGGCCCCCGGTGGGTGTGCTGGTGCTCTCCCAGCACGTGGAGCGCAGTTACGCCGTCCGGCTGCTGTCCGCCAACGCCGAGCGGGTCGGCTATCTGCTCAAGGACCGGGTCGCGCAGGTGGACGAGTTCCTGGACTCGTTGGAGCGCGTCCATGCGGGCGGTGCGGCCATCGACGCCGAGGTGGTGCGGCAGCTGGTGATCAGGACCACGCACACCGACCCGCTGGCCGGGCTGACGCCCCGGGAACGCGACGTGCTGGAGCAGGTCGCGCAGGGCCGTACCAACGCGGCCATCGGGGAGCAGCTGCACCTCTCGCTGAGTTCGGTCGAGAAGCATCTCAACGCGATCTTCGAGAAGCTCGGTCTGCCGCGCTCCACCGGCTACAGCCGGCGTGTGCTGGCGGTCCTGCGCTATCTGGAGTCGTAGGCCGGGCGGATCCGGCGGCCCCGGCCGCGCACCGGCTCGACGCCGTGTCGACCGGCTGCCGGATCACCGGGCCTGGTTCCGCCCGGCCCCTTCTTGATCGATGATGATGCCCGGGGATGCCGTCCCCGGTATGGCACCGGCTGTTCCAGAAGGGGTTCCCGATGCGGGAGACGACACCAGAGCGGTCACCGTCCGACGCCCGGTCCGGCCACGGGTCGGACCAGGACGCCCAGGTCATCGTGGTGGGGGCGGGGCCCGCGGGCTCGGCCGCGGCCTTCCACCTCGCCAGAGCGGGCGTGGACGTCCTGCTCCTGGAGAAGTCCCACTTCCCCCGGGAGAAGGTGTGCGGGGACGGTCTGACGCCGCGCGCCGTGCACCAGCTCATCAGGATGGGCGTCGACATCAAGGCACCGGGGTGGACGCGGTCGCGCGGAATGCGCTGGGTGGCCGGGGACCATCAGGTGCACATCGACTGGCCCGCGCTCGGGCGTTACCCGGATTTCGGCCTCTCCCGGAGCCGGCACGACTTCGACGACATCCTCGCCCGCCACGCCGTGGCCGCCGGAGTTCGGCTGCGCCCCGGTACGAAGGTGACCCACCCCCTGACCGACCGGGCGGGCCGCATCACCGGGGTCACCGCCGTCAACGGGGAGAAGGAGTCCCTGGAATTCCGCGCGCCGGTCGTGATCGCCGCCGACGGCGCCTCCGCCCGGCTCGCCCTCGCCATGGGGCTCCAGCGTGACAGGAACAGGCAGATCGCGACGGCCGCCCGCCGCTACTACCACAGCCCGGAGCGTTCCAAGGAGGAGTACCTGGAACTGTGGGCCGACCTCCGCTTCCCGGGGAGCGACCACTACCTGCCCGGGTACGGCTGGATCTTCCCCATGGGCGACGGTCGCGTCAACGTCGGTCTCGGCGCGCTGCCGCACCGCCGGCACGGGAAGGCCGACCTGCGCGCCGCGCTGGACGAGTGGCTGGCCCGCACCCCCGAGGCCTGGGGGCTGCGCGAGGAGAACGCGGAGGGTCCGGTCCGCAGCGCGGCCCTTCCCATGGGATTCAACCGGCACCCCCTGTATGCCCGCGGGCTCCTTCTCGTGGGTGACTCCGGCGGCATGATCAGTCCCTGGAACGGCGAGGGGATCGGCCAGGCCATGGAGGCCGGTGAGGTCGCGGCCGAGACCGTCGCGCTGGCTCTCGCCCTTCCCCGGGGGCCCCGGCGGGAACAGGTGCTGCGCGGCTATCCCCTTGAGATGAACCGGCGTTGGGGGAGCTACTACCGCCTCGGCAACAAGGCCGCCGATCTCGTCTTCAGCCGGTCCGGTTTCCAGCCGGTCCTCAACCGTTACGTCATGGGGTCGCCGTTCCTCCTCAACGCCCTGGCCCGGCTGCTCACCAACCTCACGGACAGGCCCTCGCACGATTTGATCGACCATCTGCTCAACGGCGTCGTGCGCCTCGTGCCCGAGCCCCGGGTGCGTCGCGGGCGCTGAGCACGGCGGACACGGATGGTGCGCCGGGTGTCCGCCGGTGCACCGCTCCCCCGGTCACTCGTCGTTCCCGGCCCCGTACGGCTGATCGCCGCGTACGCGGCGGAGACGGGGCGCGGGGCGGTTACGAACGGCGGCGGGGCTTGCCGCGTCCGGCCGTCCGGCCGCCGGAACCGCCCCGCGGGTTCTTCCCCGCCGATCTGCCGTCCGTCTTCTTCCCCGCCGACCTGCCGCCGGCCGCGGGCTTGCGCCGCGCACCGCCCGTCTCCGCGCGCTTGTCCTTCGCCGCCCGCTCCTGGGACCTGGCCCGGCCTCTCGTGCTGTTGACGGTCCGTCCCCGGACGATCCCGATGAACTCCTCCACCAGGTCGGTGGTCCCGTCCTCCAGCCACGACAGCGCGACGCGGGAGGCGGGGGCGTCCGTCACCGGCCGGTACGTGAGGTCCTTGCGGTGGTGCAGGCGGGCGAGCGACTGCGGTACGACGAGCAGCCCGATGCCCGCCGCCACCAGCGCGACGGCGTCCGCCGTCGTGGCGGGACGCTCGTTGGCCGGGAGCCCGGGGGGCCGCTCCCAGTCGAGCGTGTCGTCGAGGGGGTGCAGCACGATCTCGTCGGCCAGGTCGGCCGTGCCGATCTCGTCGACCGCCGCCACGAGGTGGTCCTTCGGCACCACGACCACGGTCGTCTCGGTGTAGAGCGGGATCGCGCTGAGGGCCGTCCGGTCGATGGGCAGCCGTACGAGGCCGGCGTCGGCGCCGCCGTCCCGCAGCATGTCGGGGGCCTCGGCGGCCGACACTCCGACGAGGGTGAGCGGAACGTCGGGCAGCCGCTCGTTCCAGACCCGCACCCACTTGGCGGGGGTCACCCCCGGGACGTAGGCGAGCCGGAACGAGGGGGTTTCTTCCGAACGTGTCACCCCGCCAGGTTACCGGCCCTGGTCGGAGGTAGCTCACATGCTCGATACCCTGGACACCATGACGTCGCACAAGACCGCCCAGACGATGAAACCCGCGACCGCGGCGAAGAAGCTGGGTGTGTACCTCGAGGCCACCCCCACCGAGTTCCAGGAGGGTGTCGTCTCGCGCACCGAGCTGAACGCCCTGCAGTCCGATCCTCCGCAGTGGCTGCAGGAACTGCGACGCAACGGTCCGCACCCCCGGCCGGTGGTCGCGGCGAAGCTGGGTGTCTCGATCTCCGGTCTCGCCCGGGGCGGGATCACTCAGGCCCTCACCACGGAGCAGATCGACGCGCTGAAGAAGGAGTCCCCCGAGTGGCTCCTGAAGGAGCGCGCCACCCAGGCGGAGGTCCGCAAGGAAGCCGCGCGGATCAAGGAGAAGAACGCGGCGCGCGACGACCGGGCCGACGGTCCGCGTTCCTGACGGTCCCGTCCCCGCCATGACGGAAGAATCATCGGCCATGACAGAGTCCGGACCCTTCGAGCCTGAGTCGGAGCGTGTGGCCCGGCAGTTGCGGGACGACATCCTCGACGGGGTCCGGCTGCCGGGCAGCAAGCTCGTCGAACGCGAGATCGCCGCGGAGCTCGGTGTGAGCCGGGTGCCCGTCCGCGATGCCCTCAAGGCGCTCGTGACCGAGGGCCTGGTCACCCCCAGGCCCCGGACATGGGCGGTCGTACGGGAGTTCACCGCCTCGGACATCGCCGATCTGGACGAGATCCGTACCTCGCTCGAACTGCTCACCTTCCGGCTGGCCGCTCAGCGCCATGCCCGCGCGGGTCTCGAAAGGCTCCGCGCGGATCTCGATGCCGAGCTGTCCGCCGCTCTCGCGGGCGACGCGGTGGGGGCCCGGCGGGCCGCCGCCGACTTCCATCAGACGGTGACCTCGCTGGCCGGGAACGACCTGCTCCGCGAGCTGGAGCAGACGCTTCGCAGCAGGATGCGATGGTTCCTGGCGCAGCACGACGACCTCGTGGGGATCGCGAAGGAGCACGAGGCGCTCTACGAGGCGATCGCCGACCGTGACGTCCAGCGGGTGGAGGAGCTCGTGACGGAGCACCTGGTGAACAGCCGGCGCGCCGTCGCGGCACGGCGGCGCGGGGCACAGGGTTCCTGAGGCACGAGGAGCACTTCCCGGGCCGCACAACTCCCACGGCACCGCTTCCGGGCATTCTTCACCGGGATGCCGGGGAGCGGCGCCGTTCACGATTTCCGGTACACCATTCGCGAAGCCGTCGGCCGAGGGCGGGGCGCGTCACGGCGTGTGGACGCCGCTGTACCTGAGCAGTCGGGGCACCTGGGCCGCGCAGCGGCCAGAGCGCCTCGAGCGAGACCGCGTACCAGGTGGTCGAGATCCACAGGGCCGCGGGCGCCCCGAAGGCGCTGATCATCGCCCCGCCGACGGCCGGGCCGATGACCTGCGTCATGTTCATCGCCAGCGCGTTCAGCGCGTTGGCGTTGCTCAGGTTCTCCCGCCCGACGAGATCGAGCACGAGCGAGGCGCGCGCCGGCTGCGACGTACGGCGCCCCGGTGCCCGGACCGTCCGCGGGTTCGCGAAATCGCCGCCCCTCTCCCCCGGCGCGAGGCGGCCGACCCGAAGGGCGATCACCCGCGAAATGGCATACCGATAATGATTGCTGGTTGAACCGATCCGGGGTGGCGGGGCAGCGACCGCTTCCGGGGGCGGCACCCCCGGAAGCCCGTCAGGAGACCGTCGCCGGGGCGTCCCGCAGGGTGACGTTGGCGTGGCTCTCCTGGAAGCTCTGGTCCGAGACGAGGGTCAGCCGGGCCGTGGAGCGGAACTCAGGCAGGGTGGCGGACCCGCAGGAGACCATCGTGGTCCTGAGCTTGGCGACGGTCAGGGCGAGCCCTTCGTCGAGGTCGCCCGCGTAGGGGACGTAGCCGTCCACGCCCTCCTCGAAGAGGAGACCCTGGCCGCCCTGGCCGTAGCGCTGCCAGTTGCGGGCCCGGTTGGAGCCCTCGCCCCAGTACTCCTTCACGAAGCCGTCGCGGGTGGGCAGCTTCGCGCCGGCCGCCTGGTCGAAGCGTGCGAAGTAACGCCCCATCATGACGAAGTCGGCGCCCATCGCCAACGCCAGGGCCACGTGGTAGTCGTGCACCAGCCCGCCGTCGGAACAGATCGGCACGTACTCGCCGGTGCGTTCGCACAAGGCGTCCCGGGCCGCCGCGACGTCCAGCACGGCGCTGGCCTGGCCGCGGCCGATGCCCTTCTGGTCGCGGGTGATGCAGATGGAGCCACCGCCCACCCCGACCTTGACGAAGTCCGCCCCCGCCTCGGCGAGAAAGGTGAACGCCTCGCCGTCGACCACGTTGCCGCCGCCGACCGGGATCTCCGGGTAGTGCTTCTTCACCCAGGTCAGGGCTTGTGCCTGCCAGTCGCTGTAGCCGTCGGACGAGTCGAAGCACAGCGCGTCCGCGCCCGCTTCCAGCAGGGCCGGGACGCGCTCCTGGTAGTCGTGGGTGTTGATGCCCGCGCCCACGCGAAGTCGCTTGGCGGCGTCCACGACCTGGTGCGGGAAACGCTTGTTGTCCGCGTAGTCGGAACGGAACACCAGATGCTGGAGGTGCCCCTCGGCGTCCAGCACCGGGAGGCAGTCCAGCCGCTCGTCCCACAGCCGCGCGTTGGCTTCGGAGAGCGTGGCGTCGGGCCCCGCGGTGGCCAGGTCGGCGACGGCGGTCATCCGGCCGCCGACCGGGCCGTCCAGGTCGTGGCGCTGGGGGTGGAAGTCCCGGGAGGTCACCAGGCCGAGCAGGCGGCCGTTCGCGGTCCCGTCGTGGGTGACCGCGGCGGTGCTGTGCCCGGTGCGGCGCATGACGTCGACCAGGAGGCCCAGGCTGTCGTCGGGACGGACGTTCGTGTCGCTGGTGACGAATCCGGCCTTGAAGTTCTTCACCTGGCGGACCGCCGCGGCCTGTTCCTCGATCGGCTGGTTGTGGTGCAGGAAGCTGAGACCGCCGTTGCGCGCGAGCGCGATCGCGAGCTCGGGCGTGCTGACGGCCTGCATGATCGCGGACGTGAACGGGGACCCCAGTTCGATCGCCGACGCCTCGCCCGCGAGGTGCCGCACCAGGGACGTACGCAGGTCGACCGTCGCGGCCGAGCAGTCGGCCCGGGTCCGGTTCGGCAGGAGCAGAAACTCGTTGAACGTCCGTGAGACCTCGGCGATGATCTGTGCCACTCGTGGTTCCTCCTGGCCCGTCGGGCGGGACCCGACTGGCCCCGCGCCATGAGGATCGCCCCCCGTGTCCCGGGGTCCCGGGCAGGCAGAGAACGGCACAGCAGTCGTGGAGGTGCCACCGACCGCGGCAGAGCTCTGACCGGTCCCAGGATCGAACGGGGTGCGGTCGTGACCAGGCACCTTACCGATCTCCCCGGCCTCCGCACGAATCGTGACCGCCGCCCGAGGGCCCGGCTGCTCCCGCCGCCCCGATCAGCGCCGCGGCCCTGCCGTCGCGAGCGCCGCTCGGCCCCGGCCGGCGACGGCGGGGCCACCGACGCGCGGCTACTCGAACCGGGCGGTGTCGCCGGCCCCCCGGCGGACGATCTCGGGTTCGCCGCCCGAGAAGTCGATGACCGTGGTCGGCTCGGTGCCGCAGTCGCCCGAGTCCACGACGGCGTCCACCACGTGATCGAGTCGTTCCTTGATCTCCCAGCCCTGCGTCATCGGCTCGTCCTCGTCGGGCAGGAGCAGCGTGCTGGACAGCAGCGGCTCCCCGAGTTCGGCGAGCAGCGCCTGGGCGACCACGTGGTCGGGGATCCGGACCCCGACCGTCTTCTTCTTGGGGTGCATCAGCTGGCGCGGCACCTCCTTCGTCGCGGGCAGGATGAAGGTGTAGCTGCCGGGCGTCGCCGCCTTGACCGCGCGGAACACGTCGTTGTCGACGTGGACGAACTGGCCGAGCTGCGCGAAGTCCTGGCAGACGAGCGTGAAGTGGTGGCGGTCGTCGAGGTTGCGGATCGATCTGATCCGGCCGATGCCGTCCCGGCTGCCGAGCCGGCATCCCAGGGCATAGCAGGAGTCCGTGGGGTACGCGACGAGTGCGCCGGACCGGATGCTGTCGGCCACGCTGCTGATGGTGCGTCGCTGGGGATTCACGGGGTGTACGTCGTAGTACTTCGCCATTTCGCCGAGTCTAGGCGGTGTTTGTGGGCCCGTCCGCTCATCGGTGGTCACGTCGTCCGTGTGCCGTCCGCGTCGCGGCCGGTCGGCCCTCGTCGGAGAGCGGGATCCGGAGCTCGGGCGGGAAGCCGGTCCAGCGGAGTTCCGCGGGGAGGTGCCCAGTGTCGTTGCAGAAGAGCACGGACGCGGGGCGGCCGGGCGCGTACCGGATGGCGGTGAGTGCGGCGTTGGCGTGGTCGAGGCCCATCCAGCGCCACTCGGGGGCGTCGAGGGCGGCCCGGACGATCCAGCCGATGAGGAAGTTGTGGGTGACGACCAGTTCGTGGCGTGGTTCGTCCCCCTCGACGGGTCCGGTGAACCGTGCGAGGGCCTCCCGGGCCAGTTCCGGTCCGCGCTCGCGTTCCTCGGCCGGGAAGAGGGAGAGGCGGGCGAGCATGGAGTCGGCCGATTCCGCGGGGAGTTCTTCTCGCTCCGGCAGGTGGGGGATGTAGTCCCCGGCCGGTTCGGACGGCTGCGGGAACACGCCGTCGAGCCGCTCGCAGATCAGCCGGGCGGTCTGTGCCGCCCGTGGGAGCGGGCCGTGGTGGACGGCCGCGAGCGGGATGCGCCGGAGCCGCTCGCCGAGCAGTACGGCCTGGCGGCGCCCGTCGTCCGTCAGCCCGCTCTCGTCCGGGGTGGCCTCGCCGTGCCGGGCGAGGTAGAGGTAACGGGCGGCTGTTTCGGGCATGGACGGCTTCCTCCGGCACTGTTCGCGATCCTGCGGGCATCCGGACGGACGCCGGTGCGCGCCACACGGTTCCGCTGCCGTCCGGGGCGGACGCACGCCCGCGGCCGGGGTTCCGCTTCCGCGCGCCCCGGCTGTACGCCTCCCCGGACCGCACGCCCACCAAGCCGCCGGGTCGATGGGCCGACGGGCCGGGTCGTGACCGACGGCCGGCACGAGGTACTGCGGGGGCACGGCGACGGCACGGTGCGGCTGTGGGGAGCTCGACCGGGAGCCCGCCGCCGGGGACGACGACGGCGGGCCCGGGGAGAGTCGGGCCGGGTGGTGTGGGCTCGTGTGCGGGGTGGTGTCTCAGTCCCATTCGTCCTGGTTGATGAAGCGGCTGAAGCCCCGCCAGGAGTTGGGG
>NZ_JBSFFY010000043.1:0-54599 GCF_053596315.1 Streptomyces sp. NPDC001732
GCCGTTGTGACATGTCACAACGGCGACACCGGGCCCGGGGGAACGGTCGCCGCCGCCCGCCCGCGGCGCGGCAGGTGCGGAACGAGTCCTGCGGGGGCGCGAGTCGGAGGCCGGGGTGCCGTCAGGCGGCGTCGCCGGGCCGTTCCCCGAGCAGCCGCGTGCGGAACAGGTCCAGGACCGTGTCCAGGGCCTGCCGCGTGGGCTGGCCGGGCTCGTCGACGAGATGCTCCGTCAGCACGGAGTGCGGCGGCATGACGGCCGCCGGGTTCGCGGCGCCGTCGTCCAGCTCGACGGCGACGAAGGCATCGCCCAGTTCGCGCCGCAGATACGCGAACCGGTCCCCGGGCACCAGCCGGTCGCCCCGGAACCGCAGCCCCAGGACCTGGAGTCCCTCGCGCTCGCACCGCCGCCGGACGACGGCGAGTTCCTCGGCCCCGATGTCGATGGTGCCCGCACGGCGCGGGAGAACGGCGAGCGGCAGCGACGGCTGGGAGAGCACCGGCGCGACGAGCCGTTCGTCCGTGGCCATGGCCAGGGCGAAACCACCGGTCACGCACATGCCGACGGCGCCGACGCCGGGGCCGCCGCAACGCTCGTGCTCGGCCGCCGCCAGCGCGCGCAGCCACCGCACGACCCGGGAGCTGCGCCCCGTGGCCAGGACCGTGAACTCCCGGCTCACGCACACCTGCCGCATCGACGACGCCATGCAGCGGGCGGTGCCCGTCCAGCCGTGGGCGGCGGGGTCCGCGTCACGACCGGGGGTGCCGAAGAGCACCGGGAGCACGGCGGTGCAGTTCAACGCCGCCACGCGCTCGGCGAACTCCAGGACCTTGGGGGTGATGCCGGGAATCTCCGCCATCACGATCACGGCGGGTCCTGTGCCCCGGCGCAGTACCCGGCGGGTGGTGCCGTCATGAGTGAACGTGTCCTGCGTGAAGCCGTTGAGATCGTGGTCGGCCATGGGCCCGCTCTCCCTCCGTCGTCTTCTCCGCGCCACAAGTTACCGTGAAGTAAGGCTTGTTGGCGAGGAACGACGGGACGCCGTCCGGCGCGCGGCCCCGGTCGCCGGGGAGCGGGCCCGCCCCGCCGGGCGGAGTCAGTCGGTCAGCGCCAGGCGCAGCGCGAAAGCGGCGATGACCGTACCGCTCACCCGGTCCAGGAGCTTGCGCGCCCGGGGCTTGCGCAGCCAGGTGCCCAGGGCGGACACGGAGGCGATGAGAACACCGGACCAGAGCACTCCCAAGGCGATGTGAACGCCGGTCAGCAACAGGCCCGTGGAGAAGTGCGGGGCGCCCGCCGGGATGAACTGCGGCAGCACCGCGACGTAGAAGACGCCCATCTTCGGGTTGAGGAGGTTCGTCAGGGTGCCCTGGCGCCAGCCGGCGAAGAAGGTGTCCGTGCTGCCCGCGGCCTCCACCGGCGCGGTGTCCCCGGCCCGGCCGCGGAAGGTGTCGCCGATCATCCGGGCGGCCATCCACAGCAGATAGGCCGCCCCGGCCCAGCGCAACACCTCGTAGGCGACGTGGGAGGCGGTCAGCAGGGCGGTCACACCGAGCGAGGTGAGCGCGCCCCAGAGGAAGGTGCCGGTCTGGATGCCCAGGACCACTCCCCAGGCGCGGGCGCGCCGGCCGAGAGCGGCGGTGCGCAGGACGAGGGCCGTGTCCAGGCCGGGGGTGAGGGTGAGGAGCCCTACGACGAGGGCGAAGGACCATAGCGCAGTGCTGGTTGCCATGGAATTCCACGATATACGCGCAGACGCACGGCGCAGCCGCCAGAGGCTGTGCCGTGCGTCACCGGCCGGGGCCGTGAGGCCCCGGGCTCACACGGCCGGCAGGCCGGTCAGCTGCTTCCCGTGCAGGGCCGCCAGCCGGTTGCCCTCGGACGCCAGGTACCACCGCTGGATGTCCTTGGTGCCGTCGTTGTAGGTCCAGCGCAGTTCCCCGTTGCCGGCGTCGAAGGCGAGGATGCCGCCGTTGTCGTCGAACTCCGTCGCCCCGTAGAGGGTGTTGCCCACCTTGACGAACTGCCACGGGTAGGCGACGTCCAGCGAGCCCTTGTTGTGCCAGATCTTCTTCCCGGTGGCGGGCTCGACCGCCCACAGGCCGTGCGCGGTGTCGGACGCGTAGAGAACACCGTCCAGGAGCGCCGGGTCGTTGAACCGGTTGAACTCCTCGGTGGCCAGCGACCAGCGTTCCTTGCCGTCGGCCAGGTCGAAGGCGCGCAGTTGGCGGCCGTTGGCGATGACGACCAGATCCTCGTGGATGACGAAGTCGAGGTTGTTGGACCGGCCGATCTTCTTCGTCCACGTCTGCTGCCCGGTCGCGGTGTCGCGGACGGTGAGGTTCTCGCGGAAGTCGGTGTAGACGAGGCGGCGGCCGACGGCCTTCGCGGTGACGCCGGTCTCCTCCGTGCCGTGGTCGCGCTGCTCGCGCCAGACGACCTTGCCGCTGGTGGTGTCGATCGCGGCGATCACGTTGTCCGGCGTCCGGAAGTCCTTGTCGAGGATGCCCGCGAGGACGTACACGTGGTCGCCGTCCGCGGCGATCGGACGGGGCTGGGAGTACTGGGTGCCCAGGTGGCTGCGCCAGGTCTCCTTGCCCGTGGCCGGGTCCAGGCCGACGACGTTCCCGTCGTACTGGGCGCTGGCCAGGTAGAGGGTGCCGTTGCCGATGAGCATGTTGGCGCCGGGGGTGGTGACCTCCTTGCGGGACCACACCTCCTTGCCGGTGGCGAGGTCGCGGCCCACCAGGGGGTCGCCGGACACGAGGACCACGCCGCCGACCACGGTGAGGGCGTGGTTGCCGGACAGGGCGTTGTTCGCCGTCGCGTTCTGCCACAGGGCCTTGGGCGCGGTGTTCGGCGGCGGAGTGGTGAAGGAGTCGTCGCCCTTGCCGCCACCCGGCTTCTGCGTGGTGCCGCCGGATGTGTCCTCCGGTGTGCAGCCCCACACACCGGCCCCGAGCAGCGCCAGTCCCAGGCCCTTGCCGGCCAGCTTCATCACCTGTCGGCGTGACGCGTTCTCTCGGATCATGGTTCTGTCCCCGTCTTCCTGCGATGTCGATGCCCGGCGCGCCGGATGCGGTGGGCGCTCGGGAGTGTCCGTGGAGCCCCGCCCTGCCTGCGGCCTGCGGATGGGGCTCCGCGGGCATGCCCTCGGAGCCGGATCAGATTAACCATCGAATTTCGGCCACCCGCGGCTCAGAACGCGGCCGGGACATCCCTGTGACCGAGCTGTCACGGTGATACAGAGAAAATTTGCCGGAGTTGCCCTGCTCTGTGCGGGTGGGGCCGGAGGCGATCCGGCCTCCCGCCCCGGCCGGCAACGGAGCGCCCCCGGATCCGCCGCAACGACCGGGAGCCCGGCCGGCGGGGCGGCGGTTTTGGCCGTGAAGCGGCGCTCGCGCATCGTATGTACACGGCAGGGGGCGCTCGATAGCCTGGCCGCATGGGGGAGAAGTTACGCGCGGTCGTACGGGATGTGGTGACGGAGAAGGCCCCGCAGGAGCTGGTGCTGCTCGATTCCCTGGAGTCCGTCGACGACGAACGGGTCACCGTTGTGTTCGCCGGACGGACGGCCCGGGAGGACACCCTCGGTTTCGGCCTGACCGAGGCCGCGGCCCTGGTCACACCGGTGGTGTGGCTGGTCCTGAACGAATTCGCCACCAAGGGGGCCGGCGTCGCGGCGGACAGCCTGCTGGCCCGGACCCGGGTGGGGCTGCGCAGGGCCCTTCGCCGCCCGGAGGTTTCCCCGGAGCGCGAGATGCCCGCCCTGACCCCCGACCAGCTCCGTGCCGTTCACGGGCGCGTGCGGGAACGGGCGGTGGCCGGAGGGCTCGACGACACGGTGGCCGAGGGGCTGGCCGACGCGGTGGTCTCCAGGCTGGCCAGGGAGGAACCGGCCGGCCCGCGGCGGGACGACACCGGGGAGCAGTCGGGCCCGGAGTGACGGGGAAGGCGCCGACATGGCTTCCGTCGAGACCCGAGACCTGGCGGGGCGCGCGACGACGCGGCGTTTCCTGCTGCTGGTCCTGGTTCTGCTGGCATCCTGCACGGCCCTGATCAGCAGGACGGCGCTGACCGTCGACGCCGCCGTCGCACTGCCGCGGTGCATGCGGAACAGCGGCGTCGACCCGGACGCACCGGCCTGGCAGATCGGACTCGCCGTCCGGTTCCATCAGGACGTCGTCGGCTGCCGGTCCGGCGCGGCCGAGGCCGCGGTGTACACCGCGCTGCTGTACACCGCGGCCGTCGTCGCGGCAGCTCTGCTGCTGTACTGGTGGCTGCCCCGCTGGAAGCGGCGGGGCGGCCGGCTCCCCGAGGTGCCCGGCACCGGCGAGGACGGGACAGCGATGCGCCGCCGGATGCCGAACGAGATTCACCGGCAAGCGGGTTGGCCGGTCCGGCCGGACCAGGGGGCCGCCCCGGCCGTGCCCGGCCGGGAGGAGACGGTGGACCGGGCCGGGGAAGGAACGGCGGACCGGGCCGGTGCGGGAACGGCAGGCCGAGCCGGAGCAGGAACCGGCGGCGACGCCCCGGATTCCCTTCCGGCGCACCTGACCCTGCTGGTGCGCCGGGCCGGTCTCTCCCGCGCCCCGGACTTCGTCGTCCGCCCCCGGGCCCTCTCCGCCGGTGCCGTGGCCTTCGGCCGCGCCCACCGGTACACCGTCTGCCTGCACGCGGGACTGCTGGCGCGCCGGACGACGGACCCGCGCAGGTTCGAGGCCGTGGTGCTGCACGAACTGGCCCACATCCGCAACCGTGACGTGGACCTGGCCTACCTCACCGTGGCGCTCTGGCGGGTCTTCCTGGCCATGGTGCTGATGCCCTGCCTCGCCGTCCACGGCCTGCTCGTCGTCCAGGACCGGGTGCTCGGGCCGGGACGTCTCTACTGGGAGGGGGCCGCGCCCGGCCTCGGCGAGCTGGTGCTCGGCGTCGCGCTGGTGGCGCAGACCCACCTGGCGCGGGCCGACATCCTCCGTCACCGGGAACTCGTCGCCGATCACGACGCCGTGACGTGCGGCGCCGACCCCGAGGTCTGGTCGGCCCAGCGCCCGTCGGCACGCGGCGCAGGACGGTGGGCGGCCGGGGTGCGCCGGGTGGCACGGCCGCTGCGCACCCACCCCTCCTGGTCGCAACGGTACGAGGCGCTCACCCGGCCCCCGGTTGCGGACCGCGGGGGCACGAAGACGCAGTTCGCGCTGTTCCTCGGCGCGCACGTCACGCTCGTCTACTGCGTGGTGTCCTGGTTGCGGCTCGGCGCGGTGCCCGCGAACACGGTCTTCTCGCTGGCCTATACGACCGTCCCCCTGATCGTGGCCACGGGCAGCGCCGTGGTGCCCCGCAAGACGGAGCGCTCCTCCGGCCGACCGGCCGGCAGACCCACCGAACCCACCGAAGCCGCCGGACCCGTCGAGGGCACCGGGCCCACCGCCCCCCGTGCGGGCCGGGCGCCCCTGATCGGCCCGGGTCCGGCAGGGCACGCACATCACCCCCGGCCGGGGATACGCCGGGGATCGCGAACCGTTCGTGCCTTCTGGCTGGGGCTCTGGATGCTCCCGGCGCTCTACGTCTACAACCCCCTGGCCGGCCTCGCGGAACCCACCGACACCATGGACGATGCCCTCACCGCGCCGTGGTTCTCCCCGCCGCTCCCCTCGTCGCCCCGGCCGCCGCGACCGGACGCGGTCACCCGCGACCGGATGGTCGCCTGGTACGCCGACGGCGGCCGGGAGATCCTCCGGCGCTACGAGTTCCAACTCTCCCGGAACCCGGGGAAGGACACCTCCGACGGCGCGGGGGACGAGCTCCTGCGCAGCCGCTGCGAGGCGATGCGCAAGGTTCTGGCGGACAGCCTGGAACTGCCTCCGTACCCCGAGCCGTCCGGCGAGAGGAGTCGGCGCACCCTGCTGACCTCGGTCGCCGAGGGCGACCGGCTCGCCTGCGCGTCCGGGAGCGATCGCGCGGCCCGTCTGCGGCTCACCGCGAGCATCTGGTACCTGGGAGCGGGCAACGCCCTCGCGCGGTTGCAGGGACTCGACCCCGAACAGGGCTGAGCCCGGCCGTCCCGTGCGCGACGGCGGCCGACTCTCTCCTCCGCCCCGGCGCGCACACCGGGCGCCCCCGAGCCGGACCGCCGACGCAGGGGGCGCCGCACCGGAAACGGTCCGGTGCGGCGCCCTCGGGTCTCTCGTCCGGGTCAGGCCAGGGACGCGGCGCGGGCGGGGTCGATGGCGTGCTGGAGGGGCTCGTTCCGCACGAAGCGGCTCAGTTCGTCGAGCACGAGCTGCCCGAGACGGTTGCGTTCGGCCCCGAGAGCGCCGCCCAGATGGGGAGTCAGGACGACATTGGGCAGGGTGAAGAGCGGCGAGTCGGGAGAAGGGGGCTCCGGGTGCGTGACATCGAGTACGGCGGTGAGGTCCGGCCTGGTCCGCAGCACCTCCGCCACGGCCGCCTCGTCGACGAGCGCGCCGCGCGCGGTGTTGATCAGTGTCGCGCCGGGCTCCATGGAGTTCAGCAGCCGGGCCCCGATCATGCCGCGGGTCTCGGGCAGGAGCGGTGCGTGGAGACTCACCACCTGGCAGGTGGCGAAGAGCTCCTCGACGCCGACGAGCCGCACGCCCGCCTGCCGGGCGGTGTCCGCCGAGGCGACGGGGTCCGTGGCGAGGACCTCCACGTCGAAGCGGGCGAGGTGGGACGCGACGAGACGGCCGATGTGCCCGAGCCCCAGCAGACCCACGCGCGACCGGTAACCGCCGGGGACCCTCGGGTTGTGGGGGAAGCCGCGGCTGCTCGCCACCTCCCGGCCGATGCGGTGGACCTGCTTCAGCCCCAGGAGGATCTGGGCGAGGGAGAACTCCGCCACCGGGACGGCGTTGGCCGCGGCCGCCGAGACGATCGGGATGCCGCGCGCCCAGAACTCCGGTGTGGTCAGGTGCCGCACGGAACCCGCCGCGACCAGAACCGCCTCGAGGCGGGGGGCGTGGGACAGGAGTGCGGCGTCGAGAACGGGCGCGCCCCAGCCCGTGAACAGTATGTCGACCTCCCGCAGCACCTCGGGGTCCTCGCCGAGCTGCTGCCCGGTGAGGGGCGGACCCTGCCAGCGCGCGAGCCTGCCGATTCCGGTCAGTACCTCGTCGGGGTAGACGTCCGCCCTGCGTTCTTCCTCCATGACCAGCAGTGCTGTCGGTCCGGTGGCCGGCTCGTTCATGTCGGTGCGCTCCTCAGCTCTTCCGCTGACGGAACGTCAGCGAATCGACCCACGACTCCCGGTCGGGCGTGTGGGGAAATGTCTGACTGGATGTCGAGGATTGGCGTGGCTTGTTCGGTACCTCGGCCGACGCGCTTGCAGCACGATACATCGGATGACTGCAAAGCCCCTCAGGTGAAGCTTAGCCGCCTGCCGTTCGAAGTCCCGGGGGTCGTTGCGGGTGCCCGTGATCGTCGCGAAGCGGAGTGATCGGTTCCTCGGAGGGCCGTACTGTCGCCCCATCAGGCAATACCTCGGGATGTCCGGCCTCTTCGCGGAGGTGTCTGGCCACAAGTGCGGTGCGGGGGAGAGGATGTGCCCGGAGTCTCGCGGGCTTCCGCGAGATTTTTGTATTCATCGGACTATTGACCGTGGATTCGGACCCCGTTAGCGTCCCGGGCAAGCGCTTTCCAGGCCAGCTGTGATGCGTCGAAACAGGAGTTGTCATGCAGAGATCGCGGTGGATCGGTGCGGGTGTTCTCGCTTCGGCACTGGTCCTCACCAGCTGTACATCAGGGCCTGCGGGAGTGGACGCCAAACAGGATCCCAAAGCCCCCCTCGAACTGTGGACCAGGACGACACCGGGCGGACCGGGGGAACAGGGGGCGCTCCGGCTCGCCGCCGCCTTCGAGAAGGCCACCGGCTACAAGGTGAAAGTCACGGCGATCTTCGACGACTTCGAGACCAAGCTGCAGCAGCGGGCCGCGCAGAAGAAGCTCCCCGACATCGTCATGAACGACGTCACGCAGCTCGGAGCCATGCACAGCCAGGGCCTGCTGCGGGAGATCGACCTGGGCAAGCTCAAGAACAGCGGACAGGTCGTCGGCCAGGGGCTGGACTCCGGCAAGAGCGTGGACGGCAAGCAGTACGGCCTGCCGTACTCGGCGCAGGCGTCCGCACTGCTCATCCGCAAGGACTGGCGGGAGAAGCTGAAGCTCCAGGTCCCCGGCAGCTGGGACGACTTCGCCGCGATGGCCAAGGCCTTCACCGAGAAGGACCCCGACGGCGACGGCAAGAAGAACACCTTCGGCCTCGCCGCCCCCCTGTCCACCAAGCGCGGCTACGCCTCCTGGTACTTCTCCAACTTCCTCTGGGCCGCGGGCGGCGACTTCATCACCGAGACCGGGGACGGCAAGTACAAGCCCGCGATGGCCACGAAGGAATCGGCCGCGGCGATGAAGTGGTTCCGCGACCTCGGCTGCAAGGACAAGGCGGTCCAGCCCGGCGCCGTGACCATGGAGACCCCGCCCACGAACGAGACGTTCGAGGCGGGCCGGACCGGCATGTTCGTCGTCGGCCCGTACCTGCTGCCCCGCTTCGACGAGACGCTCGGCAAGGACAAGTACGAGGTCGTGCCGATGCCCAAGGGCCCGAAGGACGCCACCGTGCTCGCCGAGGGCGGCTCCGTCTACCTCATGGCCGGTTCCGAGAACATGGCGGGCCAGGACGCCTTCGCCGACTTCGCCATCTCCGCCGAGGGCCAGAAGACCGGCATGCAGGGCGAGACCGGCTTCACCGTGCAGCTGCCCGTCAACAAGACGGTGAAGATCTCCGAGGTCCGCCCCGACCCCCGCTGGACGACCTACGCCGAGGTGTACCAGAACTCCGGCCGGTACGCCCCGTCCGTCCCGAACTGGACCCCCGTACGGCAGACGACCGCCGAGACCGTCAACGCCCTGATGGCCGACTGCAGCCTGGACGTCGACACCAAGCTCGGCGAACTCGACAAGCAGCTCGCCGACATCCTCCAGGAACAGGGAATCGCCGCGTCATGAGCCTTGACCAGGCGGATCCGGCCGCCCTCCCGGCGGCCGGCCCCGCCGCCCGGACCACGGGCGGCCCGGCCGGCGGGGCCGCTGCCGGCCGCCGCGGGCGCAGCGGCCGGGGCGGCCGGTGGTGGACGCCCTGGCTGTTCCTGGCCCCCGCACTGCTCCTCTTCCTGTACTTCAAGTTCATCCCCATGGCCAGCGCGCTGACCATGTCCTTCCAGGAAGTCCAGCCCTACCTCGGCAACAAGTGGGTCGGCACCGAGAACTACTCCACGGTGCTCCAGTCCGACGGCTTCCGCGAGGCGGCGTGGCACACCGTCGTCCTCGCCGCCGGGCAGACCGCCGGCTCGATGGCCCTCGGCCTCGTGCTCGCGCTGCTGATGGAAGGCCAGGGACGCCGCCTCGGATTCGTGCGCTCCGCCGCGTTCCTGCCGGTGGTGGTACCGATCGCGGTCGTCGCCGAACTGTGGCGGATCATGTACCACCCGACCGGGGACGGCATGCTCAACTCCCTCCTCGGCCTGGTGGGGTTCGGCCCCTCGGGGTTCATCAACGACCCCGATTCGTCGATGGCCTCCATCATGGTCACCGGCATCTGGCGCGGCGCCCCCTACGACATGATGATCTTCCTCGCCGGTCTCACGAGCGTGGACCGCGGCCTGTACGAGGCGGCGAAGGTCGACGGCGCGTCCAGGCTCCAGCGGGTGTGGCACGTGACGGTGCCCGGCCTGCGCTCGGTGTTCTCGATCCTGTTCATCCTCGCCGCGATCCGCGGACTGCGCGTCTTCACCGAGGTGTTCCTCCTCACCAACGGCGGACCCGACGGCTCCACCGAAGTCGTGATGACCCTGATCTACAAGCTCGGGCTGGAGCAGAACCGACTCGGTGTCGGCGCGGCGGGAGCCGTCCTGCTCTTCGTCGCGACGCTGATCCTGACCATCGCCGTCCACCTGTTGCGACGGAGGGAGAGCAAATGAACGCGCCGACCGAGACGGCCCTGGGCCTGACCGAGAGCAGGAGCGCGGGCGGGCGGATCCTGAAGGCCGTCACCTACCTGCTGGTGCTGATCGTCTTCGCGGGCCCCCTCCTGGCCCTGCTCGTCAGCGCCTTCGGCCACGTCAAGGACCCCACGCAGCTGAGCATCATCCCCTCGGGCACGACCCTGGACAACTTCAGGATCGCCTTCGACCAGGGCGTGCTCGCGTACCTGCTGAACTCGTTCTTCGTGGTCGGCTTCGGACTGCTGCTCCAGGTGGCCGTCTCCGTCCTCGCCGGATACGCGCTGGCCAGGAAGGTCTTCCCCGGGATGACACTGGTGCTCGTCGCCATCCTGGCCACACTCATGCTGCCCGAGGAGATCCTGGCCCTCCCGCTGTCCGTGATCCTCGCCGACCTGCCGGTGGTCCACTTCAACCTCATCGGCACCCTGGCCGGAATGATCGTCCCGCTGGGCGCGTGGGGATTCTCCATCCTGGTGATGACCGAGTTCATGAAGGACGTGCCCAAGGAACTGGAGGAGGCCGCGCGCATCGACGGCGCCGGGGACCTGCGCATCTTCGCGCAGATCATCATGCCGATGTGCAAGCCGGCGCTCGGGGTCATCGGGGTCTTCGGCTTCACCATGATCTGGGACCAGTACCTGCTGCCCCTCCTGGTGTCCACCGACTCCTCCTCCTACACGCTCCCGCTGGCGCTGCGAACCCTGCGGGTCGACCCCGCCGTCACGCCCGGGGTGGTGATGGCCGCGTCCCTGCTGGCCCTCCTCCCCTCCGTGATCGTCTTCCTGTTCTTCCAGCGTTCCTTCGTCCACGGCCTGTCCTCCGGAGCCCTGAAGGGCTGACCCGGCAGAACACCCGGCGCCCCTGCTGCGCGGGCCGGCCACGAGAGACCGCCGGCCGGCCCGCCACCACGCGCCGCGCCCGCCCCGCCCCACCCCGCACGCCCCCCTTCCGGTCACACCGCACGGAGCGCCGACAGCGCCCCGACGGACATCGACGACAAGGAGCAATGCCCCCATGACCCCGAGCGCCGACACCCCCTCGGTGGCCCCGTCCGAGCCCGCCGCCACCCCGGCCCCCGCCGGGAGCCCGGAGACGACCTGGTTCACCACCGACCGGTTCGGCATGTTCGTCCACTGGGGCCTGTACTCCCTGGCCGCACGGCACGAGTGGGTCAAGAACCGGGAGAAGCTGACCGACGAGCAGTACCAGGTCTACTTCGACCACTTCGACCCCGACCGCTACGACCCGGCCCGGTGGGCCAGGGCGGCCAGGGCGGCGGGCATGCGCTACGTCGTCCTGACCACCAAGCACCACGACGGCTTCTGCCTGTGGGACAGCGCCCTCACCGACTACAAGGTCACCAACACCCCCCACGGCCGCGACCTCCTCGGGCCGTTCGTCGAGGCGTGCCGCGCCGAAGGGCTCAAGGTCGGCTTCTACTACTCGCTGATCGACTGGCACCACCCCTCCTTCCCCGTGGACGGCACCCACCCGCAGCGCGACGACGAGGAGTTCAAGGCCGCCCACGCCGACCGCGACATCCGCGACTACCAGCGCTACCTGCACGGCCAGGTCCGGGAGCTGCTGACGTCCTTCGGACGCATCGACTACCTGTTCTTCGACTTCTCGTACGCGGGCCGGATCTGGTGGGGAGGCAAGGGCCCCGACGACTGGGACTCCCCGAAGCTCCTGGAGACGGTCCGCGAACTCCAGCCGCACATCCTCGTCAACGACCGCACCGGCCTCCCCGGCGACTTCGTCACCCCCGAGCAGTACCAGCCCTCCGGCCCCATGACCGAGAACGGGCGGCCCGTGCTGTGGGAGGCGTGCCAGACTCTCAACGGAAGCTGGGGCTACGACCGCGACAACCTCGACCACAAGAGCGCCGACCTGCTGATCCGCATGCTCGTCGACGGCGTCTCCAAGGGCGGCAACCTGCTGCTCAACGTCGGCCCCAACGGCCGAGGCGACCTCGACCCGCACGCCGTCGCCGTCCTCGACGAGATCGGCCGCTGGATGGAGCTGCACGAACGGTCCGTCCGCGGCTGCGGGCCCTCCCCGTACACCCCGCCCGCCGACTGCCGGTACACCCAGCGCGGCAACCGGCTCTACGTCCACCTGTTCGCCTGGCCGCTGGGCCATCTGCACCTGCCCGGACTCGCCGGCCGGGTACGCTACGCCCAACTGCTGAACGACGCGTCCGAGATCATCCGGGTCCGGATCGACCCCGGCCGGCCCGCGCTCAACACGGAGATGGGCGGGCAGCCCGCCGGCACGCTCACGCTGAAGATCCCCGTCCGGCGTCCCGACACCCCCGTACCCGTCATCGAGCTGTACCTCGACACCCCGGACGACGGGGCCGACGGCTGAGAGCCCGGCGGGTGGCCTCCGGCCGGGCGGCCACGCCCCGGCAGGCACTCCCCAAGGCCTTGAGGGCCAGGGAGGGACCCTCCCGCGTGGCCGAAATGTCCGGGCAGCTCCTGCCCCGAGCCCTCGACGAGCGGGGGAGACCCCGCCCGAGGACATTCCGGCGCCCTGGATCGCAGGCACCGGACCGCGTCCGCTCCCGATCGAAGGCCACCCGACAGGCTCCGAGCCGGCTCCCGTCCCCGGCCCACCACCACACTCACGGAGGCATCATGCAACGCCGCACGTTCCTCATGGGCACCGCGGCAGGGGCGGCGCTGGTCGCCGTCCCCACCGGCGGACTCCTCACCGCGAGCGCGACGGCGGCCCCGGCCGCGGTCGGCTCGCTGGACGAGCTCCAGTCCGCGATCGACCGGGCCCGGCCCGGTGACCGGATCGTCGTCGCCGACGGCAGATACACCGTCCCGCCGGACAGGCCCCTCACCATCCGGGACAAGCAGGGCAGCGGGCGCGCGCCCATCACCATCGCCGCCCGGACCACGGGCGGCGTCGTCCTCGACGGATCCCACAGCTTCGTCCTCGACCGCTCCAGCCACATCACCCTCAGCGGCTTCTCCTTCCGCCAGAGCACCACCCTGGAGATCCCCGAGACCTGCTCGCACATCAGGCTCACCCGCAACGACTTCCAGCTCGCCGACATCGAGGGCCTGCACTGGGTGATGGTGCGCGCGGACGACAGCACGGTCGACCACAACCACTTCCACCACAAGAGCACACTCGGCATCTACCTCGGCATCGAGGGCGCGGGCACGGAGGAGATGGCCCAGCGCGTCCACGTGTACCGCAATTACTTCTCCGACCACAGCTTCACCGGCTCCAACGGCGGCGAGCCGATCCGGCTCGGCGTCAGCCCCCGCGCCCTGTCCAGTGCCCACGCCGTCGTCGAGTACAACCTGTTCGAGCGCGCCGACGGCGACCCCGAGGCCATCTCCGTCAAGAGCTCCGACAACACCGTCCGGTACAACACCATCCGCGACAGCTTCGGCGGCATCGTCCTGCGCCACGGCAACCGCACCCGCGTGGAGGGCAACCACTTCCTCGGCGGCACGGAGGGGATGCGGATCTACGGCAACGACCACGTGATCGTCAACAACCACCTCAACGGCCTCGCCGGCCGGGCCCTGGTGATCGGCAGCGGTTCGGAGCGCGACCACCTGCCCGGCGAGACACCCGAAGCGCGCCGCGGCAATGACGCGCCCGACCGGGTCCTCATCGCGTACAACACCCTTGTGAACAACGACGGCACGCTCTCCGGGGAGAGCCACCGCCCGCACGAGCCGAGGGACGTCACCGTCGCCGACAACCTCTTCGTCGCGGACTCGGGCGAACTGGTCGCGATGGCGAACACCGTACGTTTTGCCTGGTCCGGCAACATCCTGTGGGGTGCGGCCCCCGACGGCAACATCCCGGCCGACGGCTTCACCCGCGTCGACCCGAAGCTGGTGACGGGCCCCGACGGCGTCGCCCGGCTGTCGGCGGGCAGCCCGGCGATCGGCGCGGGCACCCTCGGGCAGCCGCCGGTCACCCACGACATCGACGGCCACCCGCGCGGCCGGCTCCGGGACGTGGGCTCCGACGAGTACTCGGACAGGGCCCCCAGGCACAGGCCGCTGACCCCGGCCGACGTCGGCCCCCACGCCCGCTGAGCACGACCGGAGGCGGGGCGGCCGACCAGGACCGGCCGCCCCACCACCGGTCATCCGGCACGTCCAGCCGCGGGGGCTGTACGGATCGGCCCGGTCACGTTCTCGTCGCTACAGGAGGCACCATGCAACGACGCACGTTCCTCAGAAGCACCGCGGTGGCGGCCCTCGCCGCCGTCCCCCTCGGCACCTCGATGGCGGTCGAGGCCTCGGCGGCCGACACGCCCGTCAGCACCCTGGCCGAACTCCAGAGCGCGATCAACGCCGCCGCCCCCGGCGACCGGATCGTCGTGGCCGACGGAACCTACACCGTTCCGGCCGGCGGAGCGATCAACATCTCGGGCAAGAACGGCACCGGCGCCGCGCCGATCACCATCGTGTCCAAGAGCCGGGGCGGCGCGGTCCTCCGCGGCGAACGCAGCTTCGTCCTCGCCAATTCGAGCAACATCACCATCAGCGGCTTCGCCTTCCGGCAGAGCACCACGCTGGAGATCCCGGTGACCTGTTCCTCGATCCGGCTGACCCGCAACGACTTCCAGCACGCCGACACCGGCGATTCGCACTGGGTCGTCGTACGGGCGGACAACACGAAGATCGACCGGAACCACTTCCACGACAAGACCACCGTCGGCGTCTTCCTCGTCGTCGACGGCCCCGGCTCGACCGCCATGGCCCAGAACACCCACATCCTCCGGAACCACTTCTCCGACCACAACTTCGCCGGGGCCAACGGCGGCGAGTCGATCCGGCTCGGCGTCAGCAGCCGGGCCCTGTCCAGCGCCCACGCCGTCGTCGAGTACAACCTGTTCGAGCGCGCCGACGGCGACCCCGAGGCCATCTCCGTCAAGTCCTCCGACAACACCGTCCGGTACAACACCATCCGCGACAGCCTCGGCGGCATCGTCCTGCGCCACGGCAACCGCTCCAGGGTGGAGAGCAACCACCTGATCGGCGGCACCAACGGCGTACGGCTCTACGGCAACGACCACGTGATCGTCAACAACTACCTCGCCGGACTGTCCGAACGGGCCCTGGTCGTCGGCAGCGGCACCACCCGCGACCACAACTCGGGCGAGACGGCGGACGAGCGGCGCGGCAACGACGCGTGCGACCGTGCCGTGATCGTGCACAACTCCCTGATCAACAACGGCAGTACGCTCTCGGGCGAGAGCCGGACGTACGAGCCCCGGGACGTCACCGTCGCCGACAACCTGCTCGTCGGTGACACCGGCAGTCTGGTCGCGATGGGGACGACCACCAACTTCACCTGGCAGAGCAACATGTTGTGGGGCGCCGCCTCCAACGGCAACATCCCCTCCGGCGGTTTCACCCGGGCCGATCCGAAGCTGGTGGCGGGTTCGGACGGTGTGTTCCGGCTGTCGGCGGGCAGCCCGGCGATCGGCGCGGCCACCCTGGGCAGCCCGGCCGTGACCGACGACATCGACGGCGACCAGCGCGGCAGCATCCGGGACATCGGCGCCGACGAGTACGCGACGGTGCCCGCCCTGCGCCATCCCCTCACGACCGCGGACGTGGGACCGAACGCGGCGTGAGCGGACGGGGATGACCCGGTACGGGTGAACGGAGAACGGCGAGGCGGCCCGCTCGGGGGCGGGTCATCTCACCTTTCCCGGACGACGGCCGGGAACCCCCCACCGCACGGCCCCGGAGGAGAGCCGTGCGAGACCATGGAAGAACCGCCACGGGGCGGCCGCGGAAAGGGAAGCAGTGACCATGAGGAGAAGCAGCCCGGTGCGACGCACCGCGTTCCGACCGGGCCGGGTGGCCCCGTGACCGGGCTGGGGCTGTGCTCGGTCACCTTCCGGGGGCTGCCCGCCGAGGAGGTCGCACGCCGCGCCGCGGACGCCGGGCTCGACGTGATCGAGTGGGGAGCGGACGTGCACGCTCCCTGGACGGAGCCCGACACGCTCCGCGCCGTCCGCGACGCCTCCGACCGGTACGGGCTCACCTGCTGTTCGTACGGCTCGTACTACCGCGCCACCCCCGGCGAGACGGACGGGTTCCCGGCGGTCGCCCGCGCCGCGGCCCTCCTGGGCGCACCACGGATACGGGTGTGGGCGGGCGGCACCGGATCGGGCACGGCCACCCCGGAGGAACGGCGGGAGACCACGGCCTGCCTGCGGGAGGCGGCCCGGATCGCCGCGGACCACGGACTGGAACTCGGGCTGGAATTCCACTCGAAGACCCTCACCGACACCGTCGCCTCGACCGCCCGGCTGCTGGACGAGGTGGGCGCGGACAACCTCCGCACCTACTGGCAGCCACCGCTCGACGCGCCCGACGACGAGGCGCTGGCCGGGCTCGCCGAACTCGTCGACCGGGTCGGCGCGGTGCACGTCTTCTCGTGGTGGCCGGGCAACCACCGACTGCCACTGGCCGAGCGCGAGGACCTGTGGAACGGAGTCTTCGACCTGCTGCACCGGCGGGGCAAACGGCCCCAGGCCCTCCTGGAGTTCGTGCCCGGCGACGACCCCGCCGTACTGGTACGCGAGGCCACGACACTGCGACGCGTGACGGCCCACCGGTCCGGGGCCGCGGCACGGACGAACGGTTCCCACCCCATCACTCCGACGTCAGGACGGTAGACGACACACATGCGCATCACGGAGAAGGACACACTCCTGTTCATCGGTGACTCCATCACCGACTCGGGCCGCGACCGCACGGACCCGGCATCGCTCGGCGACGGATACGTCCACGACATCGCGCGGACCCTGCGCGACCGGGCGGGCACCGGACCGGGCCCCACCGTCCTCAACAGGGGCATCAGCGGCCACCGGGTGTACGACCTCGCACCCCGCTGGACCACCGACGTCATCGACCACCGGCCCACCGTGGTCACGGTCAAGATCGGCATCAACGACACCTGGCGCCGCTACGACCAGGAACTCATCAGCCCCGTCGACGAGTTCGAGGCATGCCTCGACCGGCTGCTCACGGAGACGGAACGCAGGCTCTCCGCACGACTGGTCGTCATCACCCCCTTCCTGCTCCCCGTCACCCCGGGGCAGGAGGAGTGGTTCGAGGACCTGGCACCCCGCACCGACGCAGTCCTGCGCACCGCGCTCGCCCACAACGCCCTGGTGGTCCGCGCGGATCTCGTCCTGCCCCGCGCCGCCGAGGACGAGGGGGCGGCGGAACTGGCCCCGGACGGGGTCCACCCGACGCCTCTCGGCCACCGGCTGATCGCCGATGCCTGGTTCGCCGAGGTCGACTCCGCCCCGTCGAACTCCTGACGGCCGTGCGGTACGGAAGACGGCGTCGACGCCGGCAATTCGACCCGGCACACGTGCATGTGATGTCCCGTCAGGAATATCTCGCGGCAGTCCGGTGAAACCGGGCGGCCCCCGTTGCGAGGAGCGCCGTGCGCTGCGGCGCTCCTCGCAACGCGCTGCCCGGCCGACGCCACCCGGTGTTGGGGTCGTCGCGCCCGCCTCGTTGGGAGGAGCACGCGATGGATCTCGCCTTGACGATCGTCTTCGGCGCACTGGCCGTGATCGCGGGCGTGGCAGCGGTTTTCTTCTGGATGCCGGCGGTCATGGGCCTGCGCGACCGCACACCGCCGAGCCCGCACGACCCCCAGGAGCACATCCGCCGGTTCGTCGAGCGGTGGAACGGGCCGCTGCCCGACGTCGCGGGCTGGCTGGGCACCGGGCAGGGCGGTCGGAACCCGGACGCGCGGATCGCGGTGCTGCTGAACTGCCGGGGCGGCGAGGCGACGGACACCCACACGGTCTGTTCGCTCACGGTACGGCTGCCCGACGGGGCGACCGCCGAGATCACCGGTGTCCAGCTGTCGGAGCCGGACCGGGCGGCGCGCGGTTCGTTCCTCCCCGTGCACGGCGGCGGCGCCGACGGCGAGATCACGCCCGCGGACAGCCTGGACGAGAAGGACACCCGGCGGCTGTTGCTCGACCACAAGCAGGCACTCGGGCTGATCGACCTGATCACGCGCATCGTGCTGGAGAACGGGCGGGCGGGCACGGCCACCGTCGCCGAGATCCGCCCGACGGGCCGTTTTCGGTACTGAGATGACCCACTCCGCCGGACACCGGGAAGCACGGGAAACACCAGAAACGCGGGAAACACCGGAAGAACCCGACGCATTCATGCTGCGGGCACACGCGGCCGACCGGCGCGTACTGATCCGGCGGTTGCGGTGGACCGTGCCCGCGACCGCCCTCGCCGCCACGGACTCGGCACGGGCCGCATGGAACGACACACCGACGGCCACCGTCCCCGGCCCGGCCGTATGCGTCCTGCTTCCCGCCCCCGGCCGGGGAGCGGGAGAACGCTGACCGGCCGG
Source organism: Streptomyces sp. NPDC001732 (assembly GCF_053596315.1). NCBI lineage: Bacteria > Bacillati > Actinomycetota > Actinomycetes > Kitasatosporales > Streptomycetaceae > Streptomyces > Streptomyces sp. NPDC001732. The sequence goes on from NZ_JBSFFY010000043.1 coordinate 18,414, forward strand.
TGACGGCGGCTGTCCGGCGCCGGGCCGGGAACCGGTGCGCAGCGGCACCGTCAGCTGCTCGCGCCATGCCCCCGTGGTGAAGCCACGGCCTTGATACCGAAAACGCGCGGCCCCAAGTGCCATACGTCCAGGGGCTACCGGGTCACCGGGTGCGGTAGGCGTCGACGAGGGTCTGGGTGAGGGTGCGCCCCTCGGTGTCGGTCAGTTCCGCGCGCAGGGAGACGCCGGTGTTCGCACGCGGATTGTGGACCGTGACGGCGCCGCGCTCGACCGGGAGCCGGGTCCACGAGGCGCCGCCGTCCGTGGAGACCGACACGGCGAGCGAACGCACCTGCCCGGATGCGCCGGCCCCCAGCACGGTGACCGGGACCTGCAACGTCGTGTTCGCCGCCGCGGTGCCGGTCGCATCGAGCACGGGCGAGAACCGCACGACGCTCACCGGCACCGGGACGGGCCCGGCCGTGGTGTCCGAGACGAAGGTCCACGACGCGGTGACACGGGTGGCGGTGCTGGGCGCGCCGTCACGCCTCACGGTGCTGGTGACGCGGTACGCCGCACGCCCCGGCGGCACGGTGAAGCGGGCCTGCCCGGGGGCACCGGTCCGGGTCGCGACGAGCACGCCGTCGCGGTACAGGCTGGTCGACGCCTTGGCGTACGACGGCGCCGACGGCACATGGCCGTCGCCGTCGGCGAGCAGCGGGACGTCGACGGCGAGCTCGTCGCCGTCGCGCACGACGCCCGGACGGCCGGTGAGCGTGGGACCGAAGACGGCGTTGTCGAAGGTGTGCGTGGTCGTGGCCCCGGCGCGCACGGCGATGCGGTCGGCCGAGTACCGGTTCGAGGGCGCGCCGGGGGCGCCCGGGGCCGTGTAGGTGATGTCCCAGGTGCCGCGTCCGGGGGTCACGAAGTGGGTGACGCTGCCGGGGAGCGCCGTCCGCTGGGCGACGCCGACCGTCGGCCCGGCGCTCGGCTGCAGGTCGATGGAGCCCGCGTCCGTGCTGCCCGGCCGGGCGGCGGCATGGACCCGCACCGTCGCCAGTTCCTCGGCGCAGGGGTGCCGGGTGAGACCCGTCAGGGCGCGGGTGCCGGTGAAGACGTAGCCGAGCGCGTACCCGGCGGACCCGGTCGTCCAGTACGAGTCGAACCACTGCTTCACCGACCCGGCTTCGGCGGCGGGACCGAGGTGGGCGACGCGCAGTTGTGACGAGGAGGAGATCCGGTTGAGGAGCCGTTCCGTGCCGCCGTGCGTGACCTGGACGAACATCCCGCTGTGCAGGAAGCTTGCGGAACGGTCGGGCGGTCGTACGTCGACCGGGGCGGTGGTCCGGGCGTCGACGGTGACGGTGGTGTCGCGGTCGAGGTCCAGGCGCGGCTGCACGATCCAGTCCGTACCGGCCGCGTTGTCACCGGAGGTCAGGGAACTGTCCAGCAGGTACCGGCCCCTGGGCAGCCGCACCGTGGTCGTGCCGGAGGCGTCGTGGGGCCGGACGACCTGGTCGGCGCCCGCCCCGGAGATTCCGGTGACGGTGGTTTCGTAGTCCCCGGTCGGACGGCCGGAGCGGTCGAGGTGCGTGATGGTGAGTGCGTACGTCTCGGGCTCCGCGGCGGAGGCCGCGGTGCCCTGAAGGGGCGTCAGGCCGCCGACCAGGGCGACGGCGAGAGTCAGGGTGCGCAGGGCGCCCCGGCGGGACACGGAAGAATCGCTCATGACCTGCACTGCACCGGCGAACCACCGGGTTCCCGTGAGCTGCGTCACTCCGGGTGCGGGGTCCGTCCCCGGCTCGCGGGTGTGGCGCACGTCACGGGAACCCGCGCGACGAAACCGGCAGAACCAAAGTGTGGAATCACTCATGAGGAACCGCTTCCGCAGCGGAGACCGCGACGCCCTGGGGGAGCTGTACGACGAGCACGCCCAGGTGCTCCACCGCTATGCCCTGCGGGTCACGGGCGACTGGACGGAGGCCGAGGACGTCGTCTCGGCGACCTTCCTGGAGGCGTGGCGCAGCCGGGAGAGCCTGCGGCCCGAAGGGGACAGCCTGCGCCCGTGGCTGTTGGGCATCGCCACCAACGTCATGCGCCGCAACTCCCGTGCCCGCAGACGCCGCGAGACGGCGCTGGCCCGTGTCCCGGAGCGCGGCTCCGTACCGGACTTCGCCGACGACCTCGTCGCGCACCTCGCGGACTTCGAGCAGTTGCGCGCCGCGCACCGGGCACTCGCCCGGCTGCGCCGCCGCGACCGGGAGGTCTTCACGCTCGTGGTGTGGGAGGGCCTGGACTACGCCGCCGCGGCCGAGGCGCTCGGCGTACCGGTGGGCACCGTCCGCTCACGGCTGTCCCGGGCCCGGAACCGGCTGCGCGAACTCACCGGTGCGAAGGCCCCCGCCGCACGCACCCGGCCCGGCCCGGCCGGCCCCGGCCGCCCGCCCGCGACGGAGCACCGTGAGCACCCCACCACACCCGACCAGCCGGTACCGGGCCGCATCGCCGTGGCCCGCCCCTCGATCCAGGAGAACCACGGATGAACACGCCCCCGCGGCACCGCACCCACCACCGGCCGGAGGAGGACGAACGGCGCGACCTCACCGATCTGCTGCCCCCGCCCCCGGTCCCCGCCATGAGGTCCGACCGCGAACGGCTGCTGAAGGAAGCCCTGTTGCGCGAGGCAGGCCCTGCCGCACCGGCCGGTGCCCGCACCGCCAGGCCCTCGTATTCGCGCCCGTGCCTGCGGTCGGTCCGGTTCGTGGCCCCGGCCGTCGCCTGCGCCCTGGTGGTCGGCGGTGTCATGGCGGTGAACCTCGCCGACGCACCCGGACGCGGCACCTCCACGACCACGGGCGGCGGCACCCCCCACGCGTCCGAGGCGGCACACCTCCTCGACCGCATCGCGCTCGCCGCGGCGGAGGAGGAACGGCCGACGGTCCGCACCGGCCAGTTCGTGTACGTCGAGAGCAAGGTCGCGTACGCCGCGCAGAGCGCCGGGGGAGGCCCCGTGACCATGCCTCCCGTGCACCGGCGACAGGTGTGGCTGTCGGCCGACGGCAGCCGCCCCGGCCTGCTGCGCGAGGAAGGGCAGCCCGACTCCGTGCTCGACGCGCAAGGCGCCGAGGGACCGGTACAGACCCTCGACGGTCCGGGGGCGACACCCCGGCCGGGCACCCTGCACGGCTCCGGCCCCTCGATCGACCACCCGACCCACGCGTACCTCGCCTCGCTGCCCACCGACCCCGACGCCCTGCTGCGGCTGATCCGCGATCAGACCCGTGGCCGGGGACAGGACCCGGACCAGCAGGCGTTCACCACGATCGGCGACCTGCTGGCCGAGACCTGGGCCCCGCCACGGGTCGGCGCGGCGCTCTACCGGGCAGCCGCGAGGATTCCCGGCGTCACGGTGGTCCGCGCGGCAGCCGACGCCACGGGACGTGAGGGCGTCGCCGTCGCCCGTACGGCGCACGGACAGCAGACGCAGTGGATCTTCGACCGGACCACGTACGCGTTCCTCGGGGAACGCACGGTCCTGGCCGAAACCGGGGACGAGGGCCCGGCGGGGACCGTCGTCGGCACCTCCGCGGTACTCACCAGGGCCGCGGTCGATCGCGCAGGCGAGACGGGGTAGCGCACCGGCTCGTCGTCGATCCCGAGCGTTTCCACGGAACAAAGCCCTGTCACGGGGGGGTGTGGCACGCCACCCCGGGGAAAGTGTCGGTCGGATGCACGGAACCCTCTAGAGTGCGAGGTCCAAGGAGCGGCAAGTCTCCGGACGTGAGCCGGGTTTGAGCAGAGGTCCCGGCCCGACCGAGTCGGGCACGGGTAGGGGAGCGGAGCCTGAATGAGGGTGGAACTGCCGCCGGAGCCGATGCACTTCGTCAACCGGGAGGAGGAGAAGGAACGGGCCTTCCGCGCGGTGGAGGAGTGGCAGGGCCGGTCCAGGCCGTTGGTGCTGTCGCTGAGCGGGCCGGGAGGTCTGGGAAAGACGGAACTGGCCTACCTGATCGCCCGGAAACTGAGCGACCGCTTCCCGGACGGTGTGCTGTCGGTCGACCTGGACGACTTCCGGGCGGGTGGCGAGCTGGACCCCGGTGACGTGCTCGCGCAGCTGCTGGATTCCCTCGGTGTGGAACCGGACTCGCTGGCACGCCAGTTCAAGGCGCGGTGCAGGCAGTACTGGAGCAAGACCTTCGACAGCCGCCTGGTGATCGTCGTGGACAACGCGCGGTACGCCTCGGAGGTCGTCCCCCTGCTTCCGTCGTCGGGCGACAGTGTGGTGATCGTGGCGAGCCACGGCCCGCTGTACGACCTGGCGGACGGCGCCGCCGTCGACCTGGTGCTGCCGCCGCTGGAGGACCCGGCGGCGATGGAACTGCTCGAACTGATCGTCCGGGACCGCCGACTGGCCACCGACCCCGAGGCGGCGCGGACGGTGGTGCGGTTGTGCGGCGGCCTGCCCGCCGCCCTGCACGTCGCGGGCCGCTGGCTGCGCGCACACCCCTTGCGGCCACTCCCACGACTGCTCGAAGAGCTGCGGGCCGAGCTGGACGAGAAGGGGGTCTTTGGGGTGGAGGGCATCTGGGACACGGCCTACCGGGGCCTTTCCCCGTCGGCGGCCCTGCTCTACCGGCTGCTGCCCCACCACCCCGGCGCGACGTTCACACGGGAGTCCGCCACAGCGCTGTCGGGGCTGGGGCCGGAGTCGTGCCAGGACGCGTTGGAGGAGCTGGCCGCGGCCGGGTTACTGGAACTGCGGGTGGCGCGGCGGGCGGAGGACGGCCGGATGAGGCTGCCGGGACCGCTGCACGCGCATGCCCGGCGCCGGGCCCGTGAGCACGAGGCCCGGGGCGAGGCGGCCGAGGCGCAGGTGCGGGTGCTGCGTTGGTACGTACGGCAGGCCCAGCTGGCCGACAGGTTCGCGGCGGGCGCGCGCCTGATCGTCGCGGACGCCCACGGCCCCGTCCCCGATGCTCCGGACGTCCCCCTGGAGGACCCGAGGGAGACCGAGGACCGCGATGCCCGGACCGAACGGTCCGAACGCGCGGCGCGCTGGCTGTACACGGAACGGCACGCGTTGTTCACGTGTGTGCGGCTGGCCCATGCGCGAGGGCTGGACGCGGAGACCGTGGCCCTGTGCGAGCCCGTGTGGACGTACGCGATGGACCACCCTCACCAGTCCGACGTGACCGAGGTCTACCGGCTCGGGGTGAACTCCGCGGCCCGGTCCGGGAACACGGCCTGGCTGGTGCGCATGCGGTGCCAACTCGCCCGTTCCCTCTGGGAGACGGGGCGGCCGGACGAGGCCGGGCGTGAACTCGACAGCGCGTTCGCCGCCCTCGATCTGCTGGGGAACGACAAACCGGACTTCAAGCTCCGCGCCTCGACGATCGAGTTCCGCGGCATGCTCAGCTCCGTGCGGGGCGACTGGACGGCCGCGGTGGCCGACTTCGCCCGGTCCCGCGAGGTGCACCTGGCCATCGACAACGGCTACGGAGCCATGCTCCAGACCTACCGGATGGGCGAGGCGAACGCGGCGCTCGGTGACCTGGAGGCGGCGGCCCGTCAGCTGTCCGAGGCGTACGCAGAGGCCACCGAGCAGGACCGCGCGAGGCTGATCGCACGCACCGGATTCGCGCTCGGCGGCGTCCTGCGACGTCTCGACCGTGCCGAGGAAGCCCGCCCCTTGTACGAGCGGGCACTGGACGGGGCACGCCGCCGGGGTTCCGGATCCGAGCAGGCACGCGTCCTCGACGCGCTCGCCGAACTGGCCGACACGGAAGGCCGGACCGGGGCGGCCGACGGGTACCGGACGGAGGCGGAGACCATCCGGCGGAACAACGGCCTGGCCTAGAAAGGCACTTGGACCCCACCGGGCGTCCGCTGCGCGGGGCCGGCGGAACCGGTGGTACGGGATCGGGCACGCCCGGCCCCGTACCACCGGCAGTTCCTCCTCCCCCGGCTCCGGCCCGTGGACCGGGGCCCGGACCCGCGGACACGTACTCGCCCGCCTGTACATCCAGTACTGCGACACCTGGTGAGGACGGGTGCGACGGCCCTTCCGGGGACGGTTCTCCCGAGGCCGTGCCGTGTTGTATAGGAGAGATGTGACGCAGACAGCCGATCTCCGGTCCTTCGACCGGTTCGCCCTCGACTACGACCGCTTCGTGAGCCTGCTCCCCGGCCGGAACACCGCCTGGCTGCTCGGGCTCGGCCCGGAGGGCGGGCGTGCCCTGGACGCGGGCTGTGGTTCGGGGCACGCGGTCGAGGCCCTGGCGGACCGTTTCGAGGAAGTCGTCGGCCTGGACCTGAGCCGCCCCCTGATCGAGATCGCCGAGGCCAGGAGGGCGCGGCCCAACGTGCGCTACGTGGTGAAGGACCTGTTCGACCTGGAGGACGAGGACGGCTTCGACCTGGTCTACAGCCACACCACGCTCCACCACCTGGAGGACTGCCGCGCGGGCCTGGAACACCTGAAGAGCCTCGTGCGGCCCGGCGGCACCGTCGCACTGGTCGACAACGTGTGTGATCTGTACCCGACACCGCCGCGCAAGGCGTACACCTGGCCCGCGCTGTGGAACTTCCCCGGCGAGATCCGCCGCGTGGGGCTCCGTGACGCATGGTTCCAGCTGCGCTTCTGGCACAGTCGTCCCTGGCTGGCACACCTCCTCAGCGATCGCTACCTGTCGCGCGAGCAGTTCCGCGAGCTGTACGGGAGCGTCTTCCCCGGCGCCCGGTTCGACGACCTCGGCTTCGCCCTGGCAATGGCCTGGACGGCTCCACCGGCCGGGAACGAGACCCAGGCACCCCTCGACGATTCGTCGCCGGGCCCGGCATGATCCAAACGAAAGGTCCTAGATCGCTTGCCCGGCTTCCTCGTCCGTGGCCGGGGCGAGAAGAACGCGATGGGCGTGGCCGCCTACGACACAGGCCAGGGTGGCCGGGCCGAGTGGAACGCCCGGTCGGGCGGATCGCCAGGCATGGACGGCGGACACCGCGGCGGCAGGATCGATGCGGATGATGCGGCCGTCCGTGGACCGGGGCTCGACGTGGACGGCGTGGACGCGTTCGTCGCCGCGGACCGCGAGCACGCACAGGTCCGGGGACACGACGGCCGCGGCCGAGCGGCAGCCCGGGTACTCGGCGAGAGCGTGCCGGGCCCAACCGGCGGCGCTCCAGGCCATGTCCTGCGGAGCGGAGGACGGCGGGCCCGGACGGCGGTAGAGAAGACCGGCCGAACGGGCGAGCCGTTCGCCGGCAGCGCCGTGTTCCACCGCCAGATGGTGTCCGGGCAGACCGGTCCCGGCCGGACGCCGGTCGATCCGAACCCCGTCCGCGGCGACCTCGGCACGTACGTCGAACGCCGCGGGTGCACGGGAGGAAGGTGCCGGAGACGGCAGCAGCCGAGGCGACACGCAGCGGGGCGGTGGCACGAGGCCGAGAAGCGCGTACAGCTCGGTCCGCAGAAGGCCCAACGCCTCTCCCCGACCGGCGAACGCGGCTTGCGCGGCCCTGCTCCCGCTGCCCGGACGGTACGCGCCCAGTGCCTCCCGCACCGTTTCTGCGGCCCCCAACTCCGGTACCCGGCTCAGGAGTTCATCCATCGGGCTGCCGGGGATCAGTTCGCTGCCGCCCCGGTGGACGTTCACCACCGGGCGATCGCGGGCAGCGGAGAAATACAGGGCCGTCGAGCCGTGATCGGTGACGAGCGCGTCGGCGGCGATCAGCACGGAGGCCCATTCCTCGTGCGGTCCCGCGAGCACCATGCCCGCGTCGAGGGCCGGAGCCAGACGCTCGGTCAGTTCGTGGCTGCCGAGGAGACTCCGTTCGTTGGGGTGCACGATCAGCGCCAACTGGTACTCGTCGTACGGCAGATGGGCGGCCAGTTCGGCCGGCAGTCCGGGGCGTCGGCGCAGCAGGGACTCCGGGCCCCAGGTCGAGGTGAGGACGATCAGTTTGCGGGCCCCGGTGCCGAGCGCCGTCCGGTAGCGGTCGCGGAGGGACAGCGAGGCGAGGATGCGTTCCAGGGTGGGGTCGCCGACGACTTTCGCCCTGTCCGCGGCCCGCGGGCTCACCGCGGCAAGCCTGGCGATCTGACTGGGGTGGGCGAGAGCGTGCAGTGCGGTCGGTGGGGCGTTGTCGGCCGGCGTCAGGAATTCCGGGTCCAGCCCGGATGCCGAATCGGCCGAACCCTCGGTCACGATCGACTTGTTGAACCCGGCACCGTGCGGAAGCAGTACGCGGCTGCCGCGCAGTAGTCCCAACTCGCCTTTGGGGCTCGCGGCGAGAACCAGGTCGTACGTGCGTCGGCACGCCTCGTCCCAGGGGATCGTCCGCCCACCGACGGCGTCGATCACGGACAACGCGTCGACATCGAATTCGGAACCGGGCACCAAGGTGAAGAGACGGGTGATGCGGTCATCGCCGGCAAGGGCCGGAAGCGCGTCGAGGAGACGGTACAGGGCTACTGCGGACCGGGCCGCAAGAAGCACAACCCGCCCGTCGCCCGTCGCCCGTCGCCCGTCGCCCGTCGCCCGTCGCCCGTCGCCCGTCGCCCGTCGCCCGTCGCCCGTCGCCCGTCGCCCCAAGTGTCCATCGTAGTGGGGCATTGCTGGTCATTTCCGGGGTTTCCGCAGATGGGGGGTGGTATCTCCGCGCCGTCCGGCGGCGCGGTCCGATCGTACCGCGTCGGCGACCAAGGGGGTTCGGGCGTGATCCACAACGCACATTCGGCAACCCCGGTGCGGGCACCGGCAGGCGACGGGGAGGATGGCGGAATGAGCGAATTGGGAATCGCGCTGATCGCCGCGGGGTCCGCGATCACGGGAGGTGTCGCCACCGGCTGGTTCACCCGTAGCGCGGGATTCCGGCAGGCCGAAGCCGCGCGTCGGGCCGGTGACCGGCAGGCCGACGCATTGCTCGAAACGGTGCGGATGACGCTTCGGGAGCAGGCGGCCGTTCGTCTGCTGGACATTCGGCGTCAGACCTATGTGCGGTTCCTCGGGGCGGCGGAAGCGCGGATCCGGACCGAGCGGACCGGGAGGGGCAGGGGTGACGACGACGCCCTTCTGGAAAGCGCCCTGGGCGAGGTCGTCCTGGAGGGACCGGCGGAGGTCGCCGCGGCCGCGCAGGATGTCGTCGACCGGCTGCGCCGCCACGAATCGCCGGACAGCCTCCTGGGCGCGAAAACGGCTTTCGTCACCGCCGCACAGCAGGTCCTGAACACACCGCCCCCGACTCGGTAAGCAGTAAAGGGGCGGTCGGGGCCGCGCTCGTGGTGGGCGGTCCGGAACCGTCCACCGCGAGCGCGGCCCCTGGTCCTGTCAGCTTTCCTCGTCCTCCGAGCGGCGCTCGCCCTCCGCCTGGGACGGCTCGGTGCGGGTGGTGGCGGGATGCCGCTGTTCCATCGGATCCCTGTCCTCGTCCAGCCGCTCGCCCTCGGCCTGCGAGGGGGTCGAGTACTCGACATTCTTGGTCATGATGGCCGCCTCCGGGGTCGGAACGCGTGCCTGCACGGCGCGTGGTGCCTACAGAACGAGCCTATCGCTCACCCGGCCGGAAGGGGTGGCGAGCAGGTGGGCCGCGGGGTGCGGCGCCGTGGCTCGTTTTCGGCCAGTTGGAAGGGTTCGGAAGGTGGGCCGGGCCGACGGCCGCGAAGATCGACGCCGGAGCGCGTCGCTCCGTATGGCACAGCTGTCACGGCACATCCCACGAGCGACGTCCAGCCGTCCGGCGCACGCCACCCGGCACGCCTCGGTCGGTGCCACCCCCCCCGTGCCCAAGTCCACATCACCGGGCACACGGTTCATCGACGCAGGAGACGGAACATGCAGGCGATCGTTTTCGAGGAGTTCGGCGGCCCCGAGGTGCTGCACCTGGAGGAGCGGGCCGATCCGCGTCCCGGCCCCGGCCAGGTGCGGGTGACGGTGCGGGCGGCCGGCGTCAACCCGGTGGACCACAAGATCCGCAGCGGTGCGATGGAGGAGGTCTTTCCCACCGCTCTCCCTGCGACACCGGGCGGTGAATTCTCCGGTGTAGTCGCCGAGGTGGGCGACGGTGTCACGGGCATCGCGGTCGGTGACGAGGTGCTCGGCTGGAGTGCCACCGGCGCCTACGCGACCTCGGTCCTGGCCGACACCAACGCCATCACTCCCAAGCCGGCCGGGCTGAGCTGGGAGAACGCGGCGGCCCTGCCCATCGTGACGGAGACCGCGGCCCGGGTGCTCGACGCCCTGGAGGTGGGCGACGGCGACACCCTGCTGCTGCACGGGGCGGCCGGCGGCGTCGGTTCGGCCGGGGTCCAGCTCGCGCTGGCCCGGGGCGCGACGGTGATCGGCACGGCCTCTCCCGGCAACCACGCCTACCTGCGCGAGCTCGGCGCGATTCCGGTCGCGTACGGGGAGGGCCTGGTCGCCCGGGTGCGGGAGGTCGCGCCGCAGGGCGTGGACGCGGTCTTCGACGCGGCGGGCCGCGGCGTGCTGCCGGACTCCATCGAACTGCGCGGCGGTACGACCGACCGGATCGTCACCATCGCCGATGCGGACGCCGCGAAGTACGGAGTGGCCTTCTCCGGCGGGCGTCTCGCCCGGACCAACGGGGGGCTCGCGAAGTACGCCCGCGCCGCCACGGAGGGCCGGCTGACGATTCCGGTCGCCCGGACCTTCCCGCTCGGCGAGGCCGCGAAGGCGCACGAGCTGAGCGAGGAAGGGCACGTACGGGGGAAGCTGGTACTGCTGCCCTGACCGGTCGGGTCACCGGACCCGGGACAGTGGCCCCGGCTGTCCGGGCTGCCCCGGCCTTCCCGGGCGAGCGCCGGGTCGGGGCGGCAGCATCGGCTTTTCCGGCCGAGCTCCGGGCCGGGGTGATGCCACCGGGCCGGGGCGGTGCGGCGACGGCCCCGGCCCTGCGCCCGGGGCGGCCGTCGCCGCGTCCCCGGTGCGTCAGGCCGTCAGCGCGCGCCAGGGCCGGTCACGGGCGTCCAGCGGTGAGCCGTCGACGACGCGTGCCGTACGACTGCCGGGGTCGAGCATGACCGTGGCGAGCGTCGCCCAGCGTTGGCCGAGAGGGAGGGCCATGTCGGGCACACAGCACAGCTGCGGCTGCCCCGGACCGGAGACGAGGAACTCCAGCAGTTCGTCCGAGCCCTGCGGCCGAGGCTTCGGGTCCCGGGCGAAACGGGACGCCACCAGGTCGTGGCGGTCTTTGGAATCGGGCTGGTAGAGCTCGGTCTTCTCGGCCGCGCGGGGCACCGGGCTCAGGAAGTGATTGGTCCGGATCAGGGTGCCGTCGGTCGGTTCGATCACGAACACGCCCACCGGGGTGATGTCGGTGGTGACGGCTGTCGTCAGGTCGAAGAGCGTGAAGGAGCTGGAGGCGGTGACGGGGGCGGACCGGACGATCTCCAGCGCTTCCGCGACCGATGCGGCCTCCTCCAGCACGGTGGCGGCGAGGAGGTGGACGGGCACGCCGCCGACGCCGTCCTCGCGGTGCCCGAGAATGTTGAAGTGCAGGGCCAGGCCGGCACTGTTGACGCCGATCTTGCCCAGGATGCCGTGCTCGGTGACCCCGACCACGTCGTGGTGCCCGCCCCGTATCTCGTGCGTGTGCCAGTACGGCGCGAGCTCCACGTGCCAGTCCCAGGTCTGCACGCCGAAGGTGCGCGGCCCGGCCGGGTCCGACCCGAGGCGTCGGGCGATGGTCGAGCACTCGCCGGGGCGACCCGTCCTGCTCCGCGCGAGGATCTCCGTACGCGCGTTGAGGGCGGCCGTCCGCCACGGCTCCACCCCGGCACCGGCGGCGACCCCGTCCATCTCCTCGCGCAGCCGCGGCCGGAACGCGCCGACCGCGTCCGCCGTGCGCAGCGCGTCCTCGCGGACCCCGGCCTCGGTGAGCTGTGCGAGGCGGAAGAGCCGGTCGTAGACCTCCAGGCCACCGGCGAGGGTGTCCCGGAGCTGCTCGCCCCGCTGCCGGCCGCGTGCGAACGGATCGGCCGCGTCGACGCGGATGTGCTGTCGTTCGGTGTTCATTTCTTCCTCGTGCGGTCTTTCGTGTGGTCCGGTTCCGGTGGTGCCGTGCGATGTCGTGCCCGACCGCCAAGGGGAGAGGCCCTGGCCGTCGGGGCCGGTGCGGTCAGTGCGCCCGGGGGGTGGGGGAGGGGCGGTGGCGGCGCATGGGGATCGCGTAGACGGTGGCGGCGATCAGCATGCCGACCGGGAGAGCGAGGTCGAGCCCGCCCGCCGCGCGGGCCAGCGGCCCCGTGTACAGCTCGGTGCTCACGCACAGCAGGGCGGCCGCGGTGCCGGTGACCAGGGCAATGGCCCCGGCCCAGTTGACGCCCCCGGTGTACCAGTACGCGCTGCCCGGGGTCTCGTCCGTGAGCGCGGGGCCCTCGTAGCGGTTGCGGCGCAGCAGGATGTCGGCGGCGTAGATGGCCATGCCGGGGCCGAGCAGGACGACGGTGAGCTGGAGGACGTTGCTGACCGTGTCGAGGAAGTCGGACACGAGCAGCGCGTACAGGGTGAGCGCCACGGCGATGATTCCGTACACCATCACGCTGAGGGAGCGGCGGATCCTGACGCCGACGGCCTGGAGGGCGAGCCCCGAGCTGTACGTGGTCATGGCGTTGATCGCGATGGTGCCCACGACGAGCGAGACCAGGAAGACCGGCGTGAACCAGCCGGGCAGGATGCCTTCGAGTGCGGTCTGCGGGTCGGTCATGTCGATCGCGGTGCCGGCCAGCGTGCCCAGCGCGGTGACCACGACGCTCGGGACGAAGCCGCCGAGTGCCGTCCAGCCCGCGACCCGCGTCGGGGACGTGGCGGGCGGCAGGTAACGGGCGAAGTCGGCACCGTTGTTGAACGACAGCGGGCCCGAGGCGATGAGGGCGAAGCCGCCGAGGAGGGACGCCCACAGGGGGCCGCCGTGGAGCGGTTCGGCGGGCGTGTAGTCCCAGTGGGCGTGCCGCAGGATGCTGACGCCGACGACGGCGAAGACCGCGACCAGGGCCAGGGTGATCGGCAGGTAGAGCTTCAGGATCATGGCGTGGCCGTAGACGCTGATGGCCAGGGTGAGCGCGGCGATGGCCGTCACCGTTGCGATCTTGACTCCGGTGCCCGGCTCGATGCCTGCCTTCCGCAGGAGGGAGAAGGCGGCGATCGCGGCTGCGGACAGGTTCAGGGAGACGTAACAGAGGCAGATGGCCCAGCCGGTGATCGCGGTGTTCACCCGGTTGCCGCGGATGCCGTACATCGTCCGTGTGATCACCGAACTCGGGGTGCCCGAGGCGGGGCCGGAGACGGCCAGGAGCCCGACGAGGGCCCAGAACAGATTGCCCGCCACGATCACGGCGAATGCCTGCCAGAGGGTCAGCCCCATGAGGACCAGGGCGCCGCCTATGACCAGGCACAGGTAGTTGACGTTCGCCGCGGCCCAGACCGAGAACAGCTCCCGGGGGCGGCCGTGGCGTTCCCGTTCGGGAACGTAGTCGATGCCGTGGGTCTCGACGCGTCTGGGCTGATCGGACGTCGGGCGAGGGCCCGGGGCATCCGTCTGAGGGCCGGGAACCGTGGAAGTCATGCGCGCCTCCGCGTGGTGGGCTTACCCACGTACTTGTCTATTGGTCGCACACTCAATAGCATCGGCATCACGGCGTCAAGGGTTCGGCGGCCATCAATCCGGAAGGCTCTGGCCGGTCGACGTGCGGAAACGTCGGACGCGTACGCCGCGACCGCTCGGGCCGAGAAGGCGGAGGAAGCGGAGGGCTGCCCGTCGCGTCGGCCCGGCCGTGGCTTCGGCGGTCGGCCCGGGGTGCGGGGCGTCGCCTGCCCCGGTCGGGGCGTTGTGAAGGTGCGCGGCCGGTCGACGGAGCCGGACCTGACGTGTTCGTTCCGGGCCGCGGGGACTCGGGGCGTTCCTTCGCGCCCGTGACCGCTTGGGCCGTCCTCCTCGGTGGCGTGCGTCGCCGGGCGTCCGGTCGTCGTGTCCACGTCCGGGACTCGCATCCAGGCGTCGCGTTCAGGCGTCACGCCCAGGTGTCGCGTCCGGGCGGCACGTCCGGGTCTCGCGTCCGGGCGCCCGGCGGGCGTCTGATGGAATGCCCCGCATGACTGCTCGCGATGTCGCACGGCGACTGCCGGACATACCCGTACTGCGCAACCTCTGCCGGTCGATGGCGGTGCTGGACGCGATCCTCCAGCCGGACAGCCCGGAGCTGCGGCGGCACGGTTTCGACGCCGACTGGTCCGGTGGGCGGGAGCTGGCCTGGATGGACAACGGGGGAGGGGACGAGTACTCCATCGTCCTCTCCGGCGCCGGGGCGTACATCCGCGGGTTCGACCACGCCTCCCCCATGAGCCCGCACGCCGGGGACGGGACGCCCTGGCCCGGCGTGCTCGACTCCGTCCCGGAGGCGTTCCGGTCCTGTGTCGAGGAGCCGTCCTTCGGGATCGGCGGAATTCCGGCCGTGACCTTCTGCATGTGGCGGGAGGCGGGGGACGGGCAGTGGCGGACGGGAGACGTCGACTTCGACGGCGGCGGAGAGCTTCCGGACGGCGCAGACTGGCTGCTCGACTTCCTGACCGACGGATCACCCGAGAAATACCAGGACTGGGCCACGTACTACTACGACGTACCGGTGGACCCGGCCGCCGTGCGCCATGTGTACGAACTGCGTCCGCTCACCCCCGAGGTGGTGTCCGCCCTGAACCCCGGCACGACCCTGGACCGGCTTGCCGACGGCATCGCCGCCATCGGATACCCGTAGACCCGCCGGCGTCCGGGCCGGAGCGGCCGGGCGGGGCGCGCCGTGGCGCCCGGACCCGGCGCAGGCCGATGCGGTCGGCCGACGGCGCACGTCCCGAGGACGCCCCGCACCCCGAGGGGCCGGGGAGACCCGGAGGAGGCCCGAGGGCGTACGGGGTGCGGCCTCCCGGTCACCCCGTGCGGTCGACGACGAACGGGAGCAGACCGAGGATCTCGCCGAGCGCGGCCGGGGCGAGCGGAACGCTCTCCAGGGTCCGGCGGGCCTGCTCCAGCTGCTGCTGGGCCTCGGCCAGCGCGGCGCGACGGCCGCCCGCCTCCTCGACCAGTCCGGCCGCCCGCCGGGCAGTGGTGTCGTCGAGCGGGATTTTGCTGCCGAGCAGGGCCGCGAGCCGCCGGGCGGCGGGGTGGCCCGTGGCCAGGGCCGCGAGGACGGGGTACGTCTTCTTCAGCCGTCGCAGATCGTTGTGCACCGGCTTGCCCGTGGCCTCCGGATCTCCCCAGATTCCGAGGAGGTCGTCCACCGCCTGGAACGCCACCCCGAGATGCCGCCCCGCCCGGGTGAGCGCTTCGACGGTGGTGGCGGGGGCCCCGGCGAGCACGGCGCCCAGCCCCGCCGCGCAACCGAGCAGCGCCCCCGTCTTGTGCTCGGCCATCCATCGGTACTCGTGCGGCCGCACCGCCTCCGGCCCGGTCCAGGGCCGGGACTCGAAGAGCAGGTCGTCGGCCTGGCCGCGCACCAGGTCGGCCAGGGTCCCGGCCAACTGCCGCACCGCCGCCGCGCCGTGCGGTCCGGGTGCCTCGGCCAGGGTCTGCACCGCCGCCGCGAAGAGCGCGTCGCCCGCGAGGACCGCCGGGCCCGTTCCGTACGCCTTCCACGCGGTGGCCCGCTGCCTGCGGGTCTCGTCGCCGTCCATGATGTCGTCGTGGATGAGGGAGAAGACGTGGATCAGCTCCACGGCGACGGCACCGGCGACCGCTTCCCGCGCCGGTGCTCCGGCGGCCTCGGCGCCGAGCAGCGCGAGAGCCTGGCGCAGCCCCTTGCCCTGCGAACCCGGCACGGGGGTGCCGTCCACCGTGTCCCACCCGAGGGAGAAGGCGGCCATCTCGGCGTGCCACGGGTGCAGGCGCCGCACCGCCTGCGCGAGCGCCGGACGCACGAGGTCGCGGCAGCGGGCGAGCACCTCGGGCGGAGTGGCCCGCCGGGTCACTGGCGATGAGGTCATCGTCGTTCGCTCTTCTCGTCCGTGTCGTCACCGGCCGGTGTCACCCCGAGTTCGGCGTACGCCTTGTCCACCATGTCCCGGGCGTTGAGCAGACCTATTCGGTCCAGGGTGCGGCGCAACTCGTGCAGGTCCTTCGCGGTGTCGTCGCGGTCCCGGCCCAGCCGCGCGAGCGACTTGACGAGGCCGAGCCGGGCCAGTGCCTCGCCCCGGGGTTCGGTCATGGCACGGAACTCCGTGAGCGCCTCCTCGTACATCGCGCGCGCCTCCTCGTAACGGCGGGCGCGGAAGAGGACGTTGGCGCGCATCTTGTGGTTGTAGGCGAGCGCACTGGACAACTTCATTTCCCGGCACGTGAGTTCGGCCTCCGTGAGCAGGGCCAGCGCGCGCTCCGGATCCTCCCGCAGGGAGACGATGTCGGCGATGCCGCGCAACGCCCACGCCCGGCCGCGCCGGTCGTCGGCGTTGCCGGCGAGTTCGGCGGCCTCCTCGAACATGGCCAGGGCGGTGTCGAGCGAGCCCGTGTTGCGGTGGATCTGCGCGATGCCCTCCAGCGCCCACACGGTGTGGCGTGCCTCGCCGCGTGCGCGCGCCTCCGCCAGCAGTTGTTCGTGCAGGGCGGCGACGGTCCGGTAGTCGCCCTGGATCCGCCCGGTCTCCGCGAGCCCCGCGAGCGAGTAGCCACGGGCGACGATGTCCCCGCCGCGCTTGCCCATGTCGGCCGCGAGTCCCAACAGCCGGAAGGCCAACCTGAGTTCGCCGCGCTGACGGGCCAGTGTCCCGCCGCTCCACAACGCCCAGGCCATCGCCCCGAGATCGTCGGCCGAGCGCGCGGCCCGGTAACTGGCCTTCCACGCCCGGTCGGCCTCCGCCACGTTGCCGAGTCTGCGGTGCGCCTCGGCCACGGCGAGATTGCACCGGGCCACCTCCCCGGCGGAGCCGGAGCGTTCGGCCTCCCTCAAGTGGCGTACGCCTTCCGCCAGTACGTCGGTGAGGGAGGAGTTCACCGACATCTTCGTGAGGGCGCCTTGGTACTCGGGCGCCAGTGCCTTGTTGTGCATGGGAGCCTTTCGCGTGTGGCCGGGGCAGCGCCGGGACAGCTGTACACCATGTGTATACATTCGGTGTATAGCTGTTCGGTGTGCGAACCCGGGCACTCGTGGGGGTCGGACGTGGCCTGTCACTCGCGGCGAACCGCCTTGTTGTGGATCAAGACGACGTACGCGCGTCCCGGGTTGCTCGGCGATCAACAGAAGTCGACATCACCGGTACGGGACGGCGACGGCCGGGCACCGCGTCCCGGGCCCGGCGCGGCGCCCGGCCGGACCGCGAGCACACCCGCCGGGACCCGGTCCTCCTTGCGGAGCGCCGATCGCGCCCACTGGATAAGCTCGACGAGGGGCCCGGTACGAGAGGGACGGAGGCTCCCATGACGACAATCGAACCGCGCGACGTGCCCCCTCGCCTCGCCACCGGCGCGTTCATCCTCAACTCCGGCCTGGGCAAGCTGAAGGCCGACGCGGAGACGGCGCAGGGCCTGCACGGCATGGCCTGTGTCGCCTACCCGTTCCTGCAGAGGATCGAGCCCGAACGGTTCACCCGGCTGCTCGCCTGGTCGGAGATCGCGATCGGTGGCACCCTGCTCACCCCCTTCGTGCCGACGCGGTTGGCGGGGCTGGCACTGACGGGGTTCGCGGGGGGCCTGGTCGGGCTGTATCTGCGGGTCCCCGGAATGCGGGAACCCGGCAGCCTGCGGCCCACCGAGAACGGCATCCCCATGGCCAAGGACTTCTGGATGCTGGGCATCGGGCTCGGCTTCCTGGGCGCGAACGCCCGTTCCTCGGCCCCGGGCGCTTCCCGGTGTCGACGGTGCCGGTGCCGGTGCCGGGGCTGAGGAACCCACCCAAGGAGTGATCATGAGTGATTCGGACGAACTCCGCGGCCGCGTACGGCAACTGCGCGCCAAGGCGAAGGACCTGAAGGAGGAGGCCGAGCGGGCCGCCGACCCGAAGGAGCGTCGACGGCTGGAGGACAAGGCCCGCAGGCTCGAATCGGAGAGCGAGCAGGTGAGCGGCATGGCGAGCGGGGACATCTACCCCATGGAATAGCGAGGACGTCTGCCTCGTGGGACGGCGAGGCACCCGTCCCGGGGAACGGGTTCGGGCCCGGGGAATCCTGGCGCCGTGCGGGTGTTGCACAAGGGCGTGAGTTCCGTGATCGCATCCACCCGGTTTTCCGTGCTCGACCGTTCCCGCACCCGCGAGGGGCACGACGGCCCCGAGGCGCTGCGCGACACCGTGCGCCTCGCCGAGGAGGCCGAGGCGCTCGGGTACCACCGGTTCTGGGTGTCCGAGCACCACAGTGTGCCGGGCGTCGCCGGTTCCGCGCCGACCGTGCTGGCCGCGGCCGTCGCGGCGGCGACCTCCACCATCCGGGTCGGTACGGGCGGAGTGATGCTCCCCAACCACCGGCCCATGGTGGTGGCCGAGCAGTTCGGTGTGCTGGAGTCCCTGTTCCCCGGCCGGATCGACATGGGCATCGGCCGCTCGGTCGGCTTCACCGACGGCATCCGCAGAGCACTGGGCAGCGACAGACCGGCCGCCGACGACTTCGCGGCGCAACTGGCCGAACTGCTCGGCTGGCTGGACGGTACCCAACGGACCCACCCGCAGGTCCACGCCCGCCCCGCCGAGGGCCTGCGCATCCCTCCGTTCGTGCTGGCCACCGGAGAGGGCGCGGGCATCGCGGCGGCGGCCGGGCTGCCACTGGTGATCGGAGACCTGCGGGGCCGGGAGGAACTGCTGCGCGCCGTCGAGCGCTACCGACGGGACTTTTGCCCCTCCGCCCGGTCCGCGGAGCCGTACGTGGTCGTGGCGGGCACCGTCGCGGTCGCCGGGAGCGCGCGGGAGGCCCGGCGGCTCCTGATGCCGGAGGCATGGTCCATGGCGCACTCCCGTACCCACGGCGTCTTCCCGCCGCTCGGCCCGCCCGACCGGATCGGGACGAGAACCATGACGGAGAAGGAGCGCCGCTTCTACGAGGACGGGCTGCGCGGCCACCTCCAGGGCACGGAGGACGAGGTCGTCGCCGGTCTGGAAACGGCCATCGAGGAGACCGGGGCCGACGAGGTGCTCGTCACGACCAGCACGTACGACCGCGCGGCCCTGGT
The DNA here is from genome assembly GCF_053596315.1 of Streptomyces sp. NPDC001732. Lineage (NCBI taxonomy): Bacteria > Bacillati > Actinomycetota > Actinomycetes > Kitasatosporales > Streptomycetaceae > Streptomyces > Streptomyces sp. NPDC001732. Next base: position 37,545 of record NZ_JBSFFY010000043.1, read on the forward strand.
GGACTCGTTGCGCCGCCTGGCCCGGATCGCGCGGCTGACCCCGCACGGGGGAGTGCCGGCCGCGCTGTCCTGACGACGCCGGGCAGGTGACCGCAGCGCGCCCGGCCCCGGTACGGCGATCGTGGCTCCGCTCTGCTCCGGGGCGGTCGCGGCCTCGTGCCGTACCTGTCCGGGGGCCCGAGGCGCCTGCACCGGGCCGACCCCGGCCTTCCGCCGAAGAGTCCTCGCGGCCCGGTGCCCGGTGCGTGTCAGTGTTTCCGCGCCGGTCGGTCCAGCAGGCTCGTGGCGATGGCGATCTGGGCCGGGTCCAGAGCGGTTTCGCCGTCCTCGACGTCCCACAGCGCGTTCTGCAGGACACGGCCCAGCGTCCAGCCGACCGCCCGTCCCCGGTCCAGGCCGAGCACCTCGGTCAGCAGGTCGAAGCGGCGGAGCACCGCGCGTGTCGCATCGCCGGTCGCCACCGCCTCCGCCCAGCGGTTGGTCAGCGCCGGCAACAGCTCGAAACAGGGGTCGCCGGCCAGGGGTTCGGGGTCGATGGCGAGCCAGGGCTCCCGTTCGGAGGCGAGGACGTTGTCGTAATGCAGGTCCCAGTGCAGCAGACGGTCACCGGACTCGCCGACGAGTTCGGCCACCGCGGACGCGCAATCGCGCACCAGCCGTCGCTCGGCCGGATCGCTCAGCTCCGGCACCGCGCGGGGCACCTCGTCCAGCATGGCCGCGGCGACGTCGGCCAGGCGCCGGATGTCCGGCGGCGCGGGCACAGCGACCAGCCGGGCCAGCAGCCCGGCCAGGACCTGCACGGCGGCCGTGTCGTCGGCCACCGACGACAGCGGCCGGTCCGAGTCCAGCCGTTCCAGCAGCATGGTGCCGGTGTCCGCGTCGTGGTCGAGCAGGCGCACCACCCCGTCGCCGTTCCACACGCGCAGACCCGACGCGGCACCGGCGTTGTCCTCGGTGAGCTGCTGGAGCTTCAGCACCGCGGGCGTACCGTCCGCACGGGCCACCGGCAGGACGAGGGAGGCCATGCCGTGGTCAGGGGGGCCGTCCGGCCGCAGCGTCCAGCGGTCCAGGAACTCCCCGGCCAGGCCGGGCAGCGCGGCGATCCAGGCCCGGCCGGAGGCACCGCTGTGCCGGCTGTAGCACGCGGCGAAGGCGTCGGGAACGCGGATGGGACCGGAGGGGCTCATGCTCATACGGATCTCTCCTTCGTCGGGTCCGGACGTCGCGCCCCCCGGGCCGCCGGAGCCGGACGGGCCGAGCAGTTGGTACCGGCCGAGGGACCGGCACCCGGCCGAGGGACCGGCACCCGGCCGAGCGGGTGTTCCGTCCGGCCCGGCACATGATCGATAGGTTGTTCCACACGGTTCGGTCGGAGCCGGCCGCTGCGTCTGGGGGCACACATGGGAAATGACATACGGTCACGCGTCTCGGCCTACGCGATGGCTGTCGTGGAAGGCCGACTGCTGTTGACACAACTCTCGGACAGTTCGCCGGTGTTCCCGCCCGGACTGTGGCACCTTCCGGGCGGCGGGATCGACCCGGGCGAGCAGCCGGAACGGGCGCTGGCACGCGAGCTGTACGAGGAGACCGGCCTAGAACCGCGGGAGGCCCGGCTGGTGGCCGCCCGGTCCTACACCGCCCACCGGCTCGGAAGGCACTGGCACCTCGTGGGGCTCTTCTACCGGGTCGAGCTCGCACCCGGCACGCTCGCGGTCACCGAGGCCGAGGGCTCCACCTCCGCCGTCGCCTGGCTGCCCGTGGCGGACCTGACGCGGTCGCAGCTGTCGCCCGCCGCGATCGACGGGCTCGACATGATAGAGGCGCAGGAGGCGCAGGCCGCCGTGCGCCGGGCCGGAAAACCGGATGAGGAACCGGTGGCCGGCGTGGTGGAGTGATGCGATGCACAGTGACGAGTCGATGACCGTGGACCGGGGGCGGTACCCGGACGCGGTGACGCCCTGGGAACGCAGGACATGGCGGGAGGCCGCCCTCGACTGGGCCGGGCAGGGGCTCGCCGCGCACGGGCTGCGCGGGACCGGGCCGTGGAAGGTGCGCCTGCGGCCGTGGTCCGTGCTGGTACGGATGCCCGTCGCGGACGGCGGCACCGTCTGGTTCAAGGCCAACCCGCCCGCCAGTGCCTTCGAGGCCGGGCTGACCGAGGCGCTGTCCCGCTGGGTGCCCGAGCACGTGCTGCGGCCGCTCGCCGTCGACGCGGATCGGGGCTGGTCACTGCTCCCGGACGGCGGCACGCTCTTCCGCGACGCGCTCGACTCGGCCCGCCCCGCCGCCGACCCGCGCGCCTGGGAGGAGCCGCTGCGCCGGTACGCCACGATGCAGCGCGCGCTCGTCCCGTACACCGAGGAGATCGAGCGGCTCGGCGTTCCCGCCGCGCGCACGGCCACGCTTCCCGACGTCTTCGACCGGGTCGTCGAGGAGAACACCGCACTCGGCCCCGCCGACCGCGGGAGACTGCGCGGGCTCCGGCCCCGGCTCGTGGAGTGGTGCGAGGAACTCGTGGCCGTGGGCATCCCCGACACGCTCGACCACTCCGACCTCCACGACGGCCAGCTCTTCGCCGCCGGGCCCGGCCGTTACACGTTCTTCGACTGGGGCGACGCGGCCGTCAGCCACCCCTTCTGCAGTTTCCTGGTCCCCGCCGGGTCGGCCCGTGAGCGGTTCGGCCCCGACGTGCTGCCCCGGCTGCGGGACGCCTACCTGGAACCGTGGACGGGCGCCGGGCGCACGGCGGCCGGACTGCGGCGTGCGACGAGCCTGGCGTGGCGGCTCGGGGCGATCGGTCGGGCCTGCTCCTGGGGACGCCTCTTCCCCGGCGCGTGCGACGACCTCGGCGCGACGGGCGCCGCAGAAGGGGCGCACTGGCTGTCGGAGCTCTTCGCCGAACCGCCGCTGTGACTCCTCGCCCGCGACTCCTCGCCCGCGACTCCTCGTCTGTGGCTCCTCGCCGAATCCGTGACTGCTCGCCCAGCCGTCGCCGCAGGGCCCCGGGGGCAGCGGCGGGTGTTCAGGCGTCGATGCGCAGGGACTTCGCGACGGCCGGAGGCACCGGGTAGATCCGTTCGGGAGGAAGCAGCCGGGTGGCCTGCGCCGCCCGGCCGCCCTGGCCGAGCTTCGCGATCTTGCGGACCTGAGGGGTCACATCGGTGAGACCGACGACCCACTCCTCGGCGAACGTACGGATCAGCCCGCGCCCCACCCCGACCTGGATGCTGTAGTGGTTGAGAGCGGCTCCCCGCAGCGAACGCTCGGGATCCCACTGGACGTGCACGGCGGCCCGGGAGACCGCGGCGGGATCGGACGTCGTCAGCACCGCACGGGACAGGGCCTCCTCCCACCCCTCCCGGGTCATCCGCACGGCGAGGATCCGCTCCTGCCCCGGCTTCCGCGCCCAGTTGCTGCGGTGCATGAGCCACAGGAACGACGGCTTGATCCAGGTCATCCGGCTGAACGAGAACGGCGGCACGAACCGGTTCGCCCGCAGGGCCGGATCGGCCACCGCCGGTGAGTACGCCTGGTAGACGACGATCGTCCGGGCGTCGTAGTCGGCCCGTATCTGGTGCTGCGCGGTCATGGACCACAGGCTGCCAGGGGCGTGCCCGGCCCGCGAAAGGTTTTCCTCCCCGGCCGGGCGGGCCTGCGCGGCTCCGTGCCCCGGCCCCCCGCGGCCGTGCGTCCCGGTCCGTGCCCCGGCCCCCCGCGGCCGTGCGTCCCGGTCCGTGCCCCGGCCCCCTGCGGCTGTGCGTCCCGGCCGGGCGGGCCCCCCGTCGTACGTCTTCGGTGCGGCGCACCAACGAAGGGCCGGTTTTTCGTGCGGCGCCACCAACCGGGCCCGTCCGGCGCCGCCTACCGTCCTCCTGGTGGCGGCGTCGTGCCGCTCCTTCGGAGGTGACCATGGCGAGTACGACAGACCCGACGGCGAGAACCGCGACGGCGCGCGGAGGCCGGCCGGTGGGCCGGACACCGCGGCGGGGCCGCCGCGCTCCGGCCCCGCGCCGGCACCGGGGCGAGCCGACGTGACCGGCCTCCTCACCACTCTGGAGGCCGGGCTGCCGCGGATGCTGGCCGACATCGGGCAACTGGTGTGCACCGAGTCGCCCAGCGAGGACCCGGCCGCGGTCGCCGACTGCGCGAGGACCGTCGCCGGGCTCGGCACCCGGCTGACCGGTGCGGCACCCGAATGGCTCGACGGCTCGGGACGGCCCGCCCTGCGCTGGCGGTTCGGCTCCGGCGACCGGGTGCTGCTGCTCGGCCACTTCGACACGGTGTGGCCGGTGGGCTCACTGGCCACGCACCCCTTCGAGATCACCGGAGGCCGGCTGACCGGACCCGGCTGCTTCGACATGAAGGCGGGCGTGGTGCAGCTGTTCCACGCCCTGTCCGCCCTCGACGACCTGGACGGGGTGTCGGTGCTGCTCACCGGGGACGAGGAGATCGGTGCCCCCACCTCGCGCGCCCTGATCGAGGCCGAAGCCCGCCGTACCCGGGCCGTGCTCGTCCTGGAGGCGAGCGAGAACGGCGCGCTGAAGACGGTCCGCAAGGGCGTGTCGAGCTACGGACTGGGCATCGCCGGCCGTGCGGCGCACGCCGGGCTCGAACCCCATCGCGGCATCAACACGACCACCGAACTGGCCCACCAGATCCTCGCGTTGTCCGCCCTCGCCGACCCGGCGACCGGCACCACGGTGACCCCGACCGTCGCCTCGTCGGGCACCACCCGCAACACCGTGCCCGACGCCGCCCGCCTGCTGGTCGACGTACGGGTGGAGACGGCCGCGGAGCAGGACCGGGTGGACCGTGCCGTGCGCGCTCTCCGGCCGGTGACCGAGGGCGCCTCGCTCACGTTCACCGGCGGCCCGGACCGGCCGCCCCTGCCGGCCGACGCGTCGGCCGAGCTCTTCGAGCTCGCCCGGAGACACGGTGCGGAACTGGGGCTCGGCACCCTGCGTGCAGTGGCGGTCGGCGGCGCGTCCGACGGCAACCTCACCGCCGGAGTCGGCACCCCCACGCTCGACGGGCTCGGGGCCGTGGGCGGCGGGGCGCACGCCGACGACGAACACGTGCTCGTCGCCGAACTGCCCCGCCGCACGGCTCTGGTGGCCCGCCTGGTGACCTCCCTGCTGCGCGAATCGCCGACCGGGCCCGAGGGGGTGGAGAGGTGAACGGAACCCGAGCGGCGGCGGACGCCGCGGCACGGGCGGCACACCGGGCGGGCGTGACCGTGTCGGAGCTGCACCGGCCCGAGGAGATGCACGAGGCGTGCCGGGTGCTGGACCGGATCTGGCGGCCCGCCTCCGGCAACCCGCTGATCCCGCCGGAGCTGCTCCGGGTCTTCGCGCACTCCGGCAGCTACGTCGCCGGCGTCCACCGGGACGGCCGAATGGTCGGATTCTGCCTGGGCTTCCTGGCCGCCACCGGACTGCACTCGCACGTCGCCGGGGTGGACGACGCCCTCCGGGGCCACCACGTCGGCTTCGCCGTCAAACAGCACCAGCGGGCCTGGGCCCTGGCCCGCGACATCACCACGATCACCTGGACCTTCGACCCGCTGATCAGCCGCAACGCCTACTTCAACCTGGCCAAACTGGGCGCGGAACCCAGCGAGTACCTGCCCGACTTCTACGGCACCATGCAGGACGAGGTCAACGCGGGAACCGAGACGGACCGACTGATGGTCCGCTGGGAGCTGACCGGCCCGCGCGCCGTCGCCTCCGCGACGGGCACGCTCCCTCCCGCCACGGTCGGCGGGACGGGCGGACACACCGTGGTCGGGCTGGAGGCCGGACCCGACGGCCGCCCCGTCGCCGGGCACCAGAAGGGCGACACCGTCCTGGTCCGGATCCCGGCGGAGACGGAAGCGATGCGCCGGGACAACCCGTCCCTCGCCCGCGAATGGCGGCACGCCCTGCGCGAAGTGCTCGGCGGACTGATGGCCGAGGGACACGCCGTCACCGGATTCACCCGGGACGGCCGGTACGTGATCGACAGACGTCAGGAGAACCGGACATGAAACTCGTCGGTGTGGAACTGCGCCGGATCGCGATGCCGCTGGTCGCCCCGTTCCGGACCTCGTTCGCCACCCTGAACACGCGGGAGATCCTGCTGGTCAGGGTCGAGACCGGGGACCAGGAGGGCTACGGCGAATGCGTCACCATGGCCGACCCGCTGTACTCCTCGGAGTACACCGCGGGCGCCGCGGACGTGCTGCGCCGCCACCTCGTGCCCGCGCTCACCGCCCTGCCGGACCTCGACCCCTGGGCGGTCGCGCCCGCGCTCGCCGCGTTCAAGGGACACCGGATGGCCAAGGCCGCCCTGGAGACCGCGGTACTGGACGCCTGGCTGCGCACCCACGGGGTCTCCATGGGCCAGTGGCTGGGAGCGACGGCCGCACGGGTACCGGCCGGGGTGTCGGTCGGCATCATGGAATCGGTCCCCGCCCTGCTCGACGCCGTCGACGGCTATCTCGCCGAGGGCTACCGGCGGATCAAACTGAAGATCGAACCCGGCTGGGACGTGGCACCCGTGCGGGCGGTCCGGGAACGCTTCGGCGACGACGTGCTGCTCCAGGTGGACGCCAACACCGCCTACACCCTGGCCGACGCCGCGCAACTGGCCCGGCTCGATCCGTACGGGCTACTGCTGATCGAACAACCCCTGGACGAGGAGGACCTCAGGGGTCACGCGGAACTCGCCCGGCGGGTGCGCACCCCCATCTGCCTGGACGAGTCCGTCGTCTCCGCCCGCTCGGCGGCCGACGCGATCGCGATGGGCGCCTGCTCGGTCGTCAACATCAAACCGGGCCGGGTCGGCGGCTACCTGGAGGCCCGGCGGATCCACGACGTGTGCGCCGCCAACGGCATCCCCGTCTGGTGCGGAGGCATGCTGGAGACCGGCCTCGGCCGCGCCGCCAACGTCGCGCTCGCCGCCCTGCCCGGCTTCACCCTGCCCGGCGACACCTCCGCGTCCGACCGGTACTACCGGACCGACATCACCGAGCCGTTCGTGCTGGAGGACGGCCACCTCGCCGTGCCTCGGGGCCCGGGGATCGGTCTCTCCCCGATCCCGGAGAAACTGGCCGAGGTCACCACCGGGTCCCCCGAGTGGATCGGCCGGTGACGGGCCCGCCGCCGGGGCCGGCCGCGTGACGGTGACTCCGGGCCGCAGTGGGCCCCGCCCGCCGCGGCCCGCCGCGCACGGAGACCGGTCGGCCGAGGGCCGGCCCGCCGGGTACCGCGGGACAGCCCTTACCTTGTGACGATGACGGAACAGTCGCGGGCCGTGCTCGGCCGGATTCTCGACGACCTCGGATCCACTCTGATCGAGGTGGCGGCCGGTGAGGCCGACCGGGCCCGCGCCATCAGCGGAGTGCTGATCCAGGACCCGTTGGACGAACCGGCGAGACTGCCCGGCGCGGTGGTCCTCGGCGTCGGCGTGTACGGGGCCGAGTCCGTCGCCGCCCTGATCGACCGGGCGGACGGGCTCGGCGCGGCGGCCGTCGTGGTCCGCTCCCCGGTCCCGGTGGACGGGCCCGTGTCCGAGGCCGCCGCGCGCACCGGAGTGACCGTCCTCGGCCTGACCCCCGGCGCGTCCTGGGCCCAGGTCGCCGCGCTGCTGCGGTCGCTGCTCGCCGTCGACGAACTGGGCACGGTGGGCGGCCCCGGCGAGTCCGACGGCGCCGAACCGCTCGCCGGGGACCTGTTCGCCCTGGCCAACGCGACGGCCGGACTGCTGGACGGCCCGGTCACCGTGGAGGACCGGAACGGGCGGGTGCTGGCCTTCTCCAGCAGACAGGACGAGGGTGACGACGACCGGATCGCGACCGTTCTCGACCGGCAGGTGCCCGCCGGGAAACTGCGCGCCCTGGAGGCGACCGGAGCCTTCCAGGCCCTCTACCGCAAGGAGGAACCCGTCTACCTGGACGGGCTGTCGGACAAACCCCGGGTCGCGATCGCCGTCCGGGCCGGCGGCGAGATCCTCGGATCCATCTGGGTCGTCGTCGACGCCCCGCTGGACGAGGACCGCACACAGGCGCTCCAGGAAGCGGCGAAGGTGGCCGCCCTGCACCTGCTGCGCCGCCGCACCGGCGAGGACGCGGAGCGGCGGCTGCGCACGGACCTGCTCGCCACGGTCCTGGACGGCGGCACGCACGCACCGCAGGCCGCCGCACGGCTCGGCCTGTCCGCACAGCCCGCCTGCGTGCTCGCCCTCACGGTGACCGGCGAGCCGTTCGCGCCCGACCGGGTCGCCGCCGGTCACCGCGCCGCCGAGGCCCTCGCCCTCCACCTGGCCGCGATCCACCCCCGGACCGCCACGGCCACCCTCAAGGGCGTCACCTACGCGGTCCTGCCCACGGGATCGGACGCGCAGGGGCTGCGGGTGGCCGAGGCGTTCCTCGGCCGCATCGGCGACCGGGTCCCCGCCGTCATCGGAATCGGCCGGCTCGCCGCCCGCCCGGCCGAACTGCGCCGCTCCCGGGCAGACGCGGACCGCGCGCTGCGGGTCCTCGGCTCCGGCCGCACCCGGCGCAGGGCCGCCCGGCTGTCGGACGTCTACGCCGCCGCGCTGCTGGAGGAGCTGACGGACCGGATCGCCGCCGAGGACGACCTGCCGGACGGCCCGGTCGTACGCCTCCTCGCCCACGACGCACAACACGGCACCGCCCTCACGGACACCCTGGACGCCTGGCTGAGCACCTTCGGCGACGTCCCCGCCGCCGCGGCCGCCGTGCACGTCCACCCCAACACCTTCCGCTACCGGCTCAAGCGGCTGGCCGCGGTCGCGGACATCGACCTCGACGACCCGGAGGCCCGGTTCGAGGCGATGCTGCAGCTGCGTCTGCGGCCGCCGCGCACCTGATCCACCGCCCACACGAGGAGCGCGAGCGCGCTGGTCACGGCGCCGAGCAGACACACCGCACCCCACCCGGCCCACGCGTGGACGGTCGTAGAGGCGAGGGCACCCGCGGCGCTGCCGACCGAGTAGAAGACCATGTAGCCGCCGATCAGCCGGCTTCCGGCATCGGGGCGGACCGCGTAGATCAGGCTCTGATTGGTGACATGGACGGCCTGCACCGCCAGGTCGAGGAGGACCGCGCCGATCGCCAGTGCCCACAGCGACTGCCTGGTGAGGGCGAGCGGGAGCCACGCCACGGTGAGCAGGACCAGTGCGGTGCCGGTCGTCCACCCGGCGAGCCCCCGGTCGTGCAGACGGCCGGCCGGCGCGGCCGCCAGCGCGCCCGCTGCTCCCACGAGACCGAACGCCCCGATCGCGGTGTGCGACAGGGACAGCGGGGGTTCGCTCAGCGGGAGGGCGACACAGCTCCACAGGGTGCTGAAGGCGGCGAAGACGAGCAGGGCGAGCAGAGCGCGGACCCGCAGTACGCGTTCCTCGGCGAACAGCACGAGCGTCGAACGCAGCAGTCGGACGTAGCGCATGGAGGCCGGTGGCGTCGACCGGCGCGGCAGCACGCGGGAGAGGGCCAGGGTGAGCACCAGGGTCAGCGTGGCCGAGGCGAGGTAGACCGTCCGCCAGCCCGCGAGGTCGGCCAGCGCGCCGGAGACCGTGCGGGCGAGCAGGATCCCGATGACGATTCCGCTGGTCACCAGGCCGACCGCGCGGCCACGCCGGTCCGGGGCGGACAGTGACGCCGCGAAGGCCACGAGCGTCTGGGTCACCACGGCGAGGAAGCCCACGGCGGCCAGGGCGGCCAGCAGGACCGGCGCGGCGGTCGCCGCGCCGGTGGCCACGAGCGCTGCCGCGAGCAGCGCCAGCTGGGCCACGACGAGGGTCCGTCGGTCGACCAGATCGCCCAGCGGCACCAGCAGGAACAGCCCGAGGCCGTAGCCGATCTGGGTGAGGGTCACGACGATGCCTACGGATGCCGCACCGATCCGGAATTCCTGGCCCAGGGTGACCAGGAGGGGTTGCGCGAAGTAGACGTTGGCCACCGCGGCTCCGGAGGCGACCGCGAAGAGCACCGTGGTGCGCCCGGACAGGGCGGGCACCGGTGTTCCGCCGTCCGCCTGCCTGGTCCTGATCGTTCTCTCGCTGTCGGTCACGGGCACCCCTGGGCCTGTTCGGTTGCAAGTTGCTACCTGACGGACGTTAATGCCGACTGGTAGCATGTTGCAACCGACGAGGTGAAGAGGATCGACATGGTGAAGCGGACACGCCTCGACGACAGCGACTGCCCGGTGGCCCGCTCGGTCGACGCGATCGGAGACTGGTGGGCGCTGCTGATCGTCCGGGACGCGTTCGACGGCAGCCGCCGCTTCGGGGAGTTCCAGCGCAGTCTGGGCATCGCGAAGAACATCCTGGCGACGCGGTTGCGCGAGCTGGTCGGGGGCGGGATTCTCGACCTGGTTCCGGCAGCCGGCGGCGGCGCCCGCCACGAGTACGTGCTGACCGCCAAGGGCAGGGACCTCTTCCCGGTCGTCGTGGCGCTGCGGCAGTGGGGCGAGGCGCACTTCTTCGACCCCGGCGAACCCCACTCGGAGATGGTCGATCTGCGCCACGGCCGTACCCCCCGGCCGCTGGAGATCCGCGCGGCCGACGGACGCCTGCTCGGACCGGACGACGTCACGGTACGAAAGGTCGAGCGGCCCGGGGCGTCGGCACCCGCGTAACGGCCCGAGGAGCCCGCCCCGTCACCCACCGCTCCGCCCCCCGGACAGCCGATCAGGACGCGCGCCCGCCCGCGCCCGCGCGCTCCAATGGAGGGGTGACCGCGCCCCCCGACGACTGCCTCGCGCGCAACGAGTGGCTCTGCGGGGCCTACCTCTCCAGCCGGCGCGAGATCCTCTGGGACGCCGTCGTCCAGCACGTCCAGCTCACCGCGGCCTCCGTGCTCATCGGGCTGCTCCTCGCCGTTCCGCTCGCCCTCGCGGCATGGCACCGGCGCTGGGCGGCGGGCCCCGTCCTCGGCATGACGACCGCCCTGTACACCGTCCCCTCGCTCGCCATGTTCTCGCTGCTGCTCCCGGTGTACGGACTGTCCGCCCCGCTCGTCGTCGCCGGACTCGTCCTGTACTCGCTCACCCTCCTCGTCCGCAACCTCCTCGCCGGACTGCGCGCCGTGCCCGAGGAGACCCGACAGGCCGCGCGCGGCATGGGATACGGTCCGCTGCGGCTGCTGCTCACCGTCGAACTGCCCCTCGCCCTGCCCGCCGCCATGGCCGGACTGCGGATCGCGACCGTCTCCGCGATCTCCCTGGTCACGGTCGGCGCGATCGTCGGCCACGGCGGGCTCGGCAACCTCATCTACTCCGGCATGAACACCTACTTCAAGGCCCAGGTGCTCACCGCCTCCGTCCTCTGCGTGATCATCGCCGTCGCCGCCGACCTGCTGCTCCTGCTCGCCCAGCGGTTCCTGACCCCGTGGACCCGGAGACGGTCGTGAACACCCTCGCCGAAGCCTGGTCCTGGCTCACCACCGCCGCGAACTGGACCGGCGAGGGCGGCATCCGGGACCGCCTCCTCCAGCACCTCTTCCTCACCGTCGTCTGCCTGCTGATCAGCTGTCTGATCGCGCTGCCCGTCGCCGTGCTCCTCGGCCACCTCGGCAGGGGCGGCGCACTCGCCGTCAACCTCTCCAACATCGGCCGGGCCGTCCCCACCTTCGCCGTGCTGGTGCTGCTCCTCCTCACCCCGATCGGCGGCCACGGCGAATGGCCGACCGTCGTCGCCCTCGTGCTCTTCGCCGTACCTCCGCTGCTCACCAACGCCTACGTCGGCATGCGGGAGGTCGACCGGGACGTGGTGCGTGCCGCCCGGGGCATGGGAATGACGGGCCGGCAGCTGATGCTGGGCGTCGAGGTGCCGCTCGCCCTGCCCCTGATCCTCACCGGCGTACGGATCGCCGCCGTCCAGCTCGTCGCGACCGCCACCCTCGCGGCCCTGGCGGGCGGCGGAGGACTCGGCCGCATCATCACCGCGGGCTTCAACCTCGCCTCCACCGCGCAGGTGGTCGCCGGAGCGGTCCTGGTGACCCTCTTCGCCCTGATCGTCGAAGGGCTCTTCGAAGCGGTGCGGCGACTGCTCCCCGGCCGGCTCCGCGGCGAGGCGGCCGGATGAGACCGCGCGGCGCGTTCCCGCTGCTGCCGGCGCTGCTGCTGGCGGCGACCGCCTGCGCCACCGGCCCCTCCCTGGAGAACCGGGGCGAGGTCACCGCACCGCCCGGCGACAGCAAGCACCTCACCATCGGCTCCGCCGGATTCACCGAGAGCGAGCTGCTCGCCCGGATGTACGCGCTGCTGCTGGACCGGGCCGGCTACACCACGAGGATCATCACCGTCACCAACCGGGAGATCTACGAACCCGCGCTGGAGAACGGCCAGATCGACGTCGTGCCGGAGTACGCCGCCACCTTCGCCGACTGGCTGAACGCCAGGGAGAACGGCGCCGACGCCGCCCCCGTCGGCTCGCCCGACCTCGCCGCCACCATGAAGGCCCTGCGCGCACTGGCCGGACCCCGCGGCCTCACCGTCCTCGACCCCGGACGCGCCCTCGACCAGAACGCCTTCGCCGTCACCGCCGCCTACGCGGCCGAACACCGCCTCCGGACCCTGAGCGACCTGGGCGCGTCCGGCCTGCCCGTACGGCTGGCGGCCGGGGACGAATGCGTACGGCGCCCCTACTGCGCGCCCGGACTGAAGAAGACGTACGGCATCCGCGTCACGGCCGTGGACCCCAAGGGCGTCGGCACCACCCAGGCCAAACAGGCCGTCCGCAACGGCCGGGACCAGATGGTCCTGACCACCACCACCGACGCCACCCTGGACACCTTCGGCCTCGTCCTGCTCGCCGACGACAAGCACCTCCAGAACGCCGACCACCTGGTCCCGGTCGTCAACCGCTCCCGGGCGGGCGGCGAAGGCGTGCGCCGGGCACTGGGCGCGCTCGGCACCGTACTGACCACCGCCGACCTGGCCCGCCTCGACGAGCAGGTCGACAGCTGGCGGCGGCTGCCCGAGGACGTGGCGCGCACCTACCTGGAGTCCCGGCGCCTCCTGCCGCGCGACTGACGGCCCCCCGGCGAGGTCAGGCCCTCAGCTTCCCCGGCAGCCAGCCCAGCTGCACGGCCTCCTGGAACGGCCCGCCGCCCTCGTGGTCGTTGAAGTCGTACACCTCGATGGTCTTGTCCGGGTGGGCGTAGGCGTTGAACGCGGCGAAGACCGTCGAGGGCGGACAGGTCATGTCCTCCAGGGCGGTCGAGAACAGCGCCGGCGCCCGCCCGCGGGCGGCGAAGTGCACCCCGTCGAAGTAGGCCAGGGTCGTCCTCGCCCGGTCGGACCGGCCGCGGTGCGTCTTGAGGTAGTTGCCGATCTCGCGGTACGGGGTGCGGTCGGTGACCGTCAGCGCGCGCGGGAAGTCGCACAGGAACGGGACGTCCGGCGCGATCGCCGCGAGGTCCGGTATCAGCCCGCCGACGGCGAGCGTGATGCCGCCGCCCTGGCTCTCGCCGATGGCCGCGGTGCGTGCCGCGTCGGCCAGCGGGTGCGAGCGCGCCGCCTCCACCGCCCGCACCGCGTCGGTGAACACCCGCCGGTAGTAGTACGCGTACGGGTCCTCGATGCCGCGGGTCATGAAACCGGGGAACGCGGGCCCGCTGCCCACCGGGTCCGGGGTGTCGCCGACGCGCCAGCCGCTGCCCTGGCCCCGGGTGTCCATCACGAAGTGGGCGAAACCGGCCGAGGCCCAGAGCAGATGGGTGTGTGCCAGGCCCCGCCCGCCGCCGTAGCCGATGAACTCGACGACCAGCGGCAGCGGCTCCGTGGCACCCGCCGGGACGACGAACCAGCCCTTGACCGGGTGGCCGCCGAAGCCCGCGAACGTCACGTCGTGCACGTCCACGGTGGCCAGACCCGTGCCGGCGCGCCGCTCGAACCGGGCGGCGAGGTCGTGGGACCTGGCCTCGTCGAGCGTCTTCGTCCAGAACGCGTCGAAGTCCTCCGGCTCCACCGACGTGCTGCGGTGCTCGCGCAGCCGGTCGAGCGGCAGATCGAACAGGGACATGCGGTACCGCCTTCTTCGCAGGGAATGATCACCCGGGGGGATGGCCGATCACACCGTACGGCGGCGGACGGCACGGGGCCGGTCCGGGGCCGGGAGTCCGGTGGCCGGGGGGACAACAGGAGAACAAGTGGTATGAGGCGTTCGCGCGGCTGCCCGGCCGCGACGGGCCCCGGCGCCACCGGCCCGACGCGTGCGGCTGCTGACGGACCACCCCGAACCGGTGGCGCGCAGGGGGCTCCACTCGGACCGCCCGCGCCCCCTCTGCACGTCCGCTCTACGCGTCCGCGATCGAGTCGAACCGCACCTCGTCCCGGCCCACGCCCCGCGCGTCCGCGTCCACCGAGCGGCGCAGCGCCTCGTGGAGCCGGGCCGGGGTCAGCACGCCGAGGAACCGCGACCCGTCCAGCACCGCCACCCACCCCGCGTCGTGCTGGAGCATCTCGCTGAACGCCTGCTTCAGCGGGGCCCCCACCGGCACCCAGGCATCCATCCGCCGGGCCAGAGCACCGACCGTGCCCCGCCCGCCCGCGGCCCGCAGCGCCTCCGCCGAAACCCAGCCGTGCAACTCGCCCCCGCCGTTCAGCACCACCGCCCAGCGGGCATCCGCCTCGCCCAGCCGGGCCGCGGCCGACCCGGCCGGCTCGTCGAGCCGGGCCACCGGCGGCTCCTCCAGGTCGTCCGGCTCGATCGCCGTGACCGAGAGCCGCTTCAGGCCCCGGTCGGCGCCCACGAACCGGGCCACGTACGGGGTCGCGGGAGTCCCGAGCACAGCCCCCGGGCTGTCGAACTGCTCGATGCGCCCCGCCCCGTACACCGCGATCCGGTCGCCCATCCGGACCGCCTCCTCGATGTCGTGGGTGACCATCAGGACCGTCTTCCTGACCGCCGCCTGCAGGCCCAGGAACTCGTTCTGCAGCCGTTCGCGCACCACCGGATCGACCGCGCCGAACGGCTCGTCCATCAGCAGCACCGGCGGATCGGCGGCCAACGCCCTTGCCACGCCCACCCGTTGCCGCTGGCCGCCGGAGAGCTGCGCGGGGTAGCGGGAGCCGTACGTCTTCGGGTCGAGGCCCACCAGATCCAGCAGCTCGGCCGCCCGCTCCCGGGCCCTCGCCCGTTTCCAGCCGATCAGCGCGGGCACGGTCGCGGTGTTGTCGAGGACCGTGCGGTGCGGGAAGAGCCCGACCTGCTGGATGACGTAGCCGATCCGGCGGCGGAGCCGTACCGGGTCGACGCCGGAGACGTCCTCGCCGTCCACCAGGATCCGGCCCGACGACGGCTCGATCAGCCGGTTCACCATCATCATCGTGGTGGTCTTGCCACAGCCGGACGGCCCGACGAGAGTGACCAGTTCCCCCTCGGCGACCTCGAAGGACAGGCCGTCCACCGCGGTCGTGCCGTCCGGATAGACCTTGCCGACCTGCTCGAACCGGATCATGCCTGCACGGTAGGAGCCGTCCGGGCACCGCGCACACGGGCCGCGACCGTCCGGGTCACGGCCGTGTGCTGAACTGTCCGCGGCACATCTGATTCAGGAGCACCTTGTGAGCAGCTACCGGCACCCCGGCATCGTCTTCACCGACCGCTACTTCACCGTCCCGCTCGACCACGACGATCCCGACGGCGAGCAGATCGAGGTCTTCGGCAGGGAGGCCGTGGCGAGCGGGAGGGCCGGCGAGAAGCTGCCGTGGCTGGTCTACCTGGAGGGCGGTCCCGGCTTCGGTGCCCGGCGCTTCGTCGGCACGGAGGCGTGGCTGGGGCGGGCCGTGCAGGAGTTCCGGGTGCTGCTGCTCGACCAGCGCGGCACCGGCCTCTCCACCCCGGCCAACCGGCAGACCCTGCCGCTGCGCGGCGGTCCGCGCGAACAGGCCGACTACCTGGCCCGCTTCCGGTCCGACAACATCGTGCGCGACTGCGAGCTGATCCGCCCGCAGCTGACCGGCGGCGAGCCGTGGACGGTCCTCGGCCAGTCCTTCGGCGGCTTCTGCGCAGTCCGCTACCTGTCGGCCGCCCCCGAAGGGCTCGGGGCCGTCCTGATCACCGGCGGACTGCCCTCGCTCGACGCACACGCCGACGACGTCTACCGGGCCGCCTACCCGCGCGTCGAACGCAAGGTCGCCGCGCACTACGCCCGCTACCCGCAGGACGTCGAACGAGCCCGGCAGATCGCCGCCCACCTGCTGGAACACCCCACCGACAGCGCGGGACACCTGCTGACGCCCGAGGGGTTCCAGTCCCTCGGCATCATGCTGGGCGGCGGCAACGGCAGCCACCAGCTGCACTACCTGCTGGAGAACGCGTTCGTCCGCACCCCGTACGGCACCGAGCTCTCCGACACCTTCCAGGAGGCCGTGCGCACGGCCAACTCGTTCGCCGGCCACCCGCTGTACGCGCTGATGCACGAGGCGATCTACGGCCAGGACGCCCGGCCCACCGCCTGGTCCGCCGAGCGGGTCCGCGCCGAGTTCCCGCAGTTCGACGCGGCCGAGGCGCTCAAGGGCGAGGGACCGGTGCTCTTCACCGGCGAGACCATCCACCCCTGGCACTTCGAGGTGGACCCGGCGCTGCGCCCGCTGCGCGAGACCGCCGACCTGCTGGCCGCCCGCACCGACTGGGCACCGCTGTACGACCCCGACCGCCTGGCGGCCAACCGGGTACCGGTCGTCGCCGCCGTCTACCACGACGACATGTACGTCGACACCGGGCACGCCCTGCGCACGGCGGCGTCGATCCGCGGGCTGCGCACCTGGGTGACCGACGAGTACGAGCACGACGGGTTGCGCGCGAGCGGGCCGCGGGTGCTGGACCGGCTGCTCGCCATGGTCGGGGGCGACGCCTGAGCCACGGCGGGTGACGCTCCGGGGCGACGTACGGGCGGACGCCGGGCGGCGTTCCGGGCGACGACGCCCGGTCCGGATGATGGCCGGTCCGGAGCTGACGCTCACCACCCATGTCGTGCGCGCCGGGGTGACCCGGCTGACGGACGACAGCGCCCACCTGCTCGTCTTCCTCGACCAGGTCTACGAG